>JABFWL010000653.1 GCA_013362315.1 Catenulispora sp. | reverse complement strand
CTCAGTAGTCAGCTCAGTAGTCAGCTCAGAACGGCTCGTCAGAACGGCTCAGTCACCATGCGCGGGCCCGGCGGCACGAGATCGTCCTCCCAGTACCGCACGCTGTACTGCCGCCCGGCGCCCTGCATCGCGTTCGACTGGTCCTCGGTGATCCGCAGCCGGATGTCGCCGCGGTGGCGGCCGGGGGCCAGGTTGACGTCGGCGTTGTCCCCGGCCACCAGCGACTTGTTGCCGGGCACGAGGAGCTGGTTCTGCTGGTTCGTGGCGGGCACGACGTGGGTCTGGAACTTGCAGTTGGTCAGGAAGTAGTTCCGGATGCTGGCCTGGGTGTGCAACCGGAACACCAGGCTCTCGTCGGGGTGCTGGTGGCCGAGGTGGAACCCGGAGCTGACCAGGGCCGAGACCGGCTGGGCGGCGTTCAGGAACGCCACCGAGGTCGAGGACTTCGAGCCGTGGTGGCTGACCTTGAACGAGGCCAGGCAGTCCGGCAGCGGCAGGACGCCGCCGGCCAGGTCCGGCAGGCCCTGGGTGGTCAGCGCGGTCATCAGCGGGTCCTCCCCGACCGACCCCAGGTCGCCGAAGGTGCTGTAGAGGAAGTCGTTGAACTGCACGACCAGCCCGATCGACCGGTTGTTGCCGGTGGGTGCGAGGGTCACCTGCTGCGCCGCGGCGTTCACGCCCTGCCAGACCCAGCCGCCGCGGGCGACGGCGTAGACGCGCGGGGCGCCCGGCGGCGGCGCGATCGCGGCAGGTCCGGAGCCCCACAGCAGCTCGCTGCCGAGCACCGGCAGGGACGTGCGCATGCGGGCCGGGAAGGAGGTGCGCGCGGCGTTGCCGGACATGGTGAACTGGCCGCTGATCGCTCCGGTCCAGCCGGCGGGCAGACCGGAGTCGCCGTCGCCGAGGTCGATGACGTGGGTGTTGTTGTAGCGGTTGCCGGTCCAGAACCGGGCCTGCTGCATGGCGACGCGCCGCCTGAGGTTGTCGAAGACCGCCGTGGAGACGGTGGCCGTCAGGGCCGGCCCGGCTTGGCCGTTGTCGATCGCGTCCGCGGCGGCCAGCGCCACCGCCCGGGCCACCGCGCGGCGGTTGAGGTGGTTGGTCAGCAGGGCCGGCGCCGGGTTCGGCGCGCTCACCGCGACCTGCACGCCGACGCCCACCGCCTGGGCGTCGGTGGCGCCGGCGCCGACGGAGGTGCGCGCGACGGTCGCCACGCCGTTGGCGAGCATCGAGTTCACCGGCCCCCAGTTGCCCTCGGCCGCGCTGTAGACGGCGCCGGTGACGCTCGCGATCCGCTCGGGACGGTTCGCTCCGACGGTGTTGGCGTTGGCGGCGAGCGTCAGCCGCCACGCGACGTTGGTGAGGTCGTCGGCGAGCAGCAGGGCGTGCAGGCCGCCGCGGTGGTCCTTGTCGTAGTGCGTGCAGACGAAATGCGTGACCCTGGGCAGCCCGAGGTGGAGGATGTAGTCGTGCACGGTGCGCGCGTAGGCGCTCTCGCCGCCGTCGATGAGCATCGTCCGGCCGTACAGCGGGTTCACGTCGTCGTAGACGTCGATCAGCGTGCTGTCGCCCTGGCCGACGTCGATCAGATGAATGTCCAGCATCCACGCCATGGCTGCTCCCGTCCCGGCCGCCCCCGGGCCCTGCCATGCATTCGACCGGCATAGCAGAGGTCTGTCAAACCCTGGGAAAACCCGCTAAGGGGAAATACCGCCGAAGAGAATGGAAACCGATGTCATTGCCGGCTTTGCCGGAGGAACCGGTGCTGCGATGTAATGCCTGAAAAGGAGGACAATAGGAGAGAGACGGAGGCGGAGTGCGGAGCAAGGATCACCACCAGCACGATCACGACGCGCTCGGCCACGCCGACCACGCCGGTCACTGCGCTGCCTCCGATGATTCCGGCCGCGCCGAGCACGCAGGCCATGCGGACCACTCAGACCACTCAGGCCACTCCGACCACTCAGGCCACTCCCATGGCATCCGCGCCGACGCCGACCGCCGCTGGCTGCTGATCGGCCTGGCACTGATCGCCGGGTTCATGAGCGTCGAGGTGGTCGTGGGTCTGGTCGCACACTCCCTGGCGCTGCTGTCCGACGCCGCCCACATGCTCACCGACGCCGCCTCCATCCTGCTGGCGCTGTTCGCCATGCGGGTGGCCGCGCGCCCGGCCAAGGGCGGCTACACCTTCGGCCTGAAGCGGGCCGAGATCCTGTCGGCGCAGGCCAACGGGGTCACGCTGCTGGTGCTGTCGGCGATCCTGGCGTTCGAGGCGGTCCGGCGGCTGATCAGCCCGCCGGCGGTGACCGGCGGGCTGGTCCTGGTCACGGCGCTGGTCGGGATCGCGGTGAACATCGCCGCCGCCTGGTCCATCTCCAAGGCGAACCGGACCTCGCTGAACGTCGAGGGCGCCTTCCAGCACATCCTGACCGACCTCTACGGCTTCGTCGCCACCGCCGTGGCCGGCGCCGTGGTGCTGGCCACCGGCTTCGCCCGCGCCGACGCCATCGCCTCGCTGGTGGTGGTCGCGCTCATGCTCAAGGCCGGTATCGGCCTGGTGACCGCGGCCAGCCGCATCTTCCTGGAAGCCGCGCCGGCCGGTGTCGAGCCGGACGCCGTGGGCGATGAGATGGCCGCGGTCGAGAACGTCGTGGAGGTCCACGACCTGCACATCTGGGAGATCACCTCGGGCCAGGCGGCGCTGTCCGCACACGTCCTGGTGGTCCCCGGCGGCGACTGCCACAAGGTCCGGCGCGACCTGCAGGACCAGCTGCGCTCGACGCACGGCATCACGCACGCCACCTTGCAGGTGGACCACCTCGGCGAGGGCGAGCACGGGGTCCTGCAGATCGGCCGCCGCCCCGCCGCGGGCCCGGCCGCTGATCCGGCCGGGCACTGCGAGGGCTCGCACGGACCGGTGCACACCACCGGGGCGCACACGCACTGAGCGCAGACACTCAAGGCACGGCCACTCCAAGCACAGCCGGACCCGCCGCGATAGCGTGAAGCGCATGCTAGGCCACGAACTCCTCATCGACGCGTTCGGCCGCGTCCACGAAGAAGTCCACGCCGCGGTCGCCGATCTGACCGTCGAGCAGCTGCACCGGCGTCTGGACTCGGACGCCAACCCGGTGGCGTGGCTGGTGTGGCACCTGGCCCGGGTGCAGGACGACCATGTCGCCGACGTGGCGGGCACCGAGCAGATCTGGACCGCGCAGGGCTGGGCCGAGCGCTTCGGCACCCCCTACCGGGAGGCCGCCATCGGCTACGGGCACTCCTCGCACGACGTCGGAAAGCTGCACGTGCCCTCCGCCGACCTGCTGACCGGCTACCACGACGCGGTGCACGAGCAGACCGTCGCGTATCTCAGCGGACTGAAGGAAGACGACTTCGACCGCGTCGTCGACACCCGCTGGGACCCGCCGGTGACCTTGGGCGTACGGCTGGTCAGCGTCGTGTCGGACACCCTGCAGCACGTCGGGCAAGCCGCCTATGTGCGGGGCATCCTGCTGCGCCAGTCCTGAGGCTGCGGCTACCAGCCGTCGGGGCTCACCAGCCCGTCGGAACTCACCAGCCCGTGGGAACCCCGGCGATCTTCTCTGCGAAGAGCTTGCGCACCGCCGCCACGGTCTCGGCCGGCAGGTCCGCGTCGGCCGCGGCGACGTTGGCGTGCAGCTGTTCGACGCTCTTCGTCCCGGGGATCACCGTCGACACGCCGCTGTTCGCCAGCACGAACCGCAGGGCGCCCTGCACCATGGTCAGCCCCTCCGGAAGCAGCGCACGGAAGTCGGCGGTCAGCGCCGCGCGGCGCGCCACCTCCTGCGGCGTCCACCGGGACCGCGCATCGGTGAACACCGTGTCGGCGTCATAGCGGCCGGCGAGCCAGCCGGACTCCAGCGCCACCTTCACCACGCTGCCGGCACCGGCCGCCCCGGCCAGCTCCGTCGCTTCCCACGTCTCCTGGTGAAGCGCCGAAAGGAAGACCTCGAAGGCGCGGCTGTCCGTCGTCGCCAGCATGGTCTCGATATCCGAAGGCCAGTCGACCGAGCCGCCGTAGGCCCGGATCTTCCCCTCCTTCTTCAGGCTTTCGAAGATCTCGTAATGCCGGACGACCCGGCCGTCGAACATCTCGTGCGGCGGGCTGTGCATGATGACGATGTCCAGATAGTCGGTCTGCAATTGCCGCAAGCTGTTCTCGACCGACCCGCGGACGGCGTCGGCTGAGAAGTCCTGGCCACCGGGATGGTTGCCGAACTTCGTGCACAGCACGACCTCGTCGCGGTGCCCGGCCAAAGCCTGGCCCAGCAGCCGCTCGCTGTGGCCGCCGGCATAGTTGGGAGCGGTGTCGAAGAAGGTGACGCCGGCGTCCAGCGCGGCACCGACGATGGCCAGCGACTCCTTCTCGTCCGGACCGTCGGCCCAGTCCGTGACGTTGCCCAGCTGCCAGGCACCCAGGCCGATCTCACTGACGACAAGTCCTGTTTCACCAAAGGCGCGATATCTCATGGCAGCCATGCTTCAACCTGGAGCGGACTCCAGGTCAAGCTCAGCCAAGCGCA
>JABFWL010000354.1 GCA_013362315.1 Catenulispora sp. | reverse complement strand
TCAGGCCGGGTCCGTCGAGGCGTCGACGGACCCGGCCCTGGTAACCGGCTCCGGCATTCGCCCCGGCCCGAGCGCGGCCAGCTTCTCCCGCACCGGTCCCGCGTCCGGATGCTCGATCTCGGTGAGCACGGCCAACGCCTGGGCCCAGGACTCGCGGGCGGCGTCCGAGTCGCCGACGGCGAGCTGCGCCTCGCCTAGGTGCATCAGCACCTCGCCGCTGTGCGGCCGGTCGTTGATCTCCTCAAGCAGGTGCAGCGACTGCCGATAGCAAGTGATGGCGCGCTGGTGCTCCCCACTGTGATGGTGGATATAGCCCAGGCTGTCCCACGCGCCCGCCTGGCCGTAGCGGTCCTTGACCTCCTCCAGGACCTCGAGCGCCCGGCGGCAGTGGGTCAGGGCCGCCTGGTAGTCGCCCGAGATGGCCTTCTGCCAGCCGATCTCGTGCAGGGCGCGGCTCTGGCCCGCCTTGTTGCCGAGGTCCGTGTACAGCGCGAGGGCGGTCTCGGTGTGCTCCACCGCCCGCTGCGGGTCGCCGAGGCTGCGGACGACGAACGCCAGGTTCAGGCGCAGGTTCGCTTGTCCGGTGCGGTCGCCGAGGTCGTCGAGCAGGTCCAGGGCGCGCCACAGGTGGATGTGCGCCTGCTCGATCCGGCCCATCCGGGCGTAGGTGTTGGCCAGCCCGCGGTGCATGTTGGCCTGGCCGGCGGTGTCGTCGAGGCGTTCGGCGGCGGCCAGCGCGGCGGTGTGCACGGCCAGCCGCTCCGGCCAGCTGCCCTGGCGGTCCAGGAAGACCGTCAACGCCCACGCCAGCTGCCAGGCGTGCGCGTCGAAGCCGGCGTCGCCGGCCCACTGCACCAGCTGCAGCAGCACCTGGTGCTCGGTGAGCAGCCAGTCGTGCGCCTCGCCGGCGTCGGCCGGCGGGTCGACCACGACGCCGGGCGGCGGCTCGCCCAGCTCCAGGCTGACCGGCGTGGACGGGTTGAGCGTCACCGCCGCCGCGTAGGCGGTGTGCAGATAGTGGTCCAGCAGGCGGTGCACCGCGGCCCGCCGCTCGGCCGGATCCAGGGTGCCGGCCAGCTCGACGGCGTAGGCGCGCAGCAGGTCGTGGAACGTGTAGCGGCCCGGGGCGTGCTCGGTCAGCAGATGGCCGCTGGAGAGCTGGGCCAGTTTCCGCTCGGCCGCGCGCCGCGGCAGGCCGGCGAGGCTGGCCGCGGCCGGCGCCGAGATGTCAGGCCCCTGATGGAGCGCGAGGAGCGCGAACAGCCGGCGCGCCGGTGCGTCCAGGGCCTGGAACGACCAGGAGAAGACGGCGCGCAGGTCGGTCGCGGTGTCACCGCCGTGCAGCACGTCGAGCCGGTCGCGCGGACCGCGCAGCTGGGCGGCGATCGCCTCCAGATCGAACCGCGGGCGCAGGGCGGCGCGGGCCGCGACGACGGCCAGCGCCAGCGGCAGGTGGGCGCAGCGCTCGGCGATGTCGTCGACGGCCGGCCCGGCGGCCCGCACCCGCTCCGGGCTGAGCCGTCCGGCCAGCAGCTCGCGGGACTCCTCGGGCGAGAGCAGGTCCAGGGACAGCGTCGACGCGCCGGTCATGGCGATCAGCCCCTGCAGCTGGCTGCGGCTGGTGATCACCGCGTGGCAGGCCGGGGCGGACGGCAGCAGCGGCTGGACCTGCTCGGCGTCGCGGGCGTTGTCCAGGACGAGCAGCATCCGCCGGTCCGCGAGCAGGCTGCGGAACAGCGCCCCGCGCGCGTCCACATCAGAGGGCAGCCGCCGGACCGGCTGGCCGAGCGCCTCCAGGAATCCGGCGAGCGCGTCGGCCGGCGTCACCGGCCGCTCGGTGGGGTCGAATCCGCGCAGATTGACATAGAGCTGGCCGTCCGGGAACCGGTCGCGGACCCGGTGCGCCCAGTGGATGGCCAGCGCTGTCTTGCCGACTCCGGCGGTGCCGGACACGACGGCGATCGCCACGGCCGTGCCGCCGGCGTCGACCAGGCCGGACAGGGTCGCCAGCTCGGCCGTCCGGCCGGTGAAGCCGAGGATGTCGGCGGGCAGCTGGGCCGGAACCGGCAGCGGCACCGCCGCCGGTATCGATACCGGCACCACCGCCACTGGTCCTGACGCCGGTACTGACACCGGCAATGACGCCGGCACTGGCACTGATGCCGACCCTGACACTGACCCTGCCACCGTCGGCTGCGACGCCGCCTCGCCCGGGGCCGGCGAAGGCCGACTTGCCGCCGCTTCTTCGGGTTCTGCCTGCCCGGCCGTCTTCGCCGCCGGCGGCGTCACTCGCAGCAGCGCCCCGTGCGCCCGGGCCAACTCCGGGCCCGGATCCAGGCCCAGCTCGTCGGCGAGCCGGCGGCGGGTGTCGTGGTAGACGGCGAAAGCCCGGTCCCGCTGCCCGGCCGCGTGGTAGGCGCGGATCAGCCGGGTCTGCGCGGCCTCGTCCAGCGGATGGTCGGCGGCGTCCTGCGCCAGCAGCGGCAGCGCGTCGGTGGCGGCGCCGGTGGCGATCATCGCGTCGGTGTAGCCGCCCAGCGCGGCGTGCCGCTCCCGGCCCAGCGCCACCACCGTGGGATGGCCGGCCAGCGTCGGGATGTCGGCCAGCGGCGCGCCCCGCCACAGGCTCAGGGCCCGGCCGAGCAGGTCCGCTGCGCGGCGCCGGTCGGCGGACAGCGCGGCGGCGGCGTCCACCAGCCGCCGGAAGGACACCAGGTCGACGCCGTCGCCGGGCGGCAGCAGCCGGTATCCGCTGCCGACCGTGGGCAGCAGGGTGCTGGAGGCGCGCGCCGGCCGGGCCGGCTCCAGCAACCGACGCAGCCTTTTGACATAGGTCTGGATCACGTTGGCGGCGCCGGACGGCGGCTCATCGGCCCACAGCGCGTCGATCAGCTGGGTCCGCGACAGCGGCTGGCCGTCGGCCAGCACCAGCAGCCCGAACAGGCCGCGCTGGGCCGGCGGCCCGAGGGCCAGCTCGGCATCGGCCCGCCACGCGCGGACCGGGCCGAGCACCTGAATGCGCACGCGTGACCACCCTGGAGAGTTCTGGTTCCGGCCCCGTGTCAGCCTTCTGATTGTCCACTGTGGCGGGCGTCGGAGTCCAATCGGTCCAGTGCGCGTCCAGCGGCCGTCCAAACCGGCGCGCCAGACTCTCCGGTGGGCCGGCGGCGGCGAAGACGACCGCCGCTCACCACCAGGGGGGTGAGTCGCATGACGGCTGTGGCTTCCGAGGGCCTGCCCGGGCTCGTCGGGCGGACGCCGCTGGTCGAGCTGGAGAACCTGGTTGCGCAGTTCCGCGGCCGGGTGCTGGCCAAGCTCGAGCGGTTCAATCCGGGCGGCAGTGTCAAGGACCGCACCGCGCTGTCCATCGTGCTTGGCGCGATCCGGCGGGGCCGGCTGGAACCCGGCCGCTCGGTGGTGGTCGAGTCCAGCTCCGGGAACCTCGGCATCGGCCTGGCGCAGGTCTGCCGCCACCACGGGCTGCGGTTCATCTGCGTCGTCGACGTGAAGGCCACGGCGGCGAACCGCCGGCTGCTGCGCGCGTACGGCGCCGAACTCGACGTCGTCACCGAGCCCGACCCGGACACCGGCGAGTACCTGTCGGCCCGGCTGCGCCGGGTGCGCGAGATCGTCGAGAACACCCCGGAGGCGTTCTGGCCGGACCAGTACGCCAATCCGGACAATCCCCGCGCGCACCGGCGCACGATGGCCGAGATCGACCGGGCCCTCGGCGGCCGGCTGGACTACCTGTTCGTCTCGGTGGGCACCTTCGGCACGCTGCGCGGTTGCGCCGAGTACGTCCGCGAGCGGGGCCTGGCCACCCGGATCATCGGGGTGGACGCGGTCGGCAGCGTCATCTTCGGGCAGCCGCCCGGGCCCCGGCTGCTGCCCGGCCACGGCGCCGGCGTCCGGCCGCCGTTGGCCGACGCCGCGCTGGCCGACGACGTCCTGCACATCTCGGACGCCGAAAGCGTCGCCGGCTGCCGAGCTCTGGTGGAGCGGGAGGGGATCCTGGCCGGCGGCTCCTCCGGCGCCGTCACCGCCGCGCTGCTCCGCTACCACGCCAGGCTCCCGCAGAACTCGACCTGCGTCCTGATCTGCCCGGACGGCGGCGACCGCTACCTGGACACGATCTACGACGACGCATGGGTGCGCCGGCACTTCGGGGACGTCCGGCACCCGGGACAGGAAATGACGACGGAGGCCGGACTTGGGACCGGACATGGGATCTGACATGGGACCGGATGTGGAAGCGGATAGCGGGGTCGCCGCCTTCGGCGTGCGAGCACTCTTCCCCGGGCAGGGCAGCCAGACGCCCGGCATGGGACGCGCGCTCGCGCAGTCCTGCCCGGAAGCCGCGGCGGTGTTCGACGAGGCCGGCGACGCGCTCGGCCTGGACATGCGGGCCCTGTGCTGGCAGACGGCGCCGCAGGAGCTCGCCGCCACCCACAACGCGCAGCCCGCGCTGGTGACGGCGGCGGTCGCGGCGTGGCGGGTGCTGGAAGTCCGCGGCGTGCGCGCGGCGGCGGCCGCCGGGCACAGCGTGGGCGCGGTGGCCGCGCTGGTCGCC
>JABFWL010000625.1 GCA_013362315.1 Catenulispora sp. | reverse complement strand
ACGGCACGAACGGCACGAACAGCGCGAACGGCACGAACGACTCGGTAGAGGGATCCGGAGACGGTACGGCCGGCCGGGAACCCGAGGCGGTTCACGGGATCCCCGGCGCGCGCGAGCTGAACGGAATCCAGTGACCAGATCCCTTCTCGCCGGGATACGCCGCAACCTGTACCTGGTGCTGGCGTTCGTCGTCCCGGCGGTGGTGTTCGCCGCGGTGCTGGCCGGACGCGGGATCTACCCGTTCGATCCGGGCGGCGCCTACACGACGTTCATGATCGACCTGAACAACCAGTACGCGCAGTACTACTCGTACTTCGACCAGGCGCTCAGCGGCCACGGCTCACTGCTGTTCACCTGGCGCGGCGACGGCGGCCTGAACTTCTGGCCGATCGTCTCCTACTACCTGACCAGCCCCTTCGGCCTGCTGACCCTGTTCGCCCCGGACCACCGGCTGCCGGTGATGATCGCCGTCGTCACGGTGCTCAAGCTGGGTGCCGCGGGTCTGGGCATGGCGTTGTTGCTGCGCAAGTTCCGGGGCGACGGCGACGGCTCAGTGAACGGCACCGTGAACAAGGCCGTGATTGTGGTGCTAGCCACCGCGTACGCCCTGAGCGCCTGGTCAGTGATCTACGCGTTCAACATCATGTGGCTGGACGCGCTCTACCTCCTTCCGTGGGTGCTCCTCGGCATCGAGCGCCTGCTGGCCACCGGCCGGATCGCCTCGCTGGCCCTGGGCATCGGCCTGAACCTGATCATCGACTTCTACACCGGCGCGATGATCCTGGTGTTCGCGTGCATGTACGGGCTCGCGCGCTACTTCGGAGTCCGGGAGGTCTTCGAGCGCAAGGACTTCCTGCGCACCGTCGGCCGCTTTGCCGTGGCCGGGGTGATCGGCGGGCTGCTGTCCGCGGTCTTCATCCTGCCCACCTACCTCGGCGGCCTGACGCAGAAGACGAAGCTGCACGCCGCCGCCTCAATAGACCCCGACAAGGTCCCGGTGCTGTCACTGCTGGCCCGGTTCTTCGGCGGCACGCTGGACATGGAGTCGAAGTCGCCGAACATCGGCGCCGCCACGCTGATCCTGGTGCTCGTGCCGTTGTTCTTCCTGGCGAAGGGCATCCGCCGGGCCGAGCGGATCGCGTTCGGGGCCGTGCTGGCGTTCCTGCTCCTGGCCATGCAGATCAAGCCGCTCTACGTGCTGATGCACGGCGGCCAGATGCCGAACGCCTTCCCGTTCCGGTTCGCCTTTCTCATCGTCGCGCTGCTGACGTTCCTGGCGTTCCGGGCCTGGGTCGCGGTCGAGTCGGTCAAGCAGATCAAGTGGCTCGGCCTGAGTGCGGCCTTCTGGTTCGTGATCCTGTACTGGGGACGCCAGTCCTACCCCCGCATCATCACCCCGGATGTCGTGCGGTTCGACACGGTGATTCTGGTGCTCGGGACGCTGTTGCTGGCCTTCGCTCTCTACTTGCGAGTCCGGCCCGAAGACGACCCGCTGCCCAAGCGCCTGGCCTGGATCCCGAAGCGCCTGGCCACCCCGCAGGCCGCCGCCGTGGCCGCTGTCGCGGTCCTGGCCCTGGACGCCTGCGGCTCGGTTCAGCTGATCAGCCAGCGGTATCTCGGAGCCCAGAAGGGTTCCGGCAACGGGACCGTGAAGACCTCCAACTGGTACGGCTCGCCGACCACCTCCTACGGCACCGCGCTGGAGAGCCTGCAACCGGGACACAACGAGTTCTTCCGGGCTGAGGGCTACGACCAGAACCTGCGCACCGCCAACGACGCCCTGCGCTACGGCAACTTCGCCATGACGCACTTCTCCTCGTTGTCATCCGGCAAGCTCCACCAGTCGATGGAGGACCTGGGCTTCGCGCACCACGAGGCGAACGTCTGGTCCGCGCACGCCGGGGCCACGCTGCTCACCGACGCGCTGCTGGGCTACCAGTACCTGGTCGGCACGACGCGTGAGAGCGCCGACGGCACCATCAACCGGCTCGGTGTCACGCTCCAGAAGACCTACAACGACAGCGCCCCGGGCGCCGCCGACAAGAACATCACCACCGTCTACAAAATCAACGACACCCTGCCGGTCGGCTTCCGCCTGACCGGCGACGACCTCGCCGACTTCACCAAGCCGCTGCCGGAGAACGCGCCGTTCACCGCACAGGAGCAGCTGTTCGGGATGCCCGGCGCCTTCCAGTCTCTGTGCGGTGCGCCGACCATTACCGGCGACGGCCTCCAGGTGATCACCGGGACCGACGGCACGCTGACCATCACAGCACCGAAGCAGGCCCCCGGCGGTGGCAAGCCCACGGGCCGCATCGAGTGGACTTGTCAGTCACCCGGAACACGTGAGGTCTACCTCTACGCACCCGGAGTGTTCAACCAAGCCCAGACCACCACCCGCCTCGACGGGCAGGACCGCCCCGCGCCGCTCGCCGACGCGTCGAAGGACAAGAACAACATCCCCTACCCCGCCGGCTTCTCGACCGGCTTCCAGGACCTGGGCGGCGTCCACGCCGGCGCCTTCACCATCTCGATGTCGAGCTCGTCCCTGACCCCCGGCCACACCTACCACCTCGGCTCCGACGTGGTCCGCGGCCTGGACCCAGCCGCCGTCGACGCCAAGCTCGCGCAGCTGCGCACCGGCGGGGTCAGCGCCGTGCACTGGAACGACACCGGCCTGGCCGCCACCACCGCCGGCGACACCGCCGCGACCGTCTTCTTCTCGGTGCCGAGCATCCCAGGCTGGTCGGTCACCGTGGACGGCAAGACCGTGAAGACCACCGAGCTGCTCGGCGCGTTCACCGGCGTCCCGGTCCCAGCCGGCACCCACCGGATCGCGCTCTCCTTCACACCGCCCGGCTTCACCGCCGGCATCGGCGGCACCGCCCTGGGCGCACTCGCTCTCGGCGCGGTGTGGTGGCTCGAGCGCCGCCGCGCCGCCCACAGCACAGGACGCGGAGACGACGAGGCGGACTCGTCCGGCTCTACCGCGCTGCCGCAGGACGTGCTGTCGTGAAGCAGCTCATCAAAACCCTGGCGAACCACACCTTCGTCCGCTACGCCTTCAGCGGCGGCTCAGCCCTGGCCACTGAAGAAGTGGTGCTCTACCTGACACACGGCCTGGGGCACTTCCCCCTATGGCTCGCCACAGGCCTGGCCTACCTCATCGCCTTCGGCGTGAACTTCTCCATCAACCGCATGCTCACCTTCGCCGAGCACGGCGCCCGCGAAGGCGCCGTGCACAAGCAGACGCTCCGCTTCGCACTACTGGTCGCGGTGAACCTGGCTGTCACCCAGGTACTGATGTACACCCTGACCGGCATCGGCGTGAACTACCTGATCGCCAAGCCGCTGTCCACGGTGGTCATCACCCTCTACAACTTCTGGCTCTACAAGCACTGGGTATTCAAGCCCGAGCCGCCGAAGGCCAACTCAGCGCTTGATCCGATAGGCGAGATGCACGACGCCGTCCCCGGCACGCACTGAAGTCTGCTCCAGCTCATACGGCGTCCCAGCCAGGTTGTCGAACAATGTTGGCGGTGACGGTGCTCACGGCAGCGCTCCTTATGGGCTCGGTGTACTGGTGGCTTGCTGTTGTCCTTCCGCTAGTGCGTCGAGCGGCGCCCATCGTTTTCGACACGCCGCGCAGATTCGTCTTCGCGACGAAGCCACCCGCCCCAACCCCGCCTCCGACCGCCCGACCACCAGCCGGCCCACGTAGCCCCAGCCCCGCCTCCGACCACCCCACCGCCAGCCGGCCCACGTAGCCTCAACCCCGCGTCCGACCACCCAACCGCCGGCCAGACGACGAAGCCTCCACCTCGCCCCCCGCAAACCCACACACCTCGCCCTGCTTTTTCGGTTCGGTCCCCTCGGTCACGTCGGCAGGGCCGGTGCTGTACTGCTTGCGGCTGCCGTCGTGACCGAGGGGACCGAACCGCCCACCCCACGAACCGCCGGCGCCGCGCCTCACCCAGCCCCCCGATGGACTCGCGCCAGTTCCCCGAGGGAATCGAGGCCTGAATCGAGGCCCGCCGGAGGCACCGGCTCTTCACAGGCCTTTGATCTTTGCTTGAAAGGTGACCCCCTCACCGAACAGTCGTCAAATCCCACTGCCCCGGATAACTAAACGCATCCCCCAACGCCCCAGCCGATCCCACCGTAATCGCCGCCGTCCCCCCAACAAGCGTCGCAGTCGTAATCGGATTGTTCTTCGCCCCGAGGTAGTACCCAGTAGCCCCAGGCAGCACCTTCGGATCCGTCAACAACAACGGCACCCCCCGATGCGCCGCCATAGCGCCCCCCGACAGCGCATCCGGCCAGTTCGCGCCCGAAGCAACCACCACCGACGTCGGCAGATACGAGAACCGCTGCGCCACCGCCACCGCCGTCCCGAACCGGTCCGCCCCAAACAACGGCGTAAACGTCACCCAGTTCTGCCACGACGGAAACGCCGTATGCACCGCCGCCACAGCCTTGCCCCCCACCCCATACATCTTCGTCGCCGTCGGGTCCATCCCCGCCAGGTATCCCAGACTGGCCGCAGGCAGCTGCGAACCGTCGCTGAGCACCACCACAGCCCCGTTATGCGACACGTCGCCAGGTTGCGACGCGGCGGCTCCCGGCGCAATGGTCTGAGCGCTGATACCGATCGCGCCGGCGGCCGCCCCGGCGGCGAGAGCGTCGGGGAAGTCCGCGCCCGTGGCTATGAGCACGCTAGACGGCGCGCCGTGAGGCGAAATGGCCTTAGCGATCCCGACCGCAGTCTCGAACCGGTCGGCGCCGGCGATGCGCCGGGGAACGAAGCCAGCGGCAGCCACCGCGTGCTCAATCGCCGGCGACAGCGCCTTAGGACCCCCCAGCAAATACACCGTCGACCCCGGCCACAATATCCGCCGCAGCTCATTAAGAGACGCCTGATTCATCGCCCCCGGGCTGGTCAGCAGCAGCGGCCCATCCGCCTGCGCAGCCAGCGCCGACCCCCCAAGTGCGTCAGCAAAGGTGTCATCCCGGCTAAGCACCGCAGCCTTAGCCTGGTCGTGTCCAGCATTACCGCACCCATGACAGTCAAAGGTGCGAACACTAGCCAGCACAGCAGTCAGATCACGGTCATATCCAGCCAACCGCTCCACAGTAGCCCGGCTAGCCTGCCCAACATCGAACCAATCGGTGTCGATGTTCAGACTGACCCCGCCGTAGCTCTCCTCATGGCCACCCTGCGTCTGATGTATCCGCTGATGATTCGCCCACTGCGACGGCTTCAGGCTCGGGTCATCCGTCGTATTCGTATTGTTCCAGTTGGCAACGTCCACCACGTCCGGCGACCCAGGCCCATACGCGCCGGCCTGGTCCTTGATGCCGCTCCCAGAACTGGAGTACCACCCAGAGCGGAACCCCGCACGATGCAACTCCTGCGTCCAGCCCTGTGAGTAGGCGAGAACCAGCGGCGTGTAGCGCGGGTCGTAGTTCTCCATGTCGTCGTAGACCACGGAGGAAGGCGGAAAGCCAAGCGCACGCGCCAAGCTCGCAGCGTCGTCCGCCTCCCTGGACCCGAGCTGGAACGCCGTGTCCGCGGTCAGCGTGTCAAAGTCGCTCTGGTAGTTACCCTGGCCGTCCTTGTACTGCGCCTGACTGCCCACATACAACGGCAGGAAGCGCCAGCCGTTATAGGCCTGCCGCCCCACCCACTCCTTCGTCAGCGTCGCGGTGTTGCCTTCTTTGCAGCCAGGCGCATATCGCAGGCCGCCGAGATAAATCCCGATGCCCCGATACGGCGAGGCGAGCCAAGCATCCATCGAAGCGCTATCCGGTGCCGAGCACGGATCGAAGCCGGGCCCGGTATAGACGGTGCTCGGCACCGCCTGCGGCGTCGGCGGCGAAGCGGTAGCACTGAGCAGCCACGTCGCCAGGCCCGCCAGAATCAGCGCAGCAGCCGAGACCGCCGCCGTGACCCGCTTGGGCCACCGATGAAAAAGCGCCGACATGGACGGCCCCCCTAGCTTGCTGTACTGAACTCGTAGCGCCGAGCTTGCTGTGCCGAGCTGCTGTCCCTACGCATCGATGAGCACCGACACGCACCCACAAGCCGGCGGCGCGGCCTCAACCAGAGCCCGCGCCGCCCGACTGTCCTCGCGACTGATCAGCCGACCGTCGGATTCGACGCGTAGTCGACGCCGCCGGGCCCGGCGATCAAACCGCCCGCCGTCTTGTCGACGCCGGTCGGGACCGCGGCGTTACCGCCGAAGATCTCCAGCTGCGTGAACTGCCCCGCGTCCTGGTGCAGCCAGGCGGCCGCGCCGGCCGGCAGAGCACCCTTGCCGGCCGGGTCGACCAGCAGCAGCGGGCCGTCCAGAGTGCCCATCTCGGCGCCCCCGGACAGGGCGTCCGCCCAGTTCATGCCGGTGGCCAGGCCTGCGGCGTCGGCGGAACCGAAGAAGTAGGTCGCGACCTTGAAGGAAGTGTCGTACCGGTCGCTGCCGGACAGCCCGTGGTACTGGCCGGGCTGGTAGCCCGCCGGGATCCAGGCCGACTTCACCGCGTCCTCGGCCTGCTGGCCGACAGTGTCCAGCTCGATGAAGTTGTCCGGCTTGGTCCGGTCGGAGTTCAGGTCGGTCCGGGCCAGCAGCGGCGCCAGGTACTGCGTCGTGGACTGCGGCATGGTCTTGCCGTTGGTGAGCAGGACGACCGCGTTCTTGCCGTCGTGCGCGTTGATCGCCCCCGCCGCGGCCCCGGCCGACAGCGCGTCCGGGTAGTTCAGGCCGGTGGCCAGCAGGATGTAGTCCGGCGCCTTGTTCGCGTCGCCAGTGATGGCCTGCGCGATCTGCACCGCGGTGGAGTACCGGTCGTCGCCGGCCACCCGCCGCACCTTGTAGTTCAGCGCTGCCAGCGCCTGCGCCACCGCCGGGGACAGCGCCTTCTCACCGCCGAGCACGTAGACGGTCTTGACGCCGTCGCCGGCCCCCAGCACCCGCTGGATCTCCGCCTGCACCTGCGGGGTCAGGCCCGCGGTCGGCGTCAGCAGCAGCGGGCCGCCGACCTTGGCGGCCAGCGCCGAGCCGCCGAGGGCGTCGGCGGGCTGGTCGGAGCGGGAGAGCACGACCGCCTTGGCGGCGGCGCCCTTGCCCGAGCCGGCGGTGCCCCACTGCGACTGCGAGGTCTTGATCGCGGTGTCGAGCCGGTCGGTGCCGGCCAGGCGCACCACGTGCGAACGGACCAGGGGCTGGAACGCCGGCACGCCCAGGACGTGCGTGCCGGGAACCACCTGGGTGAAGGACGTGACCTTGGACGCCGAGGCGGCCACCCACGCGGTGTCGGCGTCCTTGGTCTGGTTGTCGAAGACCTGGAACACCACGGCCTTGCCGTCCGGCGTCCACACCGGGTACTCGAGCGGTGTGGCGGAGGCGGTGAGCTGGCTGGGAGCCGCCGGAGTCGCGCCGGGGTTGGCGGTGCCCACCGTGAAGACGTTGCCGCCGCTGATGAACGCGACCCGGGCGCCGTCCGGCGACAGGGACGGCGCCCAGCCGTCGGCCACCTTGTACGGGGTCGTGTTCGGCTGCGAGCGGTCCCAGGCGTACACCTGCGGCTTTCCGGCCTGGTTGACCTGGAACACCACGAACGCACCGACGGAGTCCGGATGCAGGACGTCCGCGCCGGCGAGCTTCCAGAAGTCGTGGACGATCGGCGCGCCGTTTCCGTCCTTGTCCAAGCCGTCGGCGTAGGCCGACTTCAGGACGGCGTCGCCGCCTGAGACCTTCTCCGACCACACCACCCGCGCCCCGCCCTCGATCCACGCGGGGTGCTCACGCACGGTGCCGTTGGCCGGAGCCGGCGCGATCATCGTGGTCGCCCCGCCCGGCGTGCCGGTCACGATCGCGTGCGAGGCCGGGTCGATCCAGGCGGCGCGTGCCCCGGTCGGCGCCCAGGCGAGTTCCTGCGCGTGCGCGGCGAAGTTCAGGCCGTACTTCGTGCCGGTGACGGTGGCCGACGACGCCGGCGAGTCCGAGCCGCCGGAGATGGTCAGGTTCGCGGTGCCCGCCGGGCTGGCCGTGGTGGCGTGCGCGGGCGTGATCATCCCGGCCGCGGCGGCCACCGAGGTGGCCAGCGTCGCCGTCAGCGCCAGCGGCCGGCGCGCGGAAGAATCAGACATGGATGGTTCGCTCCTGGGAGTCGGTCAAGTGCTGGACATCAGCGCGCGGCTCCGGGTCCGCACGGCGAAGCGACCCCCGTGCGGACATGCCGCGGCGCCAGACTAGGCCAAGTGAGCGAATGTGGTCCCTCATCTGGCGGGTATGCGTAGAGCGATTTCGTCATTACGCCCCAGACAGATTCTCTGATTTGCGGCCAATCGCGGTTTCGGGTTTTGTGGGACTCATGACGCATCCTGGGACAGCCGTGGCTGAGCCGCTGACCGGACTCAGTGCGGACCAGGTGGCACGGCGGGTCGCCGCCGGCGAGGTGAACGACGTCCCGGCCAAGACCTCGCGGTCGATGGCGGAGATCGTCCGCGCCAACGTGCTCACCCCGTTCAACGCGATCATCGGCACGCTGTTCGTCATCATGCTGGCGGTCGGGCCGATCCAGGACTCGCTGTTCGGATTCGTCATCATCGCCAACTCCGCGATCGGCATTCTGCAGGAGTGGCGCGCCAAGCAGACCCTGGACTCGCTGGCGGTGGTCGGCGAGGCGCGCCCGCGCGTGCTGCGCGACGGCCAGGAGCGGGAGATCGGCGCCTCCGAGATCGTGCTCGGCGACGTGATCCTGCTCGGGCCGGGCGAGCGCATCCTGGTCGACGGCAGGACGGTGCGCGCCGACGCCCTGGAGGTCGACGAGTCGCTGCTCACCGGCGAGTCCGACCCGGTGCTCAAAGGCGGCGACGACCCGGTGATGTCCGGCTCCTTCGTGGTGGCCGGCACCGGCGCCTTCGAGGCCACCAAGGTCGGCCACCAGGCCTACGCCGCGCGGCTGGCCGCCGAGGCGCAGAAGTTCACGCTGGTCGACTCCGAGCTGCGCACCGGCATCAACAACATCCTGAAGTACATGACCTGGCTGATGGTCCCGGCCGGGATCCTGCAGGTGATCACCCAGCTGCACCGCTCCGGCGGGGTCCGGGCCGGTATCAGCCGCACCATCGCCGGCCTGGTCCCGATGGTCCCGGAGGGGCTGGTGCTGCTGACCTCGGTGGCGTTCGCGGTCGGCGTGATCCGGCTGGGGCAGCGCAACTGCCTGGTGCAGGAGCTGCCGGCGATCGAGGGGCTGGCCCGGGTGGACACCGTGTGCCTGGACAAGACCGGCACGCTGACCGAGGGCGGCATGGTCTTCGACGCCGTCACCGCGCTCTCCGACACTGACAGTACTGGCAGCGCCGAGAGCACTGGCAGCGCCGAGAGCACTGGCAGCACCGAAAACACCGACGTGCCGACCGTCCTGGCCGCCCTCGGCGCGGCCGAAGAGCGGCCGAACGCCACGATGCAAGCCGTGATCGAGCAGTTCCCGGATCCGGCCGAGGGCTGGACCGTGACGCAGGTCGCACCCTTCTCCTCAGCCCGCAAGTGGTCGGGCGCCACCTTCGCCGACGGCAAGGGCACCTGGTTGTTCGGCGCACCCGACGTCCTCGGCCGCGGCACTCCCGCGGCGGCGCAGGCGGAGAAGCTGGGTTCGACCGGGCTCAGGGTTCTGATGCTGGCTCGCGCGGACGGCCCGGTAGACGCGGTCATAGAGGGCTCCATCACTCCGGTCGCCCTGATCACGCTGCGCCAGCGCATCCGCTCCGACGCCCGGTCCACCCTGGACTACTTCGAAAAGCAGAACGTCAGCCTCAAAGTCATCTCGGGCGACAACGCGGTGTCGGTCGGCGCCGTCGCGGACTCCCTGGATCTGCCCGGCGCGAGGGATCCGTTGGACGCCCGCACCCTGCCCGAGGACGACGTCGAGACGTTCGCCGAGGACGTGGCCCGCCACTCGGTGTTCGGCCGCGTGACGCCGCAGCAGAAGCGCGAGATGGTCACGGCCCTGCAGTCCCGCGGCCACACCGTGGCGATGACCGGCGACGGCGTCAACGACGTGCTGGCGTTGAAGAACGCCGACATCGGCGTGGCCATGGGCTCCGGCTCCGGCGCCACCAAGGCCGTCGCCCAGATCGTGCTGCTGGACGACCGCTTCGCCACCCTGCCGGAGGTGGTCGCCGAAGGCCGCCGGGTGATCGGCAACATCGAACGGGTCGCGAACCTGTTCCTGGTGAAGTCGGTCTACTCGTTCGTGCTCGTGGTCCTGGTCGGCATCTTCCAGCTCGAATACCCCTTCCTGCCCCGGCACACGACGCTGATCGCCGCCCTGACCATCGGCATCCCGGCGTTCTTCCTGGCCCTGGCCCCGAACTACGAGCGGGCGAAGCCCGGTTTCGTAAGGCGAGTGCTGCGGTTCGCCATCCCCGCGGGGCTGGTGGCCGGCACCGAGGTGTTCATCGCCTACTGGGTGGCGCGCGCGGAGTCGGGGTCGCTGCTCCAGGCCCAGACCACGGCGATGGTGTCGTTGTTCGCGTGCAGCTTGTACATCGTGCAGTTGGTGGCCCGGCCGATCGTGTGGTGGAAGATCGTGCTGATCGCCTCGATGGCCGGGCTGTTCGTACTCTGCGTCGCGCTGCCGGTGGGCCGCAAGTTCTTCGACCTGCACTTCGGGTCCTGGTACCAGTGGACCACCGGCCTGATGATCGCGGCTGTCTCGTGTGTCGCGCTGGAGCTGCTGTGGCGCTACCTGAGCGCGCACAGCGGAGCTCAAGCCGCGCGGGAGATTTGAGCCTCAGCCGCTACATCCCGCCGCCTTCAGCACGTCCGGGCTCGTCCCCGGCGTGAGCCCGGCCAGCTGGCACAGCGTGGCATCGGCCACCTGCCAGTGGTTGGAGGCGCTGTCGTAGATGGCTTCGCCGGTCGCGTGCGGGACCGCCGGGGTGCCGTTGAGCAGGATCGCGAAGTCCACCTTGGCGTGCGTGGCGCTGTCGAAGGTCACCGAGTTGACCTGGATCGACGACTTCTGGCCGCTGGCGGCCGCGGCCAGCGCGGCCAGCAGGCCCTGGACCTTGCCGGCGTTCTGGACCATCAAGGCCTTGGTGGCGACGTCGATGGTGTTGTCGAAGAACTTGTTGTAGGCGTCCTTCACCGCCTGGGTCGCCGCCGCCGGGTCGCTGGGCTGCCCGCCGGCCGTCGAGGTGCTGCCGCCGGAGGCGCTTGCGGAGGTGCCGGCGCCCGCGGTGTCCGAAGACGAGGCAGTCGAGGCAGTCGAGGCGGATGACATGGGCGAGGAGGTGGTGCCGGTGCTGCTGCCACTCGCCGACGGCGTCGACTTGCTGGAGGAGCACCCGGCGGCGAGCAGGGCGGCGGCGGCGAGGGTGGCGCCGGTCCGGACGAGCGATGTGCGTCGAGATATCACGGAGGATCACGCTCCTGGAGAGTATTCCCGGCATCTTCGAACCTGACATACCATCATCTCCAGTAAGGGTCCACAGTCACTCTCGCTTCACCGACCGTCACCGGAGGGTCCCCGGCGCATGTCCCGCCTCGACGCATCGGACCGGCGTACCCGGCTGGCCCTGGGCGGGGCTGTCGGATTCGTGGGCGTTCTGCTGCTCGTGGTGGGCTGGTACCTGATCTCCGGCGAGGCGGTCGCCGCCAAGCAGTTGCCGTATCTCGCCTCGGCGTCGATACCCGGCGCGGCGCTGGTGGTGTGCGGAGTCGTGGTGGCGGCCTCCGGGACTACGGATCCTGATACGGCGCGGCGGATCGCGGAGCTGCACGCGCTGCTGACCGAGGCGGTGGCAGCGTCTTTTGAAGAGCCGCCTGCCGGGGCGCCGCCTGCGGAGGAGCCGCCTACCGGGGAGCCGTCCGCAGAGGTCACTCGCGAGCTGCCCGACACCGCCGCCGCCGAGGAGTAGGCGCGCCATGTTCTATGCCGGTCTCGCGCTGAACGGACTGGCGATCGGCTGCGTGGCGGCGCTCGCGGCGGTCGGGCTGCTGGCGACCTACCGGGTCACCGGTGTCTTCAACATCGCGTTCGGTGCGATCGCGGTGTTCTGCGCCTACGTCATGTGGCAGTGCGTCCGCGTCTGGGGGATGCCGGTCGGTGTCGCGGCCGTATTGGTCCTCGGTGTGGTGGCGCCGGGGATCGGGCTGCTCTTGGAACGCGTCGTGTACCGGCCGCTGCGAGGCAGCGGCGCCTCCGGGCTGCTCGTCGCGACCCTCGGCGTGCTGGTCCTGCACCTCGGTCTGATCTTCCTGCTGTGGGGCGGCCGGTCGTACGTCGACGCGCCCGCGATCCTGCCAGCCGGGGACGTCCGGCTGCCCGGGTCGTTGCGCCTTCCCTACTCGACCATCGTCGAACTCTGCGTTGTTGCGCTGATCGCGGGTGCGCTGACGTTCCTGCTGACCGGCACGCGAGTAGGGCTGCTGGTCCGGGCCGTGGTCGACGACCGCGACCTGGCCGCCGCCTCGGTGCCCGCCGACCGGCTGGCCGCCGGCGGCTGGGCCTTCGGCTCGTTCCTGGCCGGGCTGGCCAGTGTGCTCTGGGCGCCGATCTACCATCTCGACCCCTACAGCCTCACGCTGACAGTGCTGGAGACGATGGGCGTCGCGGTCCTGGCTCGCCTGACCTCGCTGCCGGTCGCGGTGGGCGCCGCGCTGGCGGTCGGGATCGGGCAGACCGAGCTCACCGCGCTGCATCCGGCCGCGCGGTGGCAGGGGCTGGTGGACGCCTTCCATACGAATCTGTTCGTGCTGGTCCTGTTCGCGGCGCTGATGGTGTTGCCGCGCTTGGGGATCCGCGATTCCGGCTCGGTCGGAGCGGGCCTGCATCGCAGCGGCGCGCGCCGGACTTCGAAGCCTGATCTGGTCCAGCGCCTGCCGCTGGGCACGTTTTCCCTCGTGCTGGGACTGCCCTTGTTCTTCGACCCCGCGGATCTGCGCGCGGCGCTGGCCGTGCCGGCCCTGGCCGTCATCTTCGTCTCGCTGGTCGTCGCTACCGGCTATGCGGGACAGATCTCGTTGGGGCAGGCCGGATACGCCGGTCTCGGCGCGCTGTTCATGGCGAAGCTGGCCGCCGGCGGCGTGCCGTGGCTGGCCGCGCTGGTCCTCGGACCGCTGCTGGTGGCTCCGATCGGCTGGCTCACCGGATACCCGACCATTCGCCGACAGGGCCTGTATCTGGCGCTGACGACGTTCGCCACGGCCGCCGTCGTCGCGCGATTCGTGTTCGCGCAGCCGGTGTTCGTCGGCGGGCTGACCGTCTCCCGGCCGCCGGGCTTCACCGACGACCACTGGTTCTACGTCCTAGAACTCGGTGGTCTCGGGCTGGCGCTGCTGCTGGTCCGGGCGTTGCATACCGGGCCGCTCGGGCGTGCGCTGGTCGCGCTGCGGGATTCCGAGCCGGCGGCGGTGTCGGCCGGGATCGACGTGCGGCGCCTGAAGGTGTTCGTCTTCGCCTGCGCCGCCGGCCTGGCCGGTCTGGGCGGTGCGCTGACCGCGTCCGCAGCCGAGGCCTTCAATCCCACGGACTTCGATCCGGTGCAAGGGCTGGTGTGGTTCGCGGCGGTCGCGGTCTGGGGCGTGGACTCGGCGGTGGGCGCCGTGGTGGGGGCGGCGGCGCTGGTGGCGGTGGACGTCGGGACCGTGGTCGGGGTGTCGGGACTGTTGATCGGCGTCGGTGCGGTGCTGCTCGGCTGGTTTCCTGGGGGGATCAGCGCCGTCGTGCGGCGGGGTGGGGACTGGCTGGTTGCGTCGCAGGACTCTGATCGGGAGGCTGGTCCGGCGCGGCGGCTCAGCCCGGCTGGCCGGGAGCTTGCGGCCCGGCTGCGGGAACGGGGTGCCGGATGACCGGGCTCGCGATCAGGGGGTTGCGACGCCGGTTCGGGGGCGTCGCGGCGGTCGACGGTGTGGATCTGGACGTCCCGGCCGGGGCGGTCACCGCGCTCATCGGGCCGAACGGAGCCGGGAAGACCACGCTGTTCCACTGCGTCACCGGGCTGGATCGGTTGGATGGCGGCACGGTGACGCTGGCGGGCCGGGATTTGACCGGGCTGGCGCCGCATGCCCGGGCGCGCGCCGGGCTCGCATGGACCTTCCAGCGCATCGAGCTGTTCGCCGGACTGACCGTCGCGGAGAACGCGCGGGTTGGCGCGGAGAACCGTCGTGGTCGACCGCTGGTGGCTGGGCTGCTCGGGCTGCCCGATCCGCGGCGCGCCACGGTCGGCGCCGCGGTCGGCCTGGTGCTGGAGCGGCTGGGGCTGGCGGCTGTGGCCGATGTCCCGGCTGGGACGCTGCCTACCGGGACGATGCGTCTGGTGGAACTTGCGCGGGCGCTCGCCGCTGAACCCACTGCGTTGTTGCTGGACGAACCGGCATCAGGGCTCGATGATCGGCAGATCGTGCGCCTGGCCGACGTGCTGCGCACGCTGGCCGCCGACGGCCTCGCCGTGCTGCTCGTCGAGCACGACCTGCGCTTCATCCGTGCGGTCGCCGACACTGCGCACCTGATGATCGCCGGACGCGTCGAGGCCTCCGGCCGCCCGGATGACGTGCTGGCCACGCCGCTCGCGCATGACGTCTACGCCGGCGAGGACTGATGCCGTCCCTGCTGCCGCTGCTCACGCTGGACGCCCTGCGCGTTCGCTACGGTCCGCTCGAAGCGCTGCACGGGGTCAGCCTGACGATCGAGCCCGGCGAAGTGACAGCCGTTGTGGGGCGCAACGGTGCTGGCAAGTCCACGCTCCTGAGGAGCGTGGCTGGATACTTGCGGCCGTCCTCGGGGCGCATCGTGTGGCAGGGCTCGGACATCACTCGCGCGTCGATCGGTCGGCGGGCTGCCGCCGGGGTGCTGCTGATCCCCGATGAGGGCGGCGTTTTCCGGAGTCTCACGGTCCGCGAGAATCTGGAGCTTTTCGCTGGCCATCGAGCCGCCGACCTGAAGCTGGCTTTTGAAACTTTCCCTGCGCTCAAAGAGCTGACCAGCCGCCGCGCTGCGCTGTTGTCGGGCGGTGAGCAGCAGATGCTGGCGCTGTCGCGCGCGCTGCTGGCACCGTGGCGGCTGCTGCTGGTCGACGAGCTGTCGCAGGGGCTGGCCTCAGCGCTCGCCGGTCGCCTGTACGCGGTCCTCGCCGAGCTTGCCGCCGCGCATCCCGATCGCTCCGTGGTGCTCGCCGAGCCGCATCCGCGCGCGGCGCTCGCCGCTGTCAGCCAGGTTCACGTGCTGCGCCGCGGTGAGCTGGCCGCCTCCGGTTCGCCCGCTGACTTCGACGCCGCTACGTTGTGACCATGGAGCTCTTCGATCCGTCCCGCGATCCCCGAGCAGACCTGGCCGCCGCCCGCGCCGCGGCCGTCGATGACGGCAAGGACATCTTGCTGGTATTCGGCGCGCGCTGGTGCCCCGACTGCACGGCCTTCGAGGACTGGACCGCTGAGCCCGCGATCGCCGAGCTGCTGGCGCGCAAGTACCACCTGGTGACGGTCAGCGTCGGCACCGAGCGCGGTCAGCGCGACCAGCACGCTGATCTGGATGCCGCCTTCAACCACCCCATCGCCGGCGGCATCCCCGCCGTGTCCGTGCTGAACCCGCAGGGCAAGATCCGCTTTGACTCCGCGGACGGGGAGTTCTCCCGCGCGAGGAGGATGAAGGCGGAGGAGCTGGTGGAGTTTTTGGCGTCTGGGCGTTGACTTGGTGGTGGAGGTCGGGGAGATGGTCGGCTTTCAAGCAAAGATCAAAGGCCTGTGAAGGGCCGGTGCCGCCGGCGGGCCTCGATTCCCTCGGGGAACTGGCGCGATTCCCTAGGGCGGCTGGGTCAGTCTCTGCGCCTGCGGTTCGTGGGGTGGGCGGTTCGGTCCCCTCGGCCACGTCGTCAGCCGCAAGCGGTACAGCACCGGCCCTGGGGTGTCAAGTCCACGCGCTGCGGTATGGCTGTGACCTGCGGTTTCGTACAGCGTGAACTTGACACCCCAGGTCCGGCACTGTAGGACAGGCCCTGCCGACGTGACCGAGGGGA
>JABFWL010000409.1 GCA_013362315.1 Catenulispora sp. | reverse complement strand
GCCGAGATGGAGGCGATGCGCGCCGGGCTGACCGCGCAGATCCAGGCGGCGAAAGCCGACGCGGAAGCCGCGCACACGGCACGGCGTGCCCAGCTCGAGCGCGCCGACCGGGAAGCGGCGGCACGGCAGGCCGAAGCCGAACGGGCGGCGCGCGCCGAGGCGGCGGTGGAGGCCGCTGCCGCGCAGGCGGAACAGGCGGCGGCGCGGGCACAGCAGGATGCTGCGGCACTGGCGGCGGAGCGGGAGGCCAGGCGGGAAGCGGAGCTGCTGGCGGCTTCGCTGCGCGGGGAGCTCGCTGCGGCGGTGCGGGAACGGGAGGTTGTCGACGGCGGGGGTCGGCGAAGCGGTGGGAGTGATGGGAGCGGCAGAAGCGCGGGAGAGGACAGGGCGAGCGATGGTGCTGGCATCGCCGAGCAGGGCATTCGGGTGCCTGGTGGGCGGCGACAGGAGTAGAGGGCGGGGAGTCAGGAGTAAAGGGCGGGGAGTTAAGAAGCGAGAGAAGGAAGGAGGAGTAGGCAGGAGTAGAGGACAAAGCTGGCGGCGGGCTCGTCGGCGGCAGAACGGCCAAAGCGAAGGACAGAACGGCCGTGGCGAACCGGCGGAGGTCTGCCGGGGCAGATGATTGCGGATGCTCGGAAGCGTCAAGGTTTCGCGCTATCCGCACCGAAACCGCTCATCGGTGCGGGTGGCGGATCGGGGTCGAAACGCCGTTGCCGACAGCACTACGCTTGACGACCGACGCATCGGACGAGGCATGGGGAGGCAGCGGGTGTCGTCGACGTCGGCCGTCGCCGTACTGGCGCAAGGGCTGCGGGACCTCAGGGACTTCGCGGAAGGGCCGGACCCGGCGGAGCTGAGCCGCCGTACCGGCCTGACCGGGCAGCAGATCGACACGGCGCTCGCCGGCGAGCAGCTGCCCAGCCGTGAGGTGACGCTGGCGCTGGTCACCGCCTGGGAAGGCGACGTCGAAGCGTGGGACGACTACTGGGCGCAAATCGCCGAGCTGGCGCAGGACGACGGCGCCGAGCCCGGCGGCGCTGAGGCGTCGGCGGTGCCGGTGGCGCCGGAGCCGTCCATCATCACGCCGCTGCCGGCGCAGGAGCCGGAGCCGGAAGAAGGCCGTTCCGAAGAAGCCGCAGAACACACAGCAGAGCCCGCAGAACCGACGGAAGCTTCGGAGGCTGTAGAGGCCACGGAGCCTGCGGAGGCTGTAGAGGCTAAGGAGCCTGCGGAGGCCGCCGCGGCAGCGGGCGCCGCTGTACAGGCTGACCAGGACGAAGAGTCAGACGAGGTAGGCAACGCCGAGCTGGCCGCCGAGGCCGAGCCAGCCGCAGCTGCCGTGGACTCTGCCAGGGCCGAACCGGCTGGCGACGACAGCCCGGCACCCCTAGCCGAACACCCGACCACGAGCGAACCGGCCAGCACTGCCGAGCCGGCTGCCACCGCTCTCGCTCCCGCCGCCGATAGTGCCGCTCCCGCGGAAACCCCGCCGCAGAACAAGCGCGTCTTGGCGCGCGCCGGTATACCCGGGCTGGTGTTCGTGGTCGGGGTGGCGGTCGGCGCGTTCGGCGATCACGCGTTGCGGTCGAAGTCCGCATCGAGCCAGACAGTGGCGTCGCTGTCGCCGGCGTCGCAGAGCCACAGCTCGCAGCCGTCAGCAGCGAACCCGACGACCACGACCCCCAGCCGCGGGGTGTCGACGAGTTCGGCGGCCGTGGCGGGCAGTCCCAGCGCCTCCTCCGCCTCGACCTTCTCCACTTCCTCCACCTCCTCCTCGACGTCGTCGCAGCCGTCGGGTTCGGATTCCTCGGGCTCGTCGTCCGTGTCCTCTGCGTCGTCTGCCTCGTCCTCGTCGGTCGCGTCGGGAACGTCTTTGGGCACCTACACCGGGATTCAGCTGGCCTCCAGCTACAGCGTCGACTTCTTCCACGACCCGTATCACCCGGTGTCCGGGACGTCGAACGGCCCGGACAGCATGGGGTTCTTCGCCACCAGCTTCGTCGACGGCACGTTCTACGCCGACCAGGTCGCGATCCTGGATCCGCAGGAGACCGGCAGCTATGCCGCGTGCCTGAACAACACCCGGTATCAGAAGGACGTTCCGCTGTCGAAGGTGTCGGCGGGCAGCGCGTTCTGCATCCACACCAGCACCGGTCATCTGGTGCTGGTGACGGTGCGGCGGATGCCGTCGAGCACGGACTCGAACCCGTATGCGGTGGTGGATCTGGCGGTGTGGCAGGACTAGGCGCGCCGGGGCTGTCACATTCGGCGGCTGTGGGGAGTCAGAGAGGCATCGGGCCGGCCGGTCCGATCCGAGAACATCCTCAAGGCCTCGAAAAAGGGAGCTCACCATGGAACCGCGCATCGCCAACCCGGCCATGATCCTGGACGCCGGCGGCGCCGTTCAGGACCTGTACAAGTCGGTCTATAAGGGCGGGGTGTCGCAGACCATCCTGGAGCTGGTGCATCTGCGGGCCAGCCAGATCAACGGCTGCGCGCCGTGTGTGTTCAGCGGTCTGGGGAATCTGCGCAAGGCGGGGGAGTCCGAGGAACGGATCGGGATGCTGTCGGTGTGGCGGGTGGCGCCGTTCTTCTCCGATGAGGAGTGGGCGGCGTTGGCGCTGGCGGAGGCGGCGACGCGGATGGCGGACGGCGCAGATGGGGTGACGGACGCGGTCTGGGACAGTGCGGCGCGGTTCTTCGACGAGAAGCAGCTGGCGGCGATCGTGATGATGGTGGCGATCACGAACCTGTTCAACCGGTTGAACGCCACGACACGGCAGGTCGCCGGCAAGGCTTGGTGAGGCGTAGCAGCGGTGAACACGTAGCCGGCGGCCTGCTGGCCGCCGGCTACGCCGCGCCAGCGTCAATACGCCATCCCCATCGCCTCCCGCACCTGCTGCAGCGTGGCCTCGGCTTCGGCGGTGGCGCGCTCGGCGCCGCGGCGCAGGATCCCGGACAGCAGCGCCCGTTCGGCGGCGATCTCGGCGCGGCGGGCCCGCAGTGGCCGCAGGTGCTCGTTCACCGCCTCGGTGGCGTGCCGTTTCAGGGTGGCCGCGCCGCCGGAGCCGATCTGCTCGGCGACCGTGTGCGGGTCCTCGCCCCGGCACAGCGCGGTGATCAGCACCAGGTTCGACACCTCGGGGCGGGTGGTGGGGTCGTAGGTGATGTGCCGGTCGGGGTCGGTCTTGAAGCCCTTGATGACGGCGGCGGTCTCGTCGGCGGTGGCGCGCAGCGCGATGGTGTTGCCGCGGCTCTTGCTCATCTTCGCCCCGTCGCTGCCCAGTACCGACGGGGCGTCGGAGATCAGGGCGCGGGGTTCGGTGAACAGCGGCCGGTAGCGGGTGTTGAAGCGGCGGGCGACGGTGCGGGTGACCTCCAGGTGCGGCAGCTGGTCGCGGCCGACCGGCACCAGGTCGGCGTGGCAGAACAGGATGTCGGCTGCCTGGTGCACCGGGTAGGTGAGCATGAGCGCGGACAGGGCCGGGCGGCCGGCGGAGGCGGCTTCGGCCTTGGTGGTGGGGTTGCGTTCGAGTTCGGCGACGGAGACCAGGGACAGCAGCGGCAGCAGCAGCTGGTTCAGCGCCGGGACGGCGGAGTGGGCGAAGATCGTGGAGCGGGCCGGGTCCAGGCCGCAGGCCAGGTAGTCGGCGACCAGCCCCAGGGCGTGGCCGGTGGTGTGTGCGCCGGCGTCGCGGTCGGTGACCACCTGGTAGTCGGCGACCAGCACGAACATGTCGGCGCCGGCGTCCTGCAGCCGGACGCGGTTGCGCAGCGACCCCAGATAGTGGCCCAGGTGCAGCGCGCCGGTGGGGCGGTCGCCGGTGAGGACCCGGATGCGGCGGGCGTCGCCGACGAGCTGCGCGGCCAGCTCGGCCTCGGTGAGGAACGCCGGAACCTCCGCCTGCGCAGGTGCCGCGCTGGGCGGCCGGTTTCCCGCGGTTGCGGGGAAACTCGTGGCCTGGCCGGTGTTCGGGGTGGGTACGTCAACAGTGATGCTCATCGTCGTTCTCCCAACGGTGGGGCGCGGATCGGGGGTCTGGGCTCGCTTGACGAGTCGGACCGCCGTGCCGCCGCCTGCCCCGGCGGGGAAGACAACGAAGGCCGTCCGGATCGTCGGACGGCCTGCTCGGCGTGCGGGTTGACCAGCCGTCCCTAGGACGGCCGCCAGCTGGCACACACGAAGCTTCGCACACGATGAAGGATATCAGGGTGGGTGTGGGCGGCGCCGCTGACGTCCGCCGGCGGCGGGCTCGCGCGCGGGGAGTGTGACAGTACGGCCACGATCAGGTGATCCGGGAGTGTGTGCGCCGTCACAGCGCCCCCGGATGGTCCTATGATCGCGCTCGGTAGTCGTTCGGAAGCCGTGCAGACAGGCGGCGGTGCGGGCCGGGGTCTTCGGCACCCCCGAGCCCGCCGATGGAGGTGGTCGCGGTGTCCGGTCAGAACCTGCCCACGGGGCCCGCCGATCCGGCCGGCGGCCGGGGCGCGGCGCCGTGGGTCGACGAGCTCACGGCGCTGCCGAGCCTCGCGATGCTGGCCCGCTGGCTGGACTCGCACACCGGCCCCCGGGCG
>JABFWL010000674.1 GCA_013362315.1 Catenulispora sp. | reverse complement strand
CTGACAGGGGAGACGAACGGGGGCGGGGCGGCACACGGACCCTGGTGACCGGCATCCTGGCCGGCACCCAGTGGCACCCGGCCGACACCCCGCAGGAGGCGACGCAGACCGCGCGCGAGGCCAGGGATCTGGCGGTGCGGCTGCGCCCGGTGCTTTCCAAGCTGGCGCAGGCGCCGCGCGGCGGGCGCCGGCGGGATCTGGACTGGCTCCCGGCGGTGGAGCAGCTGGCGGTGGACGCGCAGTACTTCGCCTCGTGGTGGCTGCCGCGCCTGGAGGGCAAGTCGGCGCAGTCCTGGCCGTCGTGGTCGGCGGACGGCTACGCGGACTGGGTGAAGCGCCTGGACGCCCAGCGCGTGCGCACGCTGGAGATGGTGCAGGGCACCACGCCGCCGGCCCGGATCGCCTCGGTGACGCAGCTGCGACGGGGCAAGGGCACGGATGCGACCCCGGACACCGGCGCGCCGCAGGCTCCTGAGGCACCCGAGATCTCTGAAGTCCCCGAAGTTCCCGAGGCTCCCCGGATGGTTCCGCCACCGGAGACTTCGGACTCGCCCTCCGCGCGGCATGCCCGGGGCAAGGACACCGGTGAGCGCACCGCGCGCATCATGCCGATCCGCGGCGCGGGTGCGCCGGTGATCGAGTCGGCACCGGCGGCCACCACCACGTTCAACGAGTTCGACGACAGTCCGGCTTTCCAAGACAGCCCGGTTTTCGAGGACAGTCCGGTTTTCGACGAAGGCCCACTTTTCGACGACAGCCCAGTCTTCGATGACAGTCCGGCCTTCGGCGATGCCGACGAGACCCACGTCTCGCACGCCACTCCGATCATCGAACTCGAGGACTTCGACCACGAGGCTCCGCACGAGGCCCCGCCCGAGGTGCTGCCCGAGGAACCGCCACGCGTTCCGCGCACTCCGCCGTTCACGGGCCCGGACACGTTCGACGACGTCGTCACTCCCGCCGCCCCCGACGCCGATCTGCTGCTGATCCCCCGCACCCCGCCGAACAAGGGGCCGGCCGAGGATCCGCCCCTCGACGACCGGCTGACCGACGACGCCGACGCCACCCACATATCTCGGCGCCCGCCCGAAGCAGCTCCGGACATCGACGAGGGCCGCCGTCCGTTGTTCCGCGACGAGCCGTACCCGTCCGGAGTCGGAGCAGTCGGAGCACTCGGTGCGCTCAGCGCGGTCGGTGCAGCCGAAGAACTAGCCGAACCCGACAGGCGCGACGGACCCGAAGGACCCGACGAATTCGAGTACTTCCAGCCCGGCGACGACCGTCCCCCGCCGGTCTTCGCACAATCGCCGCCCACCGAGCCTGTGGACCGGGCGCGCATCGCCCGCTACGCGATCGCGGCGGTCCTGTTCGCCGCCGCCTGCGTCTTCGTGTTCTCCGCGGTCAACCAGAAGCACTCCGACAAGACCGCGACCCCGCCGACCACCTCCGCTTCGACCTCCCCGGCAGGCGCGGCCGGTTCCAAGCCCGCGGACTCCCCCTCCCCCTCCACGAGCCAGAGCTCTGTCTCTTCCGGCGCCGTGACCGCGCCGACCGAGCCGACCGCCCCGACCGCGACCGACAGCAGCACCCCGGCTCCGCCGCCAAGCTCCCCGCCGGTGAACAACCCGCCGCCCCCGCCGGCGACCAGCTCGGCCGCCCCGCCGAGCACCACCAGCCACTCCTCGGCGGCCGCGCCGACCACGTCGGCGGCCGCTCCCCCGCCGGCCTCGCCGTCCTCGAAGGGGCCGGCCGGCGGCAGCGGCGCCAGCGGTGTCAGCTCCCTGAGCGTGGGCTCGCTCGCCGCCGACCAGACCGGGTCCTACACCTACACCGCGCACGTCCACGTGGTCGCCAAGGGCACCGGCGCGGTCACCGTCACCGTCACGATGGGCGGCTCGCAGTCCTCGACCTCACCCGGCGGCACCGGGGCGCAGAGCGCGTCGTATCCGTTGTCCGGCAAGACGTCCTACGACATCACAGCGAGCTTCGACGTGCACGGAATGTGCCCGTCCCCCTACATAGACGTAGTCGTGAGCGCTTCCGGGGCGTCATCTGCGGCCGCATACACAACTTCGCCTTGCTGAAAGTGGATGAACCACTATCGCGCCCACACCCGCCACCCTATAGTTCAGTCCATGGGCCAGGATGGGGGAATTGGCCTGCCGACACCTGTGTCGGAACTGGTCGATAGGGAATCCGAGATCGACGAGGTGCGAGGTCTGCTGCGCACGTCGCGACTCATCACGCTCACCGGGCCGGGCGGGATCGGGAAGACCCGGCTGGCGATCGCCGCTGCCGCCGCCGCGTTGAACGCGCGCGCGCCGGAGGCCGGCGGCTCGCCGCATCCGGACCCGGGTCCGGAGCCGGAGCTCGCCGACGGCGCGGTGTTCGTGCCGCTGGCCGAGCTCGCCGCGGGCGTCGATGTGGCGCGCGCGGTTGCCGCCGCGCTGGACCTGTCCGGGCTGGAAGGGGTCGGCGACGACACCGCCGACGCCCAGAAGCGCCTCGTGGAGGTGCTGCGCCGCCGCGCGCTGATCCTGGTGCTGGACAACTGCGAGCACCGGCTGGAGGCCACCGCCGCGCTGGCGCTGCGGCTGCTGACCGGCTGCCGCCGGCTGACCGTGCTGGCCACCAGCCGGGAGCCGCTGGGCGTGCCCGGCGAGACGGTGTGGACGGTGCCGCCGCTGAGCCATCCGGCGACCGTCGGCCGGGCCGGCGACGAGCGCACGCCCGAGCGTCCCCCGGACGGCACCGAAGCCGCGCCGATCCGCGACGCCGCCTGGGCCGCGCAGTACGGCGCGGTCCGGCTGTTCGCGCTGCGCGCGAAGCAGGCCGCCGGCGGCTTCCACCTCACCGACGCCAACGCCCGGACCGTGGCGTCCATCTGCCGCCGCCTGGACGGCATACCGCTGGCCCTGGAGCTGGCCGCGGCCCGGGTCAGGGCGCTGAGTGTCGAGGAGATCGAGGCCCGCCTGTCGGACCGGTTCGCGTTGCTGTCCGGGCCGTTCCGGTTCGCCGAGACCCGCCACCGCACTCTGCGTACTTCAGTCGAGTGGAGCCACCAGCTGCTCACGTCGGAGGAGCAGGAGCTGTTCGCCGGCCTGTCGGTGTTCTCCGGAGGCTGGACCCTGCACGCCGCCAAGGGCGCCATCGGGCCGAGCGCCGTGGACACCCTGACCCGGCTGGTCGACAAGTCGCTGGTGACCGTCGAGCCGACGCCGGACGGCCAGCGCTACTCGATGCTGGAGACGCTGCGCGCCTACGCGGCCGACGAGCTGGAGCGGGCCGGCCGCACCGCCGAGATGCGGGAGCGGCACGCCGCCTACTTCCTGGAGCTGGCCGAGCGGCTGAACCCGCGGTTCTACGGGCCCGGACAGGCGCAGGCGTTCCACGTGCTGGACGTGGAGATCAACAACATCCGGACCGCCGGGCGCTGGTTCCTGGCCGATCCGGAGCTGGCCGCCGAGGGCCTGCGGTTGGCCGCGGCGCTGTGGGACTTCTACTGCTGCCGCTGTTACCTCGGCGAGGGTGTGCGCTTCGCGCGCGGAGCGCTCGCGCACGCCGACCGGGCCGGACTCGGCGAGCCGTCGGTCACCCGGGCCCGGGTGGTGCTGGGCCTCGGCGCGCTGCTGGAGCTGCAGGGCAAGGGCTTCGAGGCGATGCACGCGCTGCGCGAAGCGGTGCGGCTGGCGCAGCTGTGCGACGACCCCACCACCGAGTCGTACGCGCTGCGCATTCTGGCCGTCAACACCCTGATGATCGGGGATCCGGAGGGCGACACCGCCGAGCTGGCCGACCGTGCGCAGGACATCGCCAAGCGCAGCGGCAACCTGTGGCAGCAGGCCTTCGCCAGCCACATGCCGGTGCTGATCCACGACGGCGAGCCGGACCCGGAGCGCGTCGCCCACTCCTGGCGCCTGACCTCCGGCACCGGTGACCGGCGGCTGCTGGCCTACCTGCGGGTGATGATGTCGTTCAACGAGCTCGGCGGCGACCGGGCCCCGGAGACCATCAGCACCCTGAACGCGGCCTACCAGGACTTCCAGGACGTCGGCGACCGCTACGGCCGGCTGCTGGCGCTGTCCACGCGGCTGCTGGCGCACCTGCGCTGGGATGAAGACGCGCGGGTGGCGGCGATGCTGATCGGCAAGTGCGAGGCGGCCTACGCCGGCATCGGCAGCGGGCCGCTGGCGGTGTTCGCCGAGCAGATCGCGCAGGCCGTCGCGCAGGTGCGCGCCAAACTCGGGGACGACGCCTACGCCAGCGCGGTCCTGGTCGGTAGCAAGCTCACCTGGGACCAGATGGCGCAGGCGCTGTCGGACGAGGTGCGGCTCGGCGACGAGTGCTGGGAGCCGGACTGCCCGTTCGGGGCCGACGGCGCGCACAGTGTTTCTCCGCGGCCTGATGTTTTCCCGCAGCCTGCCCCGCACAGTGTTTCCCCGCAGCCTGCCCCGCTTGATGCCTACGGCGCCGGCTCGCCGGCTGCCAGGGCGCGCGGCGCGCCCGCGCTTGAGGCCCCGGGCTTATCCGGCCCGCCGGGCCGCGGCCCCACCGAAATCGCCGCAGCCCCCGACACCGCCGCGGCAGCCGTGGCCGTCGTGGCCCCCGTCGCAGCCCCACGCGCCGGGCACCACGACTCCCTGGCCGGTCCGGATACTCTGGACCGCGGCGAGACCGCCACCATCCTGGGCACCCTGACACCACGCGAGCAGGAGATCGCCGGCCAGGTCGCCCTCGGCAGGACCAACCGCCGGATCGCCGAAGACCTGGTGATCTCCGAGCGGACGGTCGACACACACGTCCAGCGCATCCTGGCCAAACTGGGAGTGGCCAACCGGGTACAGCTGGCGACGCTGCTCGCGGGCCGGAGGGAGTGAACCTCCGAATACGCCTGTGGAGTACGTGGTTCTACCGACGCGAAACCACCAGCTTGCATCTACGGTGGTGCCATCGCACAACACGAACACCTGGGGGGAACAGGGAATGAGCACCATGACTGTCGGCCAGCACCGTTCCGGCTCGCTGGACCGACTCACCGCACGCGAGATGGAGATCGCCCGGCTGGTGCGCGATGGCCGGACCAACCGGCAGATCGCGCGGGCGCTCGGCTTGTCTACCAAGACGGTCGAAGCCCATCTGTCTCGCATCTTCGCCAAGCTGTCCATCCCGTCCCGTACGGTGCTGGCGGTTCTGGTCACCACCGGTGACCGGATGGCGGCCTGAGAAGACGGAGAGGCCGTCTTCTAAGCGCGGACATGGCTGTCTGCCCGATCGATCCCGCGAAAGGGCAGTAGCAGCAGCTCAGCGTTCGAAGCAGTAAGCGAACTGGCCGGGTTTCCCCATGAAACCCGGCCAGTTCGTGTTTTGGTGGCCTTCTCAAGCTCACGCGCTCGCGCCGGAAACTCCCGAGCTACGCCGCATCCTCCGCGCGCCCGGCGGCTACTGCGATCAGACGAGCCAGCCGCTCGGTGACCACCTCCGGCCGCTCCATCGGCAGCATGTGCCCGGTGCCGGGGACGACCGTGAGCCGGGCGCCGGGAATGGCGTCGGCGAGTTTGCGGGCGTGGCCGACCGGTGTCAGCTTGTCCCGCGAGGCGGCCAGGATCTCGACCTCGGCGCCGCCGAGCGCCTTCAGCGCCGAGCGCTTCTCGTGCGTCATCAAAGCCGGGAAGAAGCCGGCCAGCGTCGCGCTCGGGCAGGCCTTGATGATCTCGTTGCACTCCACGATCGCGGACCGGGGCGCGCGGCGGCCGAACAGCAGCCAGCGGGTCTGCGCCACCGCGAGTCGAGTGGCGGTGGGCTGCTTGGCGCGGACCGCGTCGGCCTTGCCGGGCCGGGCGGCGATCCGGCGCATGGTCTTGACGAGCGAGCCGCGGACCGGCTTGGCGACGAACTCCGGGAAGCCGAGCGTGAGCCGGTCCAGGCCGCCGCCGGAGGTGTTGGTCAGCAGCACGCCGGCCACCTTGCCGCCGAACAGATCCGGGCGCTGGTCGGCCAGCGCCATGATCGTCATGCCGCCCATGGAGTGCCCGGCCAGCACCGCCCGCCCTTCCGGAACCAGCTGCTCCAGTACCGCGGCCAGGTCGCGGCCGAGCTGGTCGACCGAGGGCCCGGGGCCGTAGCGGTCGGCGTGGGGGCCGGCGACGCCGTCGAGCCACGCGCCGCCCTGCGTGGACAAGCCGTGGCCGCGCTGGTCATAACGCAGGACCCGGACATCCCCGACGGCAGTCAGCGCCGCGGCCTGCGCGCGCCAGGCGCGGGTGGACAGGGTCCAGCCGTGCGCCAGCACGACGGTGACCGGCGCGTCGGCGGCGCCGTCCGCCTCGACGTGCAGTTCGGCACCGTCGAAGGCGGCGACCTTGTGGACGGTGTGGACGGTATTGATTCGCGGATCGGCCATGCTCCCCTGCCCGTGTTCCGGACCCTCCCAGCAAGCTACCGACGGGTAGCTTACTGGGAGTAGATTCAGAAGTCGATGTCTTCCCGCGGCCTGGCCCGCTCGATACAGGCTTTCCCGCAGTCTGCCCCCGCTCGATAGAGTCCGGGGGCATGACGGAACCCGGCGGATCCCCGCGCCGCAAACGGATGCCCCGCGCCGAACGCGAGCAGCAGATCCTGGCCGCCGCCGAGGAGGTCTTCGCCGAGCGCGGGTTCCAGGCCACGTCCATGGACGAGGTGTCGCTGCGCGTCGGCGTCTCCAAGCCGATGCTCTACGAGTACTTCACCTCCAAAGAGGGGCTGCTGCTGGCCTGCGTGGCCCGCATCCGCGCCGATCTGCACTCGGTGACGCTGGAGGCGGTCGCCGGCGCCGAGAAGGACGGCCCGCGCGCGGTGCTGGAAGCCGGGCTGGAAGCGTACTTCGACTTCGCCGACCGGCACGGCCGCGCCTGGGCGGTGCTGCTGAACGAGTCGGTGATCGTGGCCGGCCCGGCCGAGGAGGCGATCGAGGCGATCCGCGGCCAGCAGACCCGGCTGATCCAGGCGGCGCTGAGCCGGTGGCTGCCGGCGGCCTCACCGGAGCGGATCGCGGTGTTCGCCCACGCCCTGATCGGCGCCGGCGAGCGGGTCGCGCGCTGGCGGCTGCGCGAGGGCGCGGGGATCAAGCCGCGGGAGAGCGCGGCCCTGCTGGCGGACGCGTTCTGGCCGGGGTTCGCCGTGGCCGCCGGCCTACCGATGGGTCAAGAGTCGGCAAAACGCGCATAAGGGACGCCCGCAGGGGGCAGCCTTGTCCCAAGGAGGCAGGCAAGGCTAACCTCATCTACCGTCACGCGGCCGGTCCGACCAGAATCCAGGTACTGCCATGTCTTCGACGCAGATCGCGATACTCGGCGCGATCGCAGGCTTCACGATCTATCTGGGGCTGCCACTGGGACGGCTGCGCAGCCCCATGCCGCGGCTGCGCGCGCTGCTGAACGCGGTCGCCATCGGGATCCTGCTGTTCCTGCTGTTCGACGTCCTGAGCCACGCCTGGGAGCCGGTGGACGGCGCGCTGAGCGACAAGCCGCACCACGTCGGCTCGGCGCTCGGCTACGGGCTGCTGATGGCGGCCTGCCTCGGCGCCGCGCTGTGCGGGCTGACGCGCTTCGACCGGTGGGTCGCCAAGCGGGCGGCGCGCGGGCCGGGGGCGGCGGCCGCGGCGGAGCTGACGGCCGGCACGCGGGGGCCGCTCGTGACCCGGCTGGCCAGCCTGCCGATGCTGATCGCGATCGGGATCGGGCTGCACAACTTCGCCGAGGGGCTGGCGATCGGGAACTCCGCGGCGGGCGGCGAGATCTCGCTGGCGGTGCTGCTGATCATCGGGTTCGGACTGCACAACGCCACCGAGGGGTTCGGGATCGTGGCGCCGATGGCCGCGGTCGGGGAACGGCCGTCCTGGGGCTACCTGGGCGTGCTGGGGCTGATCGGCGGCGGCCCGACGTTCGTCGGGACCCTGGTCGGCGAGCAGTTCACCTCCACGGCGGTGTCCGTGGCGTTCCTGTCGCTGGCCGCCGGGTCGATCCTCTACGTGGTGATCGAGCTGCTGGCGGTGGCGCGCAAGACCGGGCTGAAGGAGCTGACCTCCTACGGCATCCTGCTCGGTCTGGTCGCCGGCTTCCTCACCGACGCGATCGTGACCCTCGGCGGCGCCTGACCGGCATGACCGGCATACCGAGCGTGACCGGGTGTGCACCGTAGGCGGCGGTATCGTCCGAAAGGTGAACCGCGGGCGTCCTGGATAGGTACTCTCATCCACTCATCGCATATCGTGAGCATCATGGCGGACAGTCCTGCCCCCGGGGGCGGCGCGGAACCGGCCGGCGATCCCGAGGACCGCCGGCGGGTCACGGCCGACATCCCGCCGTGCCACTGCGTGATCTGCGACAGCGAGACGGCGGCGAGCTCCACCCTGACCGCCGCCGAGAACGAGGCCTTCGCCGACGAGGACGCCCTGGACGACGACCCCGACGACGGGGTCCGCGCGCTGGTCCCCGGCTGGTTCGGGGAGGCCGCCGCGCACGTCCGGCGGACCGGCTGGACCTCGATCGGCATCATGCCCGGCACCCGGACCCCGGGCTGGGCTTTTTCGGTCGGCTTGTGGCATAGCTACCGCTCCCCCGAGGTCGCGCTGTTCGGGCTGCTGCTGCCGGACATGCAGCAGCGGGTGAACCGCGCCGGGCGGCTGATCCGCGACAACAAGCCGTTCGGCATCGACATCGAGGTCGACGGCATCCTGGACGCGCAGCCGGTGGTGGCCAAGCGAGTGCACCCGGGCTGGTATCCGACGCTGTTCGGCTTCGCCGTCGGCTTCTACCGCGGCGCGGTTCCGCCGTTCGTGCAGCTGGTCTGGCCGGACAGCCACGGGCTGTTCCCGTGGCAGCCCGGCTGCGGGCTGCGGTGCCGGACGGTGCAGCCGCAGCTGTGGCTGGCGCCGGAGCTGCACCCCGAGAGCCCGTGGCAGAACCCGCGCTGAACCGGCGCTGAGCTGGGTTGAGCCGACGCTGAGTCGGGCTGAGCCGGCGCTGAGCCGGTGCCGGCCCAGCGCCGAACGCGCCTCAGGCCCCGGCCGCCGCCTGCCGCTGGTCCGCCAGCAACTTCGGTACGCCGCCCCCGCCGGCGGCCGCCTGCTGCGCCCGGCCCAACAGCGCGATCAGCCGTTCGGCCTGCGCCTCGCTCAGCCCGCGATAGGCCCGGGACGCCAGCTCGTCGGTGATCTCCTCGGCCTCCTCGCGGAACAACCGCATCGCGTCGTCGGCTTGCGGATACGGCTCGGGCCAGCGGAAGAACCGCGCCCCGTCGGCACCGAGCGGCCCGGTGACGAACGCCTCCAGCGGGTTCAGCCCGGCCATCTGCACCGCCGTGATGTGCAGCCCGCCGCGCTGCTCGCGCAGCACGTGCGACCAGTGCACCACCCGGTGCCGGGGCGACGTCGGCTCCGGCATCGCGCCCCAGGCCGCGGCCAGCGGCGACAGCCCGGTCTCGGAGCCGGCGGCGATGTCCCGCAGCAGGTCGGCCAGCTCGTCGGCATCGGACTCCGGAAGCGCCGCCAGGAACTCGTCGGCCCACTTGCGCTGCAGATCGCGGTAGCGGTCGACGATCCGGTCCAACGGCGGGCTCTGCCGCGGGTCCCGGGCCACGCCCCAGCTGGCCTGGACGTGCTCGGCCGGGAAGAACCCGACGATGGCGTGCACCACCTCCGGCGGCACCGGGCCGAGCACCCCCACCCGGCCGCCGAAGTAGAACGGCCAGCCCTTCATCCCCAGGTCCTTCGCGGCGACGCGGGCCGCCTGGGAGGACATGTAATCGCCGCCGAGGGCGGACAAGGCACCCTTGGCCTCGACCGCGGCGCTCAGAGCGCGCTCGCGGATCGCCGCCGGATCGTTCGTCGGATCAGCCGTCATGGAAGGGGATTCTCCCCCCGCCCGGCCCCGGGTTCGCAACCCACCCCCTTTGACCACCAGAACTTGATCACACAGAACGACTTTTCATCCGCGCGGGCGAGCCGGCCGTGACGCGCCGGCCCCGGGGCCGTTGTCGCCGGTGACGGGCCATGTCGCCGTCGGCGCTCGCCCCGGCCCGTCATCCCCAGGTTCCCCGAACCCCGGCAGAAGAAGAATGAGGTCTGGCATGCACGACGTGGCCAAGCGCGGTCTCGCGCTCGCGGTCGCGACCGGCGGCCTGCTGATCACCGGAGCCGCCCCCGCGCTCTCGGCGGTTCACCACCCCGAGCACCAGGACTCCGACGGCGCGAAGAGCCAGCAGCACGGCGCCTCGGACCAGGCGGCGCGGCCGGCTCCGGTCGCGGTCGGCGGCCCTAAGGCGGTCAGCGGCTCCCGGGCGGTCAGCAGCCCGAACGTCGAGCCCTACACCGGGCGGCACAAGGCGCCCCGGTCCGAGCACGCCACGACCGCAGCCCAGAAGGCACAGCAGGCTCCCGCGCATGCAGGGCCCGCGCACAGTACGCCCGCCCGCGCAGCAGCCGCGCGCAAGGCCCGCCCGGCAGCCCAGCGCGGCCCCGCGCCAGTCATGGCGCCCCTGCCGACGCAGGTCTTGCCGACACAGACCCCGCCCGCACAGACCTCGCCCGCACAGACCTCGCCGACACAGACCTCGCCCCGCCATGCCTCACCCCGCCAGACCTCGCCGGCCGCGGCCCTGGCGCAGTCCGGCCCGGACGGCGGCGGAGGCGGCCTGCTGACGAACAACACCCTCGAGGTACCGATCCACGCGCCGCTGAACGTGTGCGGGGTGAAGGCTACGGTCCTCGGCGGCGGGGACGCCGCGCTCGGCGAGACCTGCGTCAACGGCCCGCACAAGGCCGGCGGCACGACCACCGCGGCCTACGCGGCCACCGGCGGCGACCCCGGCGTGCTGAACGACAACGTCGTGCAGGTGCCGATCACCATTCCGGCCAACGTCTGCGGCGACAGCCTCACCGTGGCCGGCGGCGGGAACCCCGTGGCCGGCATTCTGTGCGCGAACGAGGGCCCGGCGACCTCCTCCACCGCCATCGCGCACACCGCGGACTCCGACGGGTTCTTCAACGCGAACGTCGTGCAGGTGCCGCTGGACGTGCCGGTCAACCTCTGCGGCGTGACCGCGAACGTCATCGGCATCCACGACCCCGCGGCGGGCAACGCCTGCGTGAACGGCGGACCGCACGCGCTGCCGGGCACCGTCGCGGGCGCGAGCGCCGCGGCCGCCACCGCCGGGTCGCGCGGCATCGCCGACGGCAACATCGTGCAGGTTCCGGTCCAGGCGCCGCTCGACATCTGCGGCGACACGCTGAACGTGATCGGCGCCGACAACCCGGCGCTGGGCAACCTGTGCGTGAACCACACACGCGGCGGCGCGGCGGCCGTCGGGATCGCGCACGGCAACAGGGGCCTGGCCACGGGCAACGTCGCCCAGGTGCCGGTCAACCTGCCGGCCGAGGCCTGCGGGATCACGGCCGGCCTGATCGGCACCGGCAATCCGGCGCTGGGCAACTTCTGCGCCGACGAGAACCACGGCTCGCAGCTCTGGTCCCGAGCGGTGCCCGCCGGTGCGGCCGGGTCGCCGGACGCGTGGGCGAGCGCGAGCACCGTCGGTGAGCCCGGGATCATCAGCGGCAACGCGGCACAGGCGCCGCTGAACGTGCCCGTGCAACTGTGCGGCATCACGGCGAGCGTGTTCCAGGCTCTGAGCCCGAGCACCGGGACCGGCTGCGACACCGGAACGGTGCCGACGCCGATCATCGCCTGTCCGCCGCCGCCCCCGGCGGACTGCGTGTCCGCACCGCCGGTGGAGGTGCGTGATCATGACATCCAGGTCACGCGGGTGATGGCGCCCCCGCGCCACGCCCTGCCGCGGGAGTTGCCGCACACCGGCGCCGACGTGCTGGGGTTGGCCGGCATCGGCGCTGGCGCGCTGCTGGTCGGCGCGGGCGCCGTGGTGGCCGGCCGCCGCAAGTCGGGATCGGCGGACCAGCGGTAGTGATAGCTCTGCTCTAACCGGAGCTAAAGAGGGGCGGGGCCCCTGGGCTATCCCTGGGCCCACGCCCGTCTTTAGCTCCCGTTTCCAGCTCCCGTTTCCAGCTCCGGCCGCCGCCTACACCTGGTCTCCGCCGTGAGCCAGGATGCTGGCACACGTCGATGGACGTCTCAGCGCCCTGCGGTCACATTCACCCGGCGCGCCAGGAGCGACGGCGGTCTCGCCAAGCTGGGCGGCGATCAGCCCGTCAGGGCTTCCACCAGCCACTCCACCACCGCGCCGAGCCAGTGGTAGATCGCCACTATCTCGTACCGCTCGTCCTCCGGCGGGATGCGCTCGAACGGGTCGTCGTCGTCATCCTCGATCTCCAGCCAGACCGCGAGGACCAGGCGGATGTCGTTCACCGCGCCGAGCCAGACCCGGGCCTGCTCGGCGTCCAGCCACACCTGGTCGCCGGGCTCGTAGCCCTCCAGCGACCCCAGCACCTGCCGGGCCGCGGAGCGCTTGCCCTCGCGCAGGTCCGGCTCGGTGAGCCGGCGGAACTCGCTCGCGTCGTCGGCGTCGTCGTAGGCGTTGGGGAACAGCCGGGCCAGCGCCGGGTTGTCCGGCTTCTTCACCGGACCGTCGGCGATGCCCAGGGCCGCGGCCAGCGGATCCGGGTCGGCGCCGAGCGGGTCCTCCTCGTCCAGCAGCGCCAGCTGCCCGGCGAGCAGGAAGCGCAGCAGTCCGGCCTGGCCGTCGGTGAAGGCGCCGACGATCCGCCCAGTACGGTGGGCCTCGAAGGGCTGGAGCACGTGTTCCCCGATCTTCTCTCAGCCGTCTTGGCGTTGCACGGTCGCCCACAGGCCGTAGCCGTGCATGGCGGCCACGTCCTTCTCCATCTGCTCCCGGCCGCCGCTGGACACCGTCGCCTTGCCGAGGTTGTGCACCTCGCGCATCAGCCGCTCGGCCTTGCCCTTGGAGTAACCGAAATAAGTCATGAAGACGTATGTCACATAGCTCATCAGGTTCACCGGGTCATTCCATACCACGGTGACCCAGACCGGTTCTTCCAGCGGGGCAGAGCGGGTTTCCTCCACAGCCTCCGGAACAACCTCCACCGGCGCGACACTCATCCCACCAGACTACGCTGATAGATCGTGAACAGCACCGCGCTCCTCACCGACCACTATGAGCTCACCATGCTGCAGGGCGCGCTGGCCAGCGGGGCCGCGCACCGCCGCTCGGTGTTCGAGGTCTTCGCCCGGCGGCTGCCCGACGGCCGCCGCTACGGAGTGGCCGCCGGCGTCGGCCGCCTGCTGACCGCGTTGGAGGAATTCCGCTTCGACGCCGGGATCTGCGACTTCCTGCACGAGAACGGAGTCGTCGACGAACGGACCCGGGACTGGCTGGCCGGCTACCGGTTCACCGGCGACGTCCACGGCTACGCCGAGGGAGAGTGCTACTTCCCAGGCTCTCCGCTGCTGATCGTGGAGTCCACGTTCGCCGAGGCGGTACTGCTGGAGACTTTGGTGCTGTCCGTGCTCAACCACGACAGCGCCATCGCCTCCGCGGCCTCCCGGATGACCTCGGCGGCGATGGGCCGTCCGTGCCTGGAGATGGGCTCGCGCCGCACTCACGAGCAGGCCGCTGTGGCCGCCGCCCGCGCGGCGTATCTGGCCGGCTTCGCCGCCTCCTCCAACCTGGAGGCGCGGCGCCGGTTCGGCGTCCCGACCACCGGCACCTCGGCGCACGCCTTCGTACTGCTGCACGACAGCGAGCGCCAGGCCTTCAGCGTGCAGGTGGAGAGCCTGGGCAAGGGCACCACGCTGCTGGTCGACACCTACGACGTGGCCGAGGCGGTCAAGGTCGCGGTCGACGTGGCCGGGCCGGATCTGGGCGCGGTCCGCCTGGACTCCGGCGACCTGCTGTGGATGGCGCACCGGGTGCGGCGGCAACTCGACGAGCTCGGCGCGCCGCAGACCAAGATCGTCGTCACCTCCGACCTGGACGAGTACCAGATCGCCGCGCTGGCCGCGGCCCCGGTGGACGCCTACGGCGTGGGCACAGCGCTGGTCACCGGCTCCGGTGCCCCGACCGCGGGCCTGGTCTACAAGCTGGTGGCGCGCGGATCGAGCGCCGAGCCGGACGCGCCGATGATGCCGGTCGCGAAGAAGTCCTCTGAGAAGGCCACTCGCGGCGGCCGCAAATACGCCTTTCGGCGTATCGGCTCCGACGGGGTGGCGCAGGAGGAGGTCATCGGCACCGGCACCGCGCCGGAGTCGGTGCGCGCCGACGGCCGGGACCTCCTGATGCAGTACGTCGCCGGCGGCGAAGTGGTGGCCCGCCCGAGCCTGGAGGAGATCCGGGAGCGGCACGAGGCCTCGCGGGCCGAGCTGCCGCCGTGGTCGACGCAGCTGTCGCGCGGAGAGCCGGCGATCCCTACCGTTTATCAGAGCTGATGTGCAGTGTGAGGAGGACGGGCATGACGCGCGCGCTGATCGTGGTCGACGTGCAGAACGACTTCTGCGAGGGTGGCTCGCTGCCGGTGTCGGGCGGCGCGGCGGTGGCCGCGGGCGTGACCGAGCTGCTGGCCGGGCCGGAGCGCGGGGGTTTCGACCAGGTGGTCGCCACCCGCGACTGGCACACCGATCCGGGGGCGCACTTCGCGGCCGAGCCGGACTACGTGTCCAGCTGGCCGGTGCACTGTGTGGCCGGGACGAAGGGTGCGGAGTTCCATCCGGACTTCGACCGCTCCCGGGTCGACGAGGTGTTCTCCAAGGGCGCGTTCGCCGCCGCCTACAGCGGGTTCGAGGCCGTGGACGGCGCCGACACGCCGCTCGGCGACTGGCTGCGGGAGCGCGGCGTGGACGAGGTGGACGTGGTCGGGATCGCCACCGACCACTGCGTGCGCGCCACGGCGCTGGACGCGGTGGGTCAGGGCTTCCGCACCCGGGTGCTGACGGATCTGACGGCCGGGGTGGCCGAGGCCACGACGGCGGCGGCGGTCGAGGAGATGCGGGCGGCGGGAGTGGAGTTCGGCGCGGCGGCCGGCGACTGAGCCGAGCCCCGTCCGGCATCGGCGGAAAACGGCTCGCAGCCGCCCGCGCCGGCAGGCACCATGGCGCTCATGCCCGACAAGCCGCCGCTGGAGCTCAGGACCCGGATAAGCCCGGGTCGGCGTCGCGGGCCGCGAGTACCGCGTGATCCGGCCGGACAAGCCGGCGGTGCGGCTCGTCCTGCATGATCAGGACTACTGGCTGAACGGCTTCGCCGACCGCGCGGCGATCAAGCAGCTCGGCACGCTGCTGGACTACCGCATCCGCCGCCGCTTGAGCCGCGTCCAGTAGACCAGCGCGACCACCAGCAGGACCGCGGCCATCGCGCCGAGATACGCCTCCGAGGTCCCGTCGAGCACGTTCATCTTCGTCGGCACGGTGATCTTCGCGGAGAGCTTGTCCTCCCGGTCGTGCACCGACTGCAGCAGCAGGTAACCCAGCGGCACGATGCCGATCGCGGAGATCGCCAACACGGCCAGCGTGTGCCCGAGGCGTTCCAGCGGCCCGGACTTCACCACGACCTTCGGCGCCTGCTTCTTCGGTCCGCGCGGCGCGTCGTCGTAGCCGTTGCGCGCTTGCTCCGCGGAGGCCTCGTCCCTGGGGCCGGTGGTTATCTCCGGGCCGTCGAAGGGCTTGCCGTCCGGCCGCAGCAGCCGGATCCGCAGCGCCTGGCTGGTGGCGGCCAGCTGAGCGGGCGTGGGGCCGGAGGCGGCGTGCGGGACGTCGGGTCCGGAGAACGAGATGCCCATACCCGAGGGGCCCGGGATCGGCGGCGGCGGGAAGCCGGGCGCGGAGGCCGCGACGTCCGGCTCTGCGGGTGCTGGAACGACGGGTGGCGCGGGCGGCGGAGCGGCCTGGGGAGCGTCGAAGCTCAGCTCCGACATCGACGGCGGCACGGGGAAAGCCGGCGGCGAAGCAGGGGCCTGCGGTTCCGGCTCGGCGTCGAACTCCGGCGGCAGCAGGTCGTCGAAGTTCACGTCGGCCAGCGACGGCGCGGAGATCTTGGGCGCCTCGGGCACGGGGTCGGCCACGGAGTCCGTCACAGCGTCGGTCGGAGTGCCGGTCCGGGTGTCGCTCCGGGTGTCG
>JABFWL010000286.1 GCA_013362315.1 Catenulispora sp. | reverse complement strand
CCGGAGTCGAGCAGGTCGCGGACCGACGAGTCGTCCGGCAGGAGGGTCGGCGGCGGGGCGTCGAGCAGGTCCTTGTGCATGGCTAGAGGTTACCTGGACGGATCCGTTCCGTTCGGATCCTGGAGGTCGTCCGGGTCGTGCGGGTCGGGCCAGCGGTGTGCGGTGCCTGAGCCGTGCGAGTTCGGGGAGGGGGACGGGGACCCGGATTCAGATGGTGTCGGGCTCGGCGTCGGGCTCGGAGTCGGCGTAGGTGTGGGGCGCGGACGGTGCGGCACCAAGGGGACCCAGTGCTCGCCCGGATCGCAGTCCGGGTCCCACTCCGCGCCGATGATCAGGCCGATGTCCTCGTAATCCGGATGTTGCGACGCCGCGCGGGCCCAAGCGCAGATTCCGGGTTCGGAGGGTTCGGAACTGGGCTCCGACGTGCGGGGCGTGGGTGTGGGAGTCGGTGTGGGCGTCGGAGTCGGCGTGGGGGTGGGAGTGGGCGCCGGGGTCGGCGTGGGTGTCGGAGTCGGAGTCGGGGTCGGCGTCGGGACGGTCGGGGTCGGGGTGGGGAGCGGCGGTGGCACCACGGTCGGGTGCTGCGGCGGCGCCGGTGGGAGCGTCGGATTGACGACCGGCGGTGGCGGCGGAGGCGTCGGCTTGGCTGGTGCCACGATCGGCGACGGCGCGGGGAGCGCCACGACCGGGGCCGAAGACGGCGGCGCGGGCAGATCCTGGGGCGTCGACGTGCCGCCGCCGACCATCGCCCAGGCGATGATGGCGCACGCCACCGCCGCGACGGTGCCCATCGTGATCGTCTGTGCTTGACGGCTTTTCCGTAGTTGCATCATCCAGCGGGCGAAGAGGCCGCCGGCCTTCGCGGTGCCGTCCGCCGCCGCGCCGCCCACGGTCGCACCGGTGGTCGTCGCCGTGGTCGTGGCGACCACGCCGGTGGCCGCCGCCGCGCCGACCGCCACCCCGGCGATGATCTTCGCAGCCGCCGCCGAGCCGAACACCAGGGGCGACAGCACCTCCGGCAGCGTCTCGTTGAACCTCAGCAGCTCCAGGTACAGCCCGGTGCAGTCCGCGCAGGTGTCCAGGTGCCGTTCGACCTTCGCGTGGTCCCGCGTCCCCAGCTTCCCGCGCACGAACGCCGCCAGCCGCTGCGCGTACGGACGGCAGCGCGGATCGACGGTCTCGGCGAGGTGCGCCTGCAGGAACGCCTGCCGCAACCCCTCGCGGGCGCGGTAGGCCAGCGCCGACACCGCGGAGGCCGACAGGTCGAGCAACGGCGCCACCTGCGCGGGCGTCTCGCCCTCCACCTCCAGGTGCCACAGCACGATCTGCCAGCGCTCCGGCAGCGAGTGGAAGGCCCGCGAGGTGAGCTCGCGGTCGAACGCCTCGTCCACCGGGTCCCGGTCCTCGCCGGTCACCGGTGCGGCCGTGACTTCGAGCTCGGCGATGTTCTCGACCAGCCGCACCCGCTTCTCCGACTCGGCCCAGTCGAAGGCGGTCCGGCGCAGTGTCGTGTAGAGGTAGGCGCGGAACGCCTCGTCGGGGCCGTTGCCCCGGTCCAGGGCGGCCAGTACCCGGGTGAACGCCTCGGCGGCGAGGTCCTCGGCGGCGGCGTCGTCCCGGGCCAGATGCCGCGCCACCCGCAGCGCCGCGTGCCGGTGCCGCTCGTACAGCGGCCCGTATGCCCGGCGGTCACCGGCCCGCACCATGGCGATCAGGTCGGCGTCGGTGGGCGGACGGTCCGCGGGGACGGGCACGTGCGGGCTCCTTCAGTGGGCGCGGCATGGTCGCAGGAAAGCTTGGACCGGTTCGTCGCAGCCCGCACCGGAATGCGAGTGAGGTGTACACGACCGGATGAAGCATTCCCCGAAACGCGCTTATAAAAGCCCTACAAAGAGCGCGCTCCAGTGCGCTCCGATTGGCGCGAGTCGGCGACGACGGGTCCGAGCCGCACTCTGCTCGGCCCGGCCGTTCTCGGACCCGTCGCCGCCTCCTCATGCGAGGCCGCGGAGCGGCCCTCGGAGATAGAGACCGGCGGGCCGGCGGTTCATGACGCGGGTTTTGCCGAACTGCCCCGCCGATGTCATCCAACGCCGATGTCATCCACCACAGACCAGGCATCCACCACAGACCAGGGCTGAGAAGGGGTCGGGCGACGGTGAACGACGGTGGCACCGGATCGCCGCGAAGGCTTGCGGCGCCACCGTCACCCTTCCCTGCCGCCTAGTTTAACAAGGTTCTGACAAGCGAGTGCACCGATGTCCGTGATGATGAGTGATGATGAGTGATGATGAGTGCGGTGGCGAGTGCGGCGGTAGCGGGATGAGATGCTGGAAGACGTGATCGACGACGCGGCGTGGGTGGCCGGGGCGGACCGGCTGAAGGTGGTCTTCAAGCTGCACCAGGACGAGGCCGGGTGGCCGCCGGCCGGCAGCGAGCGGCTGTGGGCGGTGCGGGTCGGCGAGGACTCGGCGCGGCTGGAGAACGTGCCGTTCTTCGTGCGGGGCTACGCGCTGGGCGACGTCGTGCGGTTCGCCACCGACCGGGACGGCGCGCACTGGGTGCAGGAGGCGCTGCGTTATTCGGACTGCTGCACGATCCGCATCATCCCCGGGCCGGGCGAGGGGTTGGAGAGCGTGCTGGAAGCCTTTGCGCCGTACGGGGTCACCGGCGAAGGCCTCGCGCGGTTCGGCATGGTCGCGTTGAACGTGCCGGGCCACGTGGACCTTGCCGCTGTGAAGAAGCTCCTTGTCGAGGGCGAGGAGGACGGACGCTGGGAGTACGAGGAAGGCTGCGTCACGGAAGCCTGGCGGTCGGCCGGCTGACGCGCACAGTTCAGAACGAGCTCACTTCTGGCGGCTCACTTCCGGCTGCCGCGCACCGCCCGGGCGAGCGTCGCCGCCAGCGCCAGGGTGACGACGGCCGGCAGCAGCCACCAGCAGGCGGTGGTGCGGGTGCTCAGGGCGGCGGTGCCGGCCAGCGCGGCGATGATGAGGACGGCGACCAGCGGATCGTCGCCGACGATGAACTCATACCAGAAGGCTGCGAAGGCTTTCAGTTTCCCCATGCGGCGCGCCTCCTGCGCAGAAGCCACACGGCGGTGCCGGCCGCCGCCAGAACGTAGGCGATGACGACGGGCAGCGCGGCGTCGCCGCCGGGCCAGTCGGCCCCCGCACCCTCCGCGCCCCAGAAGACGCCGAAGCCGGTGAGCATCACACCGACCGCGAACTTCATGGTGTTCTCCGGTACCCGCGCCAGCGGCGCCTTCAGCACCGCCCCGGCCGCCGACACCGCCAGCACGGCGGCGACGGCGGCCGCCGCGGCGAGCGGGAGGTCGTGCTGGTTGGCGCCGAAGGTGAGGGCGATGAAGGCGACTTCGAGCCCTTCGAGGACCACGCCCTTGAACGAGAGGGTGAAGGCATACCAGTCCTCGACAAGCGGCCTCTTGGCGCTCGCGGCCTTCTCGGCGGCGGCTACCTGGCGCTGGTAGGCGGCGGCCTCGTCGCGCAGGTCCTTGAAGCCGGAAGCGCGCAGGATCGCCTTGCGCAGCCACTGCAGGCCGAAGGTCAGCAGCAGCCCGCCGACCACCAGCCGCAGCGTTTTGAGCGGCAGCACGGTCAGCGCCGGGCCCAGCGCGGCGACGACGGCGGCGAGCAGGAGCAGCCCGGCCGCGACGCCTTGCAGGGCCGGGCGCCAGCCCCGGGTGACGCCGACGGCGAGCACGATCGTCAGGGCCTCCACGGCCTCGACCGCGCACGCCAGGAAGACGGACAGCAGCAGGAATGCTGTTCCCACGCCGCCACTGTAACCGCCCGGTCCCACCGGGGCCGATCACGGCGCGCCACCGGCGCCGTCGATACGTTGTCCGCATGCGATCTACTTCCCGGGCCGTGGGGCTCGCGCTCGGCTTCGCCGCCGACTGGTACCTCGCCGACCCCCGGCGGGGACACCCGGTGGCCGGGTTCGGACGGGTGGCGTCGGGGCTGCGCCAGGTGGCGTACGCGGACTCGCGGGTCGCGGGCGCCGTGTACGCCGGCTCGCTGGTGTCGGCGGCCGCGGCGCTGGGCGTGGCGGCCGAGCGGTTCGGGCGGTCGCGGCCGGGTCCGGTGGCCGGGACGCTGCTGACGGCGGTGGCGACGTGGAGCGTCCTGGGCGGTACCTCGCTGCGGCGGGAGGCGGCGATCATCGGCGGGTCGCTGGGGCAAGGCGATCTGGCGGCGGCGCGGGAGAGGCTGCCGCACCTGTGCGGACGGGATCCGCGCGGTCTGGACGCGGACCAGATCGCGCGCGCGGTCGTCGAATCGGTCGCCGAGAACACCTCCGACGCTGTGGTGGCTCCGCTGTTCTGGGGCGCGGTCGCCGGCATTCCGGGGCTGCTGGCCTATCGCGCGGCGAACACGCTGGACGCGATGGTCGGCTACCGCAATGCGAAGTATCGGAACTTCGGGTGGGCCGCGGCGCGCCTGGACGACGTGCTCAACTATGTCCCGGCGCGGTTCACCGGCGCCGCGACCGCCGCGGTGGCGCCGGCCGTCGGCGGCAGCCCGCTGCGCACGCTCAGGGTGCTGCGACGCGACGGCGGCCGGCACCCG
>JABFWL010000198.1 GCA_013362315.1 Catenulispora sp. | reverse complement strand
GGGTCGTTCGGGTCGCTGTAGATCGGGGCCTGGTGGTTCGTCGGCCCGGTCGCGTCCCACGCGCCGTGCATGTCGTAGGTCATCACGTCGCCGAACGTCAGGATGCTGCCGACGTTCTGCGTCTCGATGCCCGCCGAGATCTTGTCCTGGCCGGAGGGCAGCGCCGCCGACAGTGCGTAGGTCTTTCCGTCAGCTGACCCCTGAGCGTTCAGCTCGTTCCGGAACTCCTGCAGCAAAGCGGTGTAGTTCTGCTTGTCGGCCGCGGCGTAGTGGTTGCCGGTGTGGCCGCCGGCCGACGCCGGGTACTCCCAGTCGATGTCGAACCCGTCGAAGATGCCCTTGGCGGTTCCCGGGCCGCCGTAGCCGCCCTGCGACGGGATGTTGCCCTTGATGAACATGTCGATGCAGCTGGAGACGAACTTCTTGCGGGCGGCGTCGGAGGCCGCCACGTCGGAGAAGTACTTGGAGTACGTCCAGCCGCCCAGCGACAGCAGCACCTTGAGGTTCGGGTGCTTCTTCTTCAGCTCCTGCAGCTGGTGGAAGTTGCCGACGATCGGCATGCCGTAGGCGTCGGAGGTGCCGTCGACGCTGATCGAGCCGTCGAAGGACTTCTGGTAGTCGGCGAAGGAGTCGCCCGCGCCGTCACCGGCGTTCGGGTCGCTCTCCCCGCCGGGGTCGGGGTCGGTGGCCTTGGTGGTCTCGAAGCAGGTCAGGTTGGCGGGGTCGATGTTCTCGAAGTCGTACAGCAGGTAGTTCAGCTTGTCGGCGGCTCCGGAGGTGTCGACGTTCTTGAGGTAGTACGCGTTCTGATAGATGGACCACTGGTCGAAGTAGGCGACCTTGATCCCTCCGGACGTGGCCGCGGCCCCGGTGGTGTTGGTGCCGGCGGCGGCCGGGCCGGAGCCGGTGCCGATGGCGGCGGTCGCGCCCGCGACGATGACCGCGGACGCCAGCACCGCGGTCAGGGCTGATCTTCGTGAAGCTCTCATGCCTTTCGCACTCTCCGTGTGGGGGGAGGGATTCGGTTGTGTTGGGATGGCGCATGGAGCTGATCCGGGAAGCGGCGCCGCTAGGAACGGATCGGATACCTCAGCGAAGAAGTACTGCTGTCCTCGAAGGCTGTCAAGGGTGAGGTCTAGACCAAGGTCTAAACCAACTGGATTAGACCATGAACACTGAGGTGCTGGTCAGCCGATGGCAAAGGTTGCCACCCAGCTCTTGACCGCGAGGTTCAAGGCGAGGACCATTGCGCACGCCAGGCTGGTCTAGACCCCTCTCGTCTCACTCGAGGAGCCCTATGCGCCGCCCCTTCACGCGCCGCCGCGCCGCCCTGTCGGCGGCCGCCGTTCTGAGTCTCGCGATAACGCCGCTCACTGCCGCCGGCCCCGCCGAAGCCCACTCTGGCGGAGACAACGGCCGAGTCTCCGTCGGATACCTCACCCAATGGGGGGTTTACTCAGGGTTCTACACAAAGAACCTCGTCACATCGGGAGCCGTCAACAAGCTCACCGAGATCGACTACGCCTTCTCGAATATCGCCCCGGACGGCACCTGCGCCAGCGCCGACGCCTGGGCGGACTGGCAGAAGCCGATCGACGGCGCGAACTCCGTCGACGGCAGCTCCGACACCTGGACGCAGCCGGTCGCCGGCAACTTCCACCAGCTGGCGGAGCTGAAGAAGGCCTATCCGAACCTGAAGATCGTGATGTCGATCGGCGGCTGGTCGGAGTCGACGAACTTCTCCGCCGCCGCCGCGACGGCCGAGTCCCGCGCGAAGTTCGCGCAGTCCTGCATCGACATGTACATCAAGGGGAACCTGCCGGGCGCGGCACCGGGCGCCGCGGCCGGGATCTTCGACGGCATCGCCATCGACTGGGAGTACCCGGACGAGGTGGGCAACGGCAACCCGCACGGGCCGCAGGACACTCACAACTTCACGCTTCTGCTGCAGGAACTGCGCAGCCAGTTGGACGCTCAGGGTTCCGCTGACCGCAAGCACTACCTGCTCACCGCCGACACGCCGTCCGGCCCGGAGAAGGTCTCGCACATCGAAGTCGGCCCGGTCTCGCGGATCGTGGACTGGATGAACGTGATGACCTTCGACTTCCACGGCCCGTGGGAGACCGCAGGCCCGACCGAGTCGCAGTCGAACCTGTTCCCGTCGCCGTTCGACCCGGCGCCGCGTCCAACCGCGGGCAACCCCTATCCCGACAACGGCGAGATCTCCGTGGCCGAGGTGGTCGCGAACTACCTGGCGCACGGCGCCAGCCCGCGCAAGATCGCCATCTCGATCCCGTTCTACGCGCACAGCTGGACCGGCGTCGCGCCCGGGCCGCACAACGACGGGCTGTTCCAGAGCGCGACCGGCGTGGCGGCGGACGTCAACTACAACCAGATCGCGGCGCAGCCGGGGACGGTGCACCACGACCCCTTCTCCCGCGCCGCCTACAAGTACGACCCGGCGAGCAAGACGTTCTGGACCTTCGACGACCCGCAGAGCATCCGCGACAAGGTGCTGTTCATCAAGGCTCTGGGCCTGCGCGGAGACATGACGTGGTCGCTGGAGGGCGACACCGCGGACGGGCAGCTGGTGAACGCCTTCGGGCTCGCGCAGTAGGCCGTCGCACGCAGTGACACGGGATGTGGCGCGGCAAGTGACGCGTGAAGTGACACACATCACATAGTTGCTCACGCCCTGTACAGGGAACGAATAGGCGGGGTGGCCCCTCTTCGGATCGACAGCATCCACCGCAGTCGAAACTGGAGGGGTCACTCTTGTCCGTCTTCACCTTGCCTCAGCTGCCCCAACTGCCCCAGGACTCTGATGTCCGGCACCGCTACGTCACCGCGCGGGGTGTGCGGTTCCACGTCGCCGAGTCCGGGCCGGCCGACGGCGCGCCGATCATGCTCGTCCACGGCTTCCCGCAGCACTGGTACGCCTGGCGGCACGTCATCCCGCAGCTCGCCGAACGGCACCGGGTGCTGGCCGTGGACCTGCGCGGCTTCGGCTGGACCGAGCCGGCCGCGCACGGTTATAGCACCGGCAGCCTGGCCGACGACATAGTGGCGCTGCTGGACGCGCTGGGCATCGACCGGGCCGCGGTCGTCGGCCACGACTGGGGCGGCTGGGCCGGTTTCTCGGCCGCCCTGCGGCATCCGGAGCGAATCAGCGCTCTGGTGTCGGTCAACATGACGCACATGTGGCCGATGCACCGGCACGTCCTGCCGAACCTGTGGCGGATGTGGCACACGGCCCTCATCGAGCATCCGCCGCTGGGACGCCTGGTGCTGCGGCGCACCGGCTTCGCGGGCTTCCTGCTCCGGCTCTGGTCCGGCGACCCCGGCCTGTGGGACCGCGAAGACCTCCGCGTCTACACCGATCTGCTGCGCGACCCGGGCCACGCCCGGGCTGCCGAGCAGCTGAACGCGGCGTACGTGTGGCAGGAGATCTTCGCCCACCCGCGCGGCCGCTATCGCAAGGCGCGGCTGACCGTGCCGACGCTGATCATCGGCGGCGAGCGTGATGTGGTGATCCCGCCGGCGGTGTTGCAAGGCGGCGAGCGCCACGCGGACGAGCTGCGGGTCGTGGTGGTGCCGGGAGCCGGGCACCTGCTGCCGCAGGAGCGACCGGAGGTGGTCGCCGAGGAGGTGCTGAAGTTCGTGGTCTGATACGGACGGCACGCTGCCGGCTCACGGCGCCTCGACCCGGCGCTGCACTTTTCGCAGTGTCTTGAGGACGGTCCGATCGCCAACGAACGAGCCGGAGCAGACCAGGGGGACGATCCGCCGCACGCCGGCGATGCGCACCGCTGCGCAGGCGGCGAGGATCGTGGCCTGGTCTGCTCCGGCTCGTTCGTTGGCGACCGCGGCGAATCCGCCGACGACGAACCGGTCCTGCATGACGCACCAGCCGTCGCGCAGATCGACCTCGAAGCGGCCGCGGTTGCCGAGCAGCCCGGTGGCGATCGCGGTGCCGTCGTCCCGGAGCTCGAAACGGCGCAGGAAGCCGATCAGGTCCGGGATGCTGCGGTCCAGGTCCGCGACGTAGCTCCAGACCCGCTCGACCGGCGCCTCGATCCGGAGCTGCGCGAACCCGCCGCCGGGCAGCGCCGAGGCCAGGACCCGCATGCGGCGGACCGGGTCGAGGTCCGCGACGGGCCACTCGTTCACCTCAGCCCCTTGAAGGTGTCCGTTCATGCTTCCCACGCCTTCCGAAACGCCGACTTCGCCCGGCTCAGTCGCGACTTCGCCGTGCCCGCCGGCACCGCCAGCACTTCCGCCGCGGCGCGCTCGTCCAGTCCCTCTATCTCGCGCAGCATGAGGATGGCCCGATGCTCCGGAGACAGTCTGTTCAGGACATCCTGTACATCCACCGCCAACTCCGCACTCCCCGGCACGGGCAGCTCGGTCAGCTCCGCCGGCTGCTGGCGCGCTCGGCGCTGGGCGACCCGCACCGCTTCCCGAACCGCGATCCGTCGCACCCAGCCGTACAACGCGGCCGGCTCCCGCAGGCTGCCGAGGTTCTGGAACACCGCGATCAGCGCCTCCTGGGCCGCGTCCGCGCCGTCCGCGAGCGCGATCGGCGCGCAGAGGCGGCCGACGTAGGGCGTCAGCTCGTCCAACAGCCGGCTCATGGCCAGGGCGTCGCCGCGTTGAGCGGCCCGGACCCACCGGATCGCGCCCGCCTCGGCTTCCTCGCTCATTCCTTGATCGTAGCGAGCGGCAGAAAAACCGGTTGCGCGTTGCGGGTGCGGCGTGGCAGCCTTCTGTTCGTCGCCGATCACGAGATCGTCGCTTTGTGTCTCTCCTGGAAGGAGGTGGGGACAGTGGCCAGTGTCGTCACTGCCGCGCGCGCGGATTTCCGTCTCATTTCCCTCCTTTCCACATGGAGAACACCACAGTGCCCAAGCACTCGCAGTACCTGAACGACGACTTCGACGGCATCGACGCGTCCGCCGATCTCGAAGACTCTGGCCTCGAAGGCTCTGGCCTCGAAGGCTCTGGCCTCGAAGACTCCGATCTCAAAGACTCCGATCTCAAAGACTTCGCTCTCGAAGACTTCGAAGAGTCTGACACCTACGACGCGTACGACGAAGACCTCTCCGCACGCCCGCAGCGCATGCGCCGCCGCCAGGACACCCGCCTGGCGAACCCGGATCGCAAGGGCCGCCTCACCCTCGAAGAAAAAGCCCGCCTCGCCATCGAGCGCGAGAACCAGGAGCTGGCACCGCCGGAGGGCGACCGCTGGTCGAACTGGGCCGACTCCAGCCACGGACCCGACCCGCGACCGGAGTGGGTCATCACCGAGCAGAGCGCCTGCGACTACGAGCTCGGTGTACTGAAGACCGGCAAGGAGGCCGACGTCTTCCTGCTCCGCCGGGTCTCGCCGGAGACCGGCGCCGAGGTCACCATGGCCGCCAAGCGCTACCGCTCCAACGAGCACCGCACCTTCCACCGCGACGCCGGCTACCTCGAAGGCCGCCGCCTGCGCCGCACCCGCGACATGCGAGCGATCGAGGGCCGGACCTCCTTCGGCATGAACCTGATCGCGCAGCAGTGGGCCATCGCCGAGTTCGCGGCGCTGTCCGACCTGTGGCACTCCGGCGTGCCGGTGCCGTACCCGGTGCAGCTGTACGGCACCGAGCTGCTGATGGAGTTCATCGGCGACCCGGACGGCACCGCCGCACCCCGGCTGGCCCAGCTGAGGCCGGAAGCCGAGGAGCTGGAAGACCTGTGGGAGCAGCTGGTGGCGGCGCTGCTGGCGCTGGCCGAGCGCGGCCAGACCCACGGCGACCTGTCCCCGTACAACATCCTGGTGCACCACGGCCGGCTGGTCCTCATCGACCTGCCGCAGGTGGTGGACGTGGTGATCAACCCCAACGGCCGGGACTTCCTGGCCCGCGACATCCGCAACGTCGCGCAGTGGTTCCGCGCGCGCGGGCTGCCGGAGCACGTCGCCGATCCGGAGGCGCTGACGGCGATGCTCGCCGCCGAGGCCAGGATCGGGTAGGCGGCGGGCTACTGCGGGGTCAACATGTACCGGCATGTGTACCCGCGTGCGTACCAGCGTATGTACCGGCGCATTTCAGCGCCGGTACACGCCAATCCATACCGTCATCCAGTCAGATACTCCGCGAAGCCGCCGGTCTCCATGGTCTGGCCGCCCGGCAGCACCGCATAGGCCTCGAACCCCTCGTGCGCCTCGATCCACGCCAGGCCGCGGTCCGGGCCCATCGCGAACACCGCGGTCGCGTACGCGTCGGTGCGCGCGATCCGCTCACCGATCAGCGTGACCGAGGCGAAGCCGGTCGCGGCGCGGCCGGTGGCCGGGTCGAAGATGTGGTCGCCGCGTTCGGCGACCCCTGACGTCGCGACGGCGAAGTCGGTTCCGGACACGAGCGCCGCGAACTGGCCCTGCCGCAGCGGATCGGCGATGCCGACCGTCCACGGCCGGCCCGCCTCGGCCTCGCCGCGCGCCTGCACGTCCCCTCCCCCGACGACCAGATGGCTCCGGGAGCCGGCCCCCGCCAGCAGGCGGCTCACCTCCTCGATCGCCCAGCCCTTCACCCAGCCGCTGGGGTCCAGGCGGCCGTCGGGCCGGACGCTGAACGCGCCGTCGGTGTCGGCCTCGACCTCGGCGCAGCGCTCCAGCACCTCGGCGACCTCGGCGTCGTAAGTCACGCGTTCCCCGCGCGCCATCCGGCTGATCACGCTTTCCGGCCGGTACGTGGAGAACTTGGCGTCGATCTCGTGCAGCCGGGCCACCGCCGCCTCGATCCCGTCCTCGACATCTTCCATGCCGTCGGCCACGATCGAGAAGACCGTGCCCATCACCGCCTCGACGTGCCGCACGCTCATTGCCCCGCCTTGTCAATCATTGCCCCGCCTTGTCAATCGCGCTTTGCAGGGACTGCTGGTAGCCCTCGGCCGTGTAGGTCGCTCCGGAGACCCCGTCGATGTTCGCACTCTGAGCCGCCATCGCCTCCTGGTTCAGTTGAGGAATGGCGTAGGAGTTGATCTCCCGGTCCCGGCCGCTCTCCGTCGGGTACTCCAGCACGTCGATCTTCGTGATCTTCTTGCCATCGAAGGTGACGGCGACCTGCACCGGTCCGTAGCGAGTGCCCGCGGCGTCGCCGGTCACGGTCTTGGTGCGCGTCGTGGTCGTGGTGCCGGTGCTCGACGATCCGGTGTTCGGCGAACTCGGCGTGTTCGGCGTGCTGGGCGTGCTGGGCGTGCTGGGCGTGCTCTGGGTGCTCGGCGCCGCGGAACCCTGATCCGACGAGCTGATGGACAGCGTGCGCCCGCTGGCGCTCGGCGTGTCGTCGTGCGGCTTCAACCCGAGCAGCAGCACGACACCCGAGACGGTCGCGGTACCGGTGACAATCGCGCGGCGCATGCAAAGGCCTTTCTAGAACTCGTACTTCTCAGAACTCGAACGATTCGTGATGGATCCGCCCACCGGGCACCCCCGCCTCCCGCAAAGCCGCGATCACCGACTGTTGCATCGGCTCCGGACCGCACAAGTACACGTCGTGCCCGGTCAGTCCCGGCACCAGGCGCGCCAGCCCCTTCGCCGTCAGCGTGTCGCGGTGCCGCCGCCGGCTGCCCACCAGATACACCAGCCGCGCCCCACGCCGCGCCGCGATCTCCTCCAGCTCCGACCGGAACAGGATCTGTGCGTCGCTCCCGGCCCGATAGACCAGCGTCAGCTGTCCCGGCAGCGTCTCGAACAGCGCCCGGATCGGCGTGATCCCGACCCCGGCGGCGATCAGCAGCACTCGCGGCGAACGTGCCTTCACGTGCGTGAACGCCCCGTACGGACCCTCGGCCCGCACCTTCGTGCCCGGCTCCAGCCCGGCCACCGCCGCGCTGTGCGCCCCGAGGTTCTTGACGGTGAACCGCAGGAAGTTCGGATGCGGTGCGGCAGACAACGAGTAGGGGTTCGCCGCCCATCGCAATGCGCGCGTCTGGAACTGCAAACGGAAGTACTGCCCGGGCTGCGCCTTGAGCTCGTCCAACCGCTCACCACGGAGGATCACCGAATACACACCCGGCCCTTCCGGCACCACCGAGTGCACCCGCAGCTGATGCCGCCGGTCCCGCAGATACGGCAACAGCAGCCGATACCAGCCGAGCACCGCCGCGGCCAGCACGTAGTACGCGCACCAGAGCGTCCGCTCCGGCTGCACCGACAGCTCCGCACCGTTGACGATCTGGTGGCTGAACGCCAGCGCGATCGCCAGATACGTGGCCAGGTGCAGGTAGTACCAGGTCTCGTAGCTCATCCGCTTCCGCGCGGCGCGCGCCGAGACCACACCGGTCCCGAGCATGAGCAGCGTGGCGAGCGTTCCCTTGATCATCTCCGGGTAGTGGAAGACGATCTCGACACCCTCGGCCACCGGGTTCTTGCCGTCAGTGAGGGCGTAGCCCCAGGTGATGGTGAGCAGGTGCGCGGTGACCAGGTACACCAGGTACCGGCCGCCGAAGGCGTGCCAGCGGGCCAGCCGGTCGCCGCCGACGCGCCGCTCCAGCACCGGGATCCGGGCCATGAGCAGCAGCAGGATCGGGGCGAGGTAGCCGGCCAGCAGGCCGGTGATGCGGCCGGCGCCGGTCAGCCAGCCGGCGGCGCCGGTGACGCTGCTCGTGCTGCGCCACCACGCCGCCAGCACCGCGGCGGCGCCCAGCGCCACCAGGGCCAGGACCAGCCGCGGGACGGCTTGCGGGGACGCCTTGCCGCCGCTCGGGGCGGCTTCGCGGCGCAGTGCGGTCGTGCTCATGCCCCGAGGTAAACAGCGCTTCCTTTGAGTTTGCTCAGAACGGCGGCCCTCCGGCGGGAATCCTTAGGCAATCTTCACGCAAGCCCAGCACCATGTCCGCCATGGCTGTGAGCTCCCCGAACCCGACCGAACCATGGCGCTTCCTGGTCGTCGACGACGAACCGGACCTGGTGGAGGTGGTCTGCGGCGCGCTGCGGCACGAGGGCTGGGAGGCGGTGGGCGCGCACGACGGCCGGGAGGCGGTCTCGGCGGCGGCGACCTACCGGCCGGACGCGGTGGTGCTGGACATGATGCTGCCGGACCTGGACGGCCTGGAGGTGATGCGCCGGATCCACGCCTCGCGGCCGGAGGTGCGGGTGCTGTTCCTGACCGCGCGCGACGCCGTGGAGGACCGGATCGCCGGCATCGCCGCGGGCGGCGACGACTACGTGGCCAAGCCGTTCAGCCTGGACGAGGTGGTGGTGCGGCTGCGCAGCCTGGTGCGCCGCACGGCCCGGGGCCGGGCCGGTAGGCCGGCCGGGCCGGACTGCCTGGTGGTCGGCGACCTCGTACTGGACGAGGCGGCGCGGGAGGTGACGCGCGGCGGCGAACCGGTCGAGCTGAGCCCGAAGGAGTTCGGGCTCCTGCACTTCCTGATGCGGCATCCGCGCCAGGTGCTGAGCAAGGCGCAGATCCTGACCGAGGTGTGGTCCTACGACTACGGCGGCCAGGCCCACGTGGTGGAGCTCTACATCAGCTACCTGCGCAAGAAGATCGACGCCGGCCGGCCGCAGATGATCCACACGGTGCGCGGGGCGGGGTATGTGATCAAGGCCGCGGCGCCGTGAGGCGGCGGGAGCAGTGCCTGCGGCAGCGGTGGTGCCTGCAGCGGCGGTGTCGGCAACAACGGCGCCCGCATTGGCGGTCCGCGCGATGAGGGTGGTTCGTCGTCTGCGGCCGCGCACTCTGCGCGGCCGGCTGACGCTCGGCCTGGTCGTGCTGCTGACGGTGATCTTCGCCGGCGTCGGCCTCGCCACCGCGGCGCTGCTGCGCACCTTCCTGGTGGACCGTCTGGACCAGCAGCTGGCGTTGGCCGGGCCCCGGTACGCGGAAAGCCTGGAACACGGACTGGCCCGGAGTGCCGACGGGGACACCCGCGCACAGGCGCCGGGCACCTTCGGCGCCCGGTCGGCCGGCGGCGTGGTGACGCAGGCCGGCGTGATCGAGCGGACCGCCGGCAGCACGACGGTCGCCCTGTCCGCCGCCGACTCCCGCGCGCTGCTCGGGCTGCCGCTGGACGACTCGGCGCACACCGTGCGGCTGTCGGCCCTGGGGACGTACCGCCTGCGCGCGGTCCCCGGCGCGGACGGCGACACCCTGGTCACCGGGCTGCCGTTGGAACACGTCGAGGACACGGTGCGCGATCTGGCGATGACCGAGCTCGCGCTGTTCGGTGGCGCGGTGGTGCTGGCGGCCCTCGGCGGCGCGGCCTGGATGCGGCTGGCGCTGCGGCCGCTGGACCGCGTCGCGACCACCGCGGAGCGGGTCAGCACCCTGTCGCTGGCCAGCGGCGAGGTGGCGCTGGACGTGCGGGTGCCCGACGCCGACCGGCAGGACGAGGTGGGCCGGGTCGGCGCCTCCTTGAACCGGATGCTGGGCCACGTCGGCGACGCGCTGGCCCGCCGCCAGGCCGTGGAGCGCCGGCTGCGCGAGTTCGCCGCCGACGCCGGCCACGAGCTGCGCACACCGCTGGCCTCGGTGCGCGGCCACGCGGAGCTGGCCCTGCGCCGCGGCGGCGATCCGGGTCACGCGCTGACCCGGATCGACGCCGAAGCCCGCCGGATGAGCACGATCGTCGACGACCTGCTGTTGCTCGCGCGGCTGGATTCCGGTCGCCCGCTCCAGGCGGCGGACGTCGATCTGACGCTCCTGGTGCTGAACGCCGTGGACGACGCGCAGGCGGCGGATCACGGCGGCGCGCACAGTGCTGGCAATACCGAGGGCGGTGGCGATACCCGGAGCGGTAGCGCCACACACAGCGGTAGCGATCCCCAGACCGATGTCGATACTCAGGGCAATGGCCGAGGCACGCCGTCCTCCACGCTCCACGAGTGGCGCCTGGACCTGCCGCAGGACCCTGTCGTGGTGCCCGGCGACCAGCACCGCCTGGCTCAGGCCGTCGCGAACCTCGTCACCAACGCTCGCGTGCACACGCCGGCCGGCACCCGGATCACCGTCGGCATAGCGCCGCGCCGCGACGCGGTCCGGCTCACCATCGAAGACACCGGCCCTGGCTTGTCCCCGGAGCTGGCGGCGCGCGCCTTCGACCGGTTCAGCCGCGGTGATCCGAACCGTTCGCGCGCCTCCGGCAGCACCGGACTCGGCCTGGCCATCACCCGGGCGATCGCCGAGGCGCACGGCGGTCAGGTGGCGGTGGCCTCAGAGCCCGGCCGGACCGTGTTCGTGCTCGTACTCCCCCTCGTACCCCCGCTCACGCCGCATAGTGCCGCAGGAACAGCTCCTCCAGCGTCGGCGGACGGCTTGTCAGAGATCTGATGCCCTCGGTGCCGAGCGCCACCATCAGGTGAGACAGCTGGTCGGTGTCGACGCTGCACTCCAGCCGCACTCCCCCGGCCGGGCCGTCCAGGTCGGTGACCCGGACCTCGTGCAGCCCGGGGAAGCCGCCGAAGGCCGCCGGCAGCCGCTCGACCTCCGCGCTCACCGACGTCCGGGTCAGATGCCGCAGCTCGGCCAGCGTCCCGGACTCGGCCACCCGGCCGCGCCGGATGATGCTCACCCGGTCGCACACGGCCTCCACCTCGGACAGGATGTGGCTGGACAACAGGATGGTGCGCCCGCGCGCCTTCTCCTCGGCCAGGCAGGCCCGGAACTCGGCCTCCATCAAGGGGTCCAGACCGCTGGTCGGCTCGTCCAGCACCAGCAGCTCCGCCTCGGAGGCGAAGGCGGCGACCAGCATCACCTTCTGCCGGTTGCCCTTGCTGTAGGCGCGGCCCTTCTTGCCCGGGTCGAGGTCGAAGCGCTCCAGCAGCTCCGGCAGCCGGCGGGCCGGCCCGCTGTGGCCGCGCAGCTTCGCGAGCATCGCGAGTACCTGGCCGCCGGACAGGTCCGGCCACAGGGCCACATCGCCGGGGACGTAGGCCAGCCGCCGGTGCAGCGCCACCGCGTCGCGACGGGCGTCGCGGCCGAACAGCCGGACCGCTCCGGCGTCCGGGCGCAGCAGGCTCAGCAGGATCCTGAGAGTGGTGGACTTGCCGGCGCCGTTCGGGCCGAGCAGGCCGTGCACCTCGCCGGGCGCGACCACCAGGTCCAGCCCGTCCAGCGCGCGGGTCGCGGCCGAGCCGCGCCCGAAGGTCTTGACGAGTCCGGTGAGGGAGATCACATCCGTCACGGCGCCAGCGTACACCCCATGATCATCACAGCTCACGGCGCCCGCCGATTGACGCCCGGCCCGCACGGTGCCGAAGATCGAGTGACGACACAATCACCCAAGGAGGCACGACGATGCTCGGATCCGAGCAGCCTCGCCCCACGCGGAGCGTCACCACCGTGCAGGTCCCGCGCGGTCTGGCCGGCGTCATCGTCACCGACACCGAGGTCGGCGACGTGCGCGGTGAGGAAGGCTTCTATCACTACCGTCAGTACAACGCGGTGGAACTGGCCGAGAAGCGGACCCTGGAGGACGTCTGGGTCCTGATGATCGACGGCCACCTGCCGGACGCCGCCGAACGCGAGCGGTTCCGCGCCGAGACCGTGCCGGTGCGGCACCTGCCGGGGAAGGTCAAGGCCCTGCTGCCGGCCATCGCCGAGGCGGTGCACGGCGACCCGATGAACGGCCTGCGCGCGGCACTGCCGCTGCTGGCCGGGCAGCGTGGAATGCGTCCGCTTTATGACATCGACGAGCAGACCCGGCGCGGCGACGCCCTCTATATCAGCGCCCTGGCACCGACGGTGCTGACCGCGGTGCACCGGCTCGGCAAGGGCCGGGAGGCGGTCGAACCGCGCGACGACCTGTCGTATGCGGCGAACTACCTCTACATGCTGACCGGCAAGGAGCCGACGCCGGAGCAGGCGCGCGCGATCGAGCAGTACCTGATCTCGACGGTGGACCACGGGTTCAACAACAGCACCTTCACCGCCCGCGTCATCGCCTCCACCGGCGCCGACCTGGCCGCCGCGGTCACCGGCGCGCTGGGCTCGCTGTCCGGGCCGCTGCACGGCGGCGCGCCGTCCCGGGCGCTGGACACCCTGGACGAGATCGGCACCCCGGACAAGGCCGAGGAGTGGGTGCGCGAGCAGGTCGAGGCCGGCGCCCGCATCATGGGGTTCGGCCATCCGGTCTACCGCACCGACGACCCGCGCTCGGTGCTGCTGCGCGCCGTCGCCCAGCGCCTGGGCGGCGACCTGGTCGACTTCGCGGTCGCGGTCGAGGGCCACGTGCTCAAGGCCCTGGCCGAGCTCAAGCCGGGGCGGCAGCTGTACACCAACGTCGAGTTCTACGCGGGCGTGGTGATGGAGCTGGCGGGCGTGCCGCGCGAGATGTTCACGCCGACGTTCGCCACCTCTCGCGTCATCGGGTGGTGCGCGAACATCCTGGAGCAGGCGCGCGACTCGAAGATCATACGTCCGGCGGCGCACTACTCCGGGATCGACGCTCCGCAGCCGCTGCCGGAGGCGTGAGCGGTTCGGCGGTTCGATCAGCGCATCAGCCCGTGGCGCACATCAGGGTTCGGGTTCTCGCCTCCGGCCGGGAATCCGGGCCCTGATCGCCGGTGGGCGCCTCGCGCGTCAGGACCGGCCGCGCCGCCGGCGCCGCCCCAGGTTCACCGCCACGTTGATCACGATGATCCCGAACCAGGTCGCTGAGAGCGCCCCGTGGTCGGAGGTGTCGCTGGTGGCCAGGGTGACGATGGTCCCGGCGGCCAGCGACCCCAGGGCGGTCCAGCGGGCCGTCACCGAGTCGGCGATCTCCAGGTCGTGGCGAGGACTCGGAGCGGACTTCTCGCCGGCTCCGGTGCGCGCCGCCACCTCGGCGTCGATGCGGGCCTGCATCCGGTCCGCCAGCGAGGCGGCGATCTCCCGTTCGTAGTCCGGTCCCAGCTCACGGCGGGCAGCCAGGGCCGCGGCGATCTCCTGCGGGGTCAGGTCGTCGACAGTCATGGCTTCACGATAGGTCGCGTGTGCGGGCGGCGAATCAGCCTGGGGAGTGACTTGTCGGCCGCCACTATCCGAGGCAAGGATTGTCAGCATGGCCCCAGCACGCCGCATGACGATTCTTAGCGTCTCAAGCGGGGACGCCTTCACCCGTTATAGGAAAACCTGCGCGCTACTGGCCCGCCAGGGGGCACCTCGCGAGTAAAGTCACCGAGAGAACTCAGTCCACACTGCGAGGAGTTCGTGAAGTGAACGCGCAGCCGCCTGCCCGAAGACCGATCCGCATCGCCAACGCCTCAGGGTTCTACGGCGACCGGCTGTCCGCGGCCCGGGAGATGGTGGACGGCGGGCCGATCGACGTGCTCACCGGCGACTATCTCGCCGAGCTGACGATGCTCATCCTGCACAAGGCCCGCGAGCGCGGCGGCCCCGGCTATGCCCGCACCTTCCTGGCCCAGCTGAACCAGGTGCTCGGCACCTGCCAGGAGCGCGGGATCAAGGTCGTCGCCAACGCCGGCGGCCTGGAGCCGGCCCGGCTCGCCGAGGACGTGCGCGCCCTGGTGGCGCATCTGGGCCTGCGGCTGAAGGTGGCGCACATCGAGGGCGACGACCTGCTGCCGCGCCTGCCCGAACTGCTTGCCAAGAACGTCGACTTCAAGAACCTGGACACCGGGGCGCCGTTCGACCAGGCGCTGGAGCCGGTGTCGGCCAACGCCTACCTCGGCGCCTGGGGCATCGCGGCGGCCTTAGGCGCCGGAGCGGACATCGTGGTCTGCGGCCGGGTCACCGACGCTTCACTCGTCGTGGGCCCGGCCGCTTGGTGGCACGGCTGGAGCGGCGAGGACTGGGACGCGCTGGCCGGGGCGGTGGTGGCCGGGCACGTCATCGAGTGCGGCCCGCAGTGCACCGGCGGCAACTACTCGTTCCTCGACGAGCTGCCGGACAACCGGGTGCCCGGCTTCCCGATCGCCGAGATCGCGCACGACGGCTCGACGGTGATCACCAAGCACCCGGGCACCGGCGGCGTGGTGTCGGTCGGCACCGTCACCGCGCAGCTGCTCTACGAGATCGAGAGCCCGGCCTATCCGAACCCTGACGTCACGGCGCACTTCGACACCGTCCGGCTGACGCAGCAGGCCCCGGACCGGGTGCTGATCAGCGGCGTCAAGGGCATGACCGGGCCGCACAAACTGAAGGTGGCGCTGAACTACCGCGGCGGGTACCGGAACTCGATCACGCTCGGGATCACCGGCTTGGATGTCGAGGCCAAGGCCAGCCTGGCCGAGGCGCAGATCTTCGACACCCTGGGCGGGCGGCAGCGCTTCGAGTCGGTCGACGTGCGGCTGCAGCGCAGCGACAAGCCGGCCGAGCAAGCGCGCACGAGCGAGGAGGCCACGGCGTATCTGCACATCACGGTGAAGGACAAGGACCCGGACAAGGTCGGGCAGGCTTTCACCGGGGCCGTCACCGGGCTGGCGCTGTCGGGATATTCCGGCTTCCACGCGACCGCTCCGCCGACGCGCGAAGTGGAGTACGGCGTGTACTGGCCGACGTTGATCCAGGACCGGTATGTGGAGCATGTCGCCGTGCTGCCGGACGGCGAGCGGGTGGTGATCCAGCCGTGCCGGCGGCCGATGGGGCAGGCGCTGCACCTGGGTGGGCCGGCGCCGGTGCCGCGGTTCGTTTCGGATGGGATGAAGCGGCTGGCGCCGCTTGGACTGGTGTGCGGGGCACGGTCGGGCGACAAGGGCGGGAACGCCAATGTGGGGTTGTGGACGCGCAGCGAGCGGGCGTACGCGTGGCTGAGTGAGACGTTGGACGTGGACGCGTTCCAGAAGCTGGTGCCGGAAAGCAGTGACCTGCGGGTGGAGCGGTTCGAGCTGCCGAACCTTCGGGCCTTGAACTTCGTGGTCTATGGGCTGCTGGGAGAGGGTGTGGCCTCTTCCACACGCGCGGACCCGCAGGCCAAGGGCCTTGGGGAGTTCCTGCGGTCGCGGTTGGTGGAGGTGCCGGTGGAGTTTTTGAACGGGTGAAGCTGACAGGCGACGGGTCCTGAAGACCCCTTAGGATCGCGGTATGCGCTATCGCCACCTGGGGAATTCCGGCTTGTTGGTCTCCGTCGTGGGACTGGGTTGCAACAACTTCGGCCGTCGATTGGACGTCGCGGGTACCCGCCGCGTCGTCGACGCCGCGCTGGACGCGGGGATCACACTGCTGGACACCGCCGACATGTACGGCGACACGCAGTCTGAGGAGTTCCTGGGCGAGGTGCTGACCGGCCGCCGGGAGCAGGTGGTGCTGGCCACCAAGTTCGGGCATCAGGGCTATGACATGAAGTACGGGGCGGCGGCCGGCGCCAAGGGCGGTCGGGCCTATATCCGGCGGGCCGTCGAGGCGTCGCTGAAGCGGCTGCGGACTGACCACATCGACCTGTATCAGCTGCATACCCCGGACCCGCGGACCCCGATCGCTGAGACGTTGTCAGCGCTCGACGACCTGGTGCGCGAGGGCAAGGTCCGCTACCTGGGCAACTCGAACTTCACGGGGTGGCAGATCGCCGAGGCGCATCTGGTGGCGCAGCAGCTGGGCGCCACACCGTTCGTGTCGGCGCAGAACCACTGGTCGCTGCTGGTACGGGAGGCGGAGACCGAGGTGGTGCCGGCGGCAAGGCACTTCGGCCTCGGAGTCCTGCCGTACTTCCCCCTGGCGAACGGTCTGCTGACCGGGAAGATCCGGCGCGGTCAAGGGATCCCGGACAACGCACGCCTGGCACAGCGGTCTGAGTGGGTGACCGAGGAGCGTCTGGACAAGGTGGAGACGTTGACGGCGTGGGCGCAGAAGAATGGCCGCACGCTGCTGGACGTCGGAATCGCCGCTCTGGCCGCGCAGCCCGGCTGCGCTTCGGTGATCTCTGGAGCGATGAATCCGGAGCAGGTGCGGGCCAACGCGGCCGCCGGGACGTGGGAGCCGACCGCGGAACAGCTGGCGGAGATCGATGCCATCGTGCCGGGGCCGGTCGTGGACTGAGCGGGCCGAGGAGCTTTCAGCCGCCGACAACGCGACATATCGCGTTACCGGTGGTTCCGCGCTACGCTTCCGGCATGACCATCGGCCCTGACAACGACACGTCCACTCCCCCCGCCGCGCCGGCGGTCCGCGCCTCCGACGCTGAGCGGGATGAGGTCGCGGCGATCCTGGCGGAGGCCCTGGCGCAGGGGCGGCTGGACAGCGCGGAGCTGGCTGAGCGCATCGATGTCGCCTACAGTGCCAAAACCCGGGCCGAGTTGGTGCCGCTGACCGCTGATCTGCCGGCTGAGGCGCGCAAGGCGGGGGCGCCGGCGTTGGCCGCCGTGGAGCGGCAGGAGCTGGATGCGACCTTCAGCAAGGTGATCCGCAACGGGCGGTGGGTGGCCGGGCGGCATACGGTGGCCCGGGCCAGGTTCGGGGCGCTGATCGTCAATCTGTCCGAGGCGGTGTTGCCGGGCCGGGAGATCACGCTGGACGTGAACACCTTCTGCGGGAAGGCGATCATCACCGTGCCGGAGAACGCGCGGGTCGTCGATGAGGGCGGTGCCCTGTTCGGCAAGCGGGCGGTGACCAGCGGCCGGGGTGACGCCGGGGAGGACGGGCCGCTGATCCGCATCACCGGGAAGTCGCGGTTCGGGAAGATCGTGGTGCGGCGCAAGGGCAGTGCCGATCACTACAGCTGGCATGAGGGTTGGGGACACTGAGCCCGTAATGCTGAGGGCCGTAAGCCGTGCGCGGTGGGAGCAGGAACTCAAGGTGTCGCCGGTGCGAGTGCAGTGGGACCCTGAGCGGACGCTGGCCGGGGCCACGCTGGACGCGCGGTCGATCCAGGTGGGGCTGAGCCGGCATATCGTGGCCGACTGTGTCGAGAAGTGGACCACCGAGATCCGGGACGTCACGCCGACAGCGCGCAAGATGGCTGACCAGTTGAAGGAGGGCCGTAGGGACCGCGCCGCCGAGTATCTGCCCCAGGAGCGGCCCTACGACCTGCCGGCGGACATCGCCCGGCGGCTCTACCGCGTCTAGCTCTACCGCGTCTGGATTCAGGCAGCCGGTTCCAGGACGACAACGGGAATCCGGCGCTTGGTGTTCTGCTGGTACTCGCCGAAGCCCGGTGCGACTTTGACCACCTCGGCGAACAGGCGGTCGCGTTCGGCGTCGTCGGGCACGCGGGCGTGGACCTTGACCGTGCGTACCGCGTCGTCGCCGGGGGCCTCGATCTCAGTGGCGGGGTTGGCCCGCAGGTTGTGGAACCAGGCGGGGTGAGTGTCACGGCCGCCGTTGGAGGCCACGATCACCCAGCCGCCGTCCGGCTGCGGGATCGCGGCCAGCGGGGAGACATAGGCGGTGCCGGACTTGGCGCCGGTGTGATGCAGCAGCACCAGACCCTTGCCGCCGAACTGCGCCACGCTGCCGGCGTTGGCGCGGAACTCCTCGATGATCTGCTCGTTCCAGCTTAGGCGTTCTGCGTTTGAGCTCATGTCGGCGGCAGCATGGAATCGGCGGGTGTTTATTCCCCGTATTCCGGCGTACCGGTGCGACTCGGCCCCCGAAGGACCTCCCTCGGCGGGCATCAGGCCGGGCCCGGTGGTAACCCTGGTGCCATGGCACAGCGCGTCCCGCCCCCGGCGGTGGTCATCACCGGTGTCGCCGGCAGCGGCAAGTCGACCGTCGGCGCCCGGCTGGCGTCCCGGCTGGACTGGGACTGGGCCGACGGGGACGCCTTCCACTCGGCGGCGAACCTGGCCAAGATGGCGGCGCACAAGCCGCTGGACGACGCCGACCGGCTGCCGTGGCTGACCGAGATCGGCCGCTGGATCGACAAGCAGGGCGCCGACGGCCGGCCCGCCGTCCTCGCCTGCTCGGCGCTCAAGCGCCGCTACCGCGATCTGCTGCGCGCCGGCCGGCCGCAGGTCCGGATGGTGTATCTGGTGGTCGACCTCAAGACCCTGCACCAGCGCATGACCGACCGGCGCGGCCACATGTTCCACGCCGACATGCTCGGCAGCCAGCTGGCGGTGCTGGAGCCGCCGACGCCGCAGGAGGGCGTGCTGATGATCCGCTCCGCCGGCACGCCGGACCAGACGGTCGACCAGATCATCCGGTGGGAGCGTCTGGACGCTTACGTGCCGGTCGGCGGGGATCTTCCAGTCGGCAGGGACCACCGGTCGGAGTAACAGGCGTCCGGGGCCGTCAGCCGATCGTGGCGGCCACCCCGAAGTGGTCCGACAGGTAGCGCTCCTGGCCGTCGCCGGTCCGGACCTTGTCCTTCAGCACCACCTCCGCCGTCGCCTTCAGCCCCGGCGAGACCACCACCTGGTCCAGCGCCGCGCCGTCCCAGCCCGGCACCGGCCGGAAGGTCGTCGTGGCGTCTCCGTCGAACACGTCGTGCAGGCCGGAGGCGGCCAGGAAGCCCTCGAACAGCCAGGAGTCGCGCGGCACGTTGAAGTCCCCGACCGCGACCACCGGCTCGCCGGAGTCGATCCGCCGCAGTTCGGCGGCCAGGCCCGCGAGCTCCTTCTGCTGCACCTTGGTGAACGGCGCCCCGCGCGACCAGTCCGCGTGCCGGTTCGCCGAGAGGTGGGTGTTGGCGACGGTCAGGAACTCCCCGTCCACCGCCAGCCTGGTGATCAGCACGCCCTTGCGGATCAGCAGCTCCCGCCGCCAGGGCCGGGCCTGGACCAGCATCTCGTACCGGTGCCCGACGATCGGGCTCCGGGACAGGGTCAGCAGTCCGCCGGCGACCACCGGGTAGCGCAGACCGTGCGCGGCGTAGGGGAAGGCGTCCTTCGTCAGGGCTCGGAACAGCTGGAAGTTCTGCGGCACCCACAGCTCCTGCAGGCACACCACGTCGTAGTCCGACCGCGCCAGCGTGTCGGCCAGCGCCCGCAGCCGCACCCGGGGCGCGAGCCGGTAGAGCGTGTTGAACGACAGGATCCGCACCTCGCGCACGCTAAGCCTTCCTCCCCGCGCTCCAGGCGGCCCGCAGCGTGACCTTGGACCCGAACCGCAACACAGAATTCTCATACACCCGGGCCCCGGCGAGCACGATCCCGACCGTCGCCGCCGCCATCAGTCCGATCGCCACCACCGGCTCCCACCACGAGGCGTCGCCGCCGGCGATCCGCACCGGCTGGATCAGCACCGAGAACGGCGGGATCAGCGAGGCCGCCCGCACCCAGACGGCGTCGGGGTTGCTGAGCGCCGCGAACGCCGCGAAGTAGGGCACCATGATCAGCAGGTTCAACGGCTGCACCGCGGTCTGCATCTCCTCCTGCCGCGACACCCGCGCCGCCACGGCGGCGTAGGCGGAGGCGTAGAAGATGTAGCCGAGCACGAACCAGACCGCCACGATCGCCACGGTCTGCCACACCTGGGTACTGATGTGCAGCGCGCCGGTCGCCGAGCCGGCGCCGAGGCCGACCGCGATCGTGGCGGCCAGCTGCAGCAGGCCGAGGCCGCCGATCCCGATGATCTTCCCGGTGAGCAGCGCGCGGGGCGAGACGGTGGCCAGCAGCACCTCGATGACCCGGCTGGCCTTCTCCTCCACCACGCCGGTGGCGACCCACATGCAGTACGCGATCATCTGGCTGAACAACGTGATCTCGGCGATCAGCGCGACGGTCTTGCGCTGCCCGGCCTCGGGATCCTTGGGCGCCAGCTGCACCGTGGTCTGCGGCTGCACCTGCTCCAGGTTCGGCACCTGCGCGGCCAGGTTCGCCCCGGCCAGCACCGGCTCCAGCTTGGGATCGACGGAATCCTTGACGTAGACCTTGCCGTCGGCCACCAACGCGTCCAGCTTGCCGTCCTTGACCTGCTGCTGCGCCGCGGCCACCCCGTCCCCGGGGATGATCGTCGATGTCATCTTGATCTTGTAGGTCGGCGCCGACTGCTCGGCTATCTGCTGCTCGACGGCGGCGCGGCTGCCGGCGAAGCCGACGTCGAAGGACGGCGTCTTGTTCTTGTTCGAGACCAGCGCCGCGATCAGCACCGACACCAGCACGATCGCCAGCGAGATGCCGACGGCGATGGCGAAGCCGCGATCCCGCCCCCGCTCGACGAACTCGCGGCGCATCACCAGCCGCACCGTGTTGCGGTTCACGCGCCGGCTCCTTCCTCGGCACCAGCCGCCGCCTCGTCCCCGTCGTGATCGGCGACCGCCTCCCGGAACAGCTCGGCCAGGCTCGCCCGCAGCGGCGTGAACTCCCGCACCGGCCCCAGAGCCCGCGCGGCGTCCAGCACCGCCTGGTCGTCGGCGTCAGCGGTCAACAGCAGCGTCGTGGCCGCCCCGGTCCCGTACTCGGCCGACACCACCCCCGGCACCGCGTCCGCCCATCCCGCCGCGGCATCCGTGCCGACCCGCAGGACCCGCTCCGACCGCGAGGCCCGCAACTCGTCCACGCTCCCGGTGGCCACCATCCGCCCCCGGTAGATGATCCCGATGCTGTCGCACAGCCGCTCCACCAATTCCAACTGGTGGCTGGAGAACACCACCGGCACCCCCTCGGCGGCCCGCTCCCGCAACACCTCGGCCAGATTGTCGACCCCGACCGGATCCAGCCCCGAGAACGGCTCGTCCAACACCAGCACCGCCGGATGGTGCACCAGCGCCGCCGCCAGCTGCACCCGCTGCTGATTGCCCAGCGACAACGCCTCAACCCGGTCCTCGGCCCGCTCTATGACGGACAGCCGCTCCATCCAGTACCTGGCGGCCTTGTCCGCATCACCCCGGCTCAGGCCGTGCAGCTCAGCCAGATAACGAAGCTGGTCACCGACGCGCATCTTGGGATAAAGGCCACGCTCTTCTGGCATATAGCCAAAGGTCCGCCGGGTCTCGGCATCGACCGGAGCGCCGCGATACCGCACCGTGCCGGCGTCCGGTTCCAGGACGCCCAGCGTGATACGCATCGTGGTGGTCTTGCCCGCGCCGTTGGTCCCGACGAAGCCGTACAGCTCCCCCGGCCGCACGGTGAACGTCACGCCGTCCAGCGCGACGCGGTCACCGTAGCGTTTGCGCAGTCCCTCAAGCTCCAGCATCAAGCCTCCCGTAGTACGTGAGGCCGATCCTAGCCAGCCCTTACAGGTCAAGGGCGGGGCGCCTGAGGAGCCGGCTGAGTCAGCGACTTAAGAGACCGCGCGGATCGGTGGCAAGTCCTGGCAAGCCCTCACCGCAACCACGGCAACGGCTGATCCAGCAGTTCCTCGGTGCGCAACTCCGCCGCCGCCGCGTTCTCGGCATGGAATCGGTCCTGGAACGGCACGGCACGTAGCGCCTCGGTCAGCGGTGCGGCCGATCCCTGGGTCATCGATGCCCGCACCTCCGGGAGCATCGCTTCCAGGGAGCCGGACAGGGACAGGTCCAGGGTCCAGACTGCTTCCGGTTCGCAGACCTCTGCCAGGCGGGCGTATGCGGCGAGGCGAGCGTCGGGGCCGAGGGCGTCGCCGGCCGTGCGGATCAGGGTGTGGATCCACACCGGGTCGTCGTCGGGTATCGCGGCGAGCAGGTCGAGGAACTGCTTCTCGCCGTACTCCAGCAGCACCGCGAGGGATCTGCGCAGGGCCTCGGGCCGGTCGCGGACCGTTTCGAAGGCCTCATAGCGAATCGGGCCGCCGGCGAAGTCGTGCTCGCGGACCGCGGTGGCGATGGCCGGCTCGCCGACCCAGTTCAGCAACTCGGCCAGCACCGCGTCGGGGGTGAAGGCGTTGGCCGCCAGCCGCAGCCGGGCCCGGCCGCTGCCGCGCGAGCTCAGGGTGTGCTCCACCAGCGGCCGGGACAGCGGCACGAAGCCGGCCATGCGCTGGGCCAGGCCGGCGCGCCGGACCGCGGTCCCGACCGCGCCGGCGGTCAGGAAGTGCTCCGCGCCGGCCCGGGGCGCCAGGGCCAGCAGGATGTTCGCCGGCCGCCACAGGTGGCCGGTCCAGGCCTTCGGCCGGGCCGGCGGCAGGCTGGGCCGTTCGTCGGCGGCCGCGGTGAGCAGCGCCAGCAGCGATCCCGTCCACGACTCCACCCGGTCGATCAGGTCGGCCCAGCGTTCGGGATGCATCCCCGCGCCGACCCGGATCCGGGCAGCGATCAGCGCTCCGGTCGGCGCCACCGCCGGATCCCGTTCGGCCAGCAACGTCACCGCCACCGCGGCCGGCCGGACATGGCACAGCACCTCGTGCGCGCTGATGGTCCCGGCCCGCACCCCGCTGATCATCAGGTCTCGGAGATGAGTGAGGCCGCCGCTGCGATCCGGATGGCTGCGGAAGTGGTCGATCGCGCGCCCATACGCGGCCATGGTCGGCCGGCCCCCGAACGGGGGCGGGGGCGGCGGCATCGTCCGGCGCGAAGCCACGTTCCCACAGGTGTCCAGGCGGCCACTGGATGGACCTGGGCTGGCGGTTTCGTAGTAGCCGTCGGGGCCGACGGTGTCCCAGTCATCGTCGTCGTCCAGCCAGCCGAAACCGCACCAGGGCTCACGGGTCGCGGTCACTTGGCCTCCAGAGAAGAAAATGCTGGGACCACAGTAAGGCGCCGCGGGGTTGTCGAATCAATACCCTTGCCCACGGAACGTACGGCGGTAGTCGCTCGGCGCGACACCGACCGATGCGGTGAAGTGATGCCGCAGGTTCGCCGCGCCGCCGAGCCCGGACCGGCTCGCGACCCGCTCGACCGGCAGATCTGTGGTCTCCAGCAGCCGCTTGGCGTGCAGCACCCGCTGTGTGGTGAGCCACTTGCCGGGCGTGGTGCCGACGGCGGCGTGGAAGCGCCGGATCAGCGTGCGTTCGGCGACGTTGGCCTGCCGGGCCAACTCGGCGACGGTCAGCGGTTCGGCCAGATGCCGCCGGATCCAGTCCAGCAGCGGCGCCAGACCTTCGGACCCTGATTCGTCGGCCGATGCGTCCACCGCACCCGGTCCGGCTGAGCGGGGCGATCTGCCTGAGCGAACTGAGAGTCCTGACAGGACGGGAGTGTCGACGTACTGCGCCTGGCCGCCGGCCCGGTGCGCCGGAGCCACGAGTCGCCGAGCCAGGGTGTTCGCGACGTCCGCGCCGTGGTCGGCGGCTACCATCGCCAGGCACAGGTCCACGCCGGCCGTGGTGCCGGCGCTGGTGAGCACGTCGCCGTGGTCGATGTAGAGGACGCCGGGATCGAAGTCCACACGGGGGAAGCGGCGGCCGAACTCCTCGGCGTAGAGCCAGTGCGTGGTGGCGCGGCGGCCGTCCAGCAACCCGGCGGCGGCGAGCACGAAAGCGCCGGTGCAGAGCGAAGCCACGCGCGCGCCGGCGGCGTGCGCCCGACGCACGGCCTCGACCAGCTCGGCGGGCGGCTCCTCGGTGGCGTCCCGCACTGCCGGAACGATCACGGTGTCCGCGCGCGTGAGCAGGTCGTAGGTCTGGCCGGAGTCCGCGACGAAGCCGCCGCCCGCATGCACGGGCCCTGAGACCGGATAGCACACGCGGACGTCGTACCCGAGCTCCGGCATCCCCGGACGCACCCGTCCGAAGATCTCGATCGGGATGGCCACCTCGAAGATCGGAGCCCCCTCGGTGACCGCCACGGCGACCAGATGACGGCGGAAGCCCGCACTGGAACACATGGCAGTATTTTAGCGGCAGCTGTCATTCCTGCCACTGGGCAGCTCGATGCCGGCAAGAGATCATCAGTGGTGTGAGCCTTACAGATGCGAAGATCTCAATGGTCGCAGCCCCGGCACGGTCCCGGGGCGACGCCTTGTCCCACGCCTGGTCCCGCGCCGGATTCGCCCTCACTGCGGTCGGCTGGGGCGCGAACCAGTTCGCCCCGATGGTGCTGCTCTATCGCGAACGCATGGGCGTCTCAGCCTCAGCCGCCGAAGCGATATTCGGCCTCTACGCGGCAGGCCTGGTCCCCGGCCTACTGGTCGCCGGCCCGCTGTCAGACCGCGTCGGACGCCGACCGGTAGTGACGTTCGCCGTGCTGCTGTCGATGGTGTCAGGCGTAGTGCTGATGCTCGGCTCGCACGGCCTAGCCTGGCTGTCGACCGGCCGCGTGCTGATGGGCGTCGCCAGCGGCGCGGCGTTCAGCGCGGGCAGCGCGTGGGTGAAGGAGCTGTCGCTGGCTGGGACTGGGGCGGCGGCGGGCGCCGGAGCCGCGGCGGGCGGCCAGGCCGCAGGGAGCGGCGGATCGGCAGCGAGTGCCGGGGCGCGGCGCGCGTCGATCGCGATGACGGTCGGATTCGGCCTGGGACCGCTGGTCGCCGGACTGCTGGCGCAGTGGGGTCCGGCAGCGTTCGAGACGCCATACGGGCCGCAGCTGGCGCTGGCGACGGTGGCGTTGTGGCTGCTCTCCCAGACCCCTGAGACGGTGACTCGATGGCACTCCGGCGTCTTGCGCGGCGGCCTGCTCCGGCTTCGGGGCTTCTCCGACCGGCGGTTCGTCGGCGTGGTCCTGCCGATGGCGCCGTGGGTCTTCGGCGCGGCGACCATCGCGATGGTCTACGTTCCGGGCTTGGCCGCAGGCCATGTGAAGGGGATTTCGCTAGCGTTCGCCGGGACCGCGGCAGCGGTGACCGCGCTGTCGGGCGTGCTCGTCCAGCCCTACGCCCGCAAGGTCGCGGCCGCCGGTGAGCAAGACCGAGCCCGTCCGCGGCTCCTCATGCTCGGCCTCGCGCTGGTCACGGTCGGCTGCCTCGCCGACGCCGGCGTCGCCGCCCTGGACGCGCTCGGCGCCTGGCAAGCCGTGCTGGCCCTCGCGGTCGCGGTCGTGATGGGCTTCGGCTACGGCGTCCTGCTGGTGTTCGGCCTCGCCGAAGTGCAGCGCCTGGCACCGCCGGAAGACCTCGCGGGCATGACAGCGGTCTTCCAGGCCTTCACCTACTTGGGTTTCGGCGCGCCTTACCTGCTCTCCGCGCTCAAGAACGTGGCGGCGCCGAGCGTTCTCCTGCTTGGCGTTGTGGGCCTCGGTGTGCTGACCGTCGCGGTGACGCTGCGGAACGCGCGCGCCACCGCGACCTGACACCCGTGCTTACAGGCTTTACAGCGCCCGCAGCAGCCGCGCCGGCTCCTCCACCAGATCCGCCACGTAGCGCAGGAAGCCACCGGCCACCCCGCCGTCGCAGACCCGGTGGTCGAACGTGAACGACAGCTGCGTGACCCGCCGGATCGCCAGCTCGTCACCATCCGGCCCGGACACCACCCACGGCTTCTTCACGATCCGTCCCACGCCGAGCATCGCCGCCTCGGGGTGGTTCAGGATCGGCGTGGAGCCGTCGACGCCGTACACGCCGTAGTTGTTCAGCGTGAACGTCGAACCGGTCAGCTCGGCCACCCCCAGCGTCCCGGCGCGCGCCGCCGCCGTCAGCCGCTCGAACTCCGCCGCCAGCTCCTCGGTCGACATCCGGTGCGCGCCATGCACGACCGGCACCACCAGCCCACGGTCGGTCTGCGCGGCGAAGCCGAGGTTCACCTCGGCATACCGCACGATCTCCTGCCGCTCGACGTCCACCGTCGCGTTCAGCTCCGGATAGCGCGCCAGCCCGGCCACACAGATCCGCGCCAGCAGTGCCAGCAGGCTGATCCGCCGCTCGGCGGCGTCCCGGTTCAGTGCTTCCCGCAGCTCCGTCAGCCCGGTGGCGTCCACGTCGACCCACGTCGTCGCATCCGGGATCTCCCGCCGGGATCGAGACAGTTTGTCCGCAACCGCCTTGCGAAGCCCCTTCAACGGAACGCGTTCCCGCACCTCAATACCGCTATTTATTCCGCTACTAGAAACGGGAGCTAGAACCGGAGCAGACAGCGCCGCTTCGACGTCCCGGCGCATGATCAGGCCCTCGGGCCCCGTGCCGCGCACGCCCGCCAGATCCAGCCCGCCCTCCTTCGCCAGCCGCCGCACCAGCGGCGACACCACGGCGACCCGCACCCCACCGGTCTTGCTTTCAGCGGGCCGGGGCGCGGGCGCGTTCTGCACGACCGGAGCGCTGTGCGCACGCGGCGGAGCACCATGCCCGCCGAACCCGCTCACGACGCGCCGCCGGCGAACGCCCCCGGCCTCCGCCGTACCGTAGCCGACCAGCACGTTTCCGGAAGTCTGCTTCGCAGCCCCGTTCTTAGCTCCAGCTCCGCTACCAGATCCGTTTTCGGCCCCGTTTCTACCTCCGGGTCCGCTCTCGACGCCGTTTTTAGCTCCGGTTCCGCTCTTGGCCCCGTCTTCAGGTCCGGGTCCGTTCGCAGCCCCGTTTCTAGCTCCGGCTCGGTTCTCGGACCCGTTTTCAGCTTCGGCGTCGAGTCGCGCCCGATCCGCCGGCTCTTCAGGCGCCGCATCCAGCGGGAGAGGCCCGTTATCTGAAGAAGCCCGCGCCCCCACGCTGATCAGCGGCTTCCCGACGTCCACCACGTCGCCGACGGCCCCGTGCAGTTCAACGACCACGCCGGCGTACGGACACGGCACCTCGACGGTCGCCTTCGCCGTCTCCACCTCGCAGACCACCTGGTCCACCGCGACCGGGTCGCCGACCGCCACGTGCCAGGACACGATCTCGGCCTCGGTCAGCCCCTCGCCGAGGTCCGGCAGCCGGAACTCGCGGGTGCTCACCGGTCCTCCCACTGCAGCGACGCCACCGCGTCCAGGATCCGGTCCACCGAGGGCAGGTGGTGCCGTTCCAGCTTCGGCGGCGGGTAGGGGATGTCGAAGCCGGTCACCCGGCGCACCGGCGCCTCCAGCCAGTGGAAGCAGCGCTCGGAGACCCGGGCGGCGATCTCCGCGCCGGTGCCGCCGAAGCCGGCGGCCTCGTGGATCACCACCGCGCGGCCGGTCTTGCGCACCGAGGCGCACACCGTCTCGTCGTCGAACGGCACGATCGAGCGCAGGTCCACGACCTCCAGGTCGTAGCCCTCGTCGCGGGCGGCCTCGGCCGTCTCCAGCGCAGTGGAGACCGTCGGGCCGTAGGCGATCAGCGTCGCGTCAGAGCCCTGACGCCGGACCACCGCCCTGCCGATCTCCGGGCCGGTCGTCGAGAGCACGTCCTTCGACCAGTAGAGCCGCTTGGGCTCCATGAAGATCACCGGGTCGTCGGACTCGATGGCCGCGCGCAGCAGGGTGTAGGCGTCCGACACCGTCGCGGGCGTCACCACGTGCAACCCGGGGGTGGAGACGAAGTAGCCCTCAGAGGAGTCCGAGTGGTGCTCCACGCCGCCGATGCCGCCGCCGTAGGGCACCCGCACCACGACCGGCAGCGGCAGCGTGCCGCGGGTGCGGTTGCGCATCTTGGCCAGGTGCGAGGCGATCTGCTCGAACGCCGGGTAGGAGAAGGCGTCGAACTGCATCTCCACCACCGGCCGGAAGCCGTACATGGCCATGCCGATCGCGGTGCCCATGATCCCGGCCTCGGCCAGCGGCGTGTCGAAGCAGCGCTGCTCGCCGAAGTCCCGGGTCAGGCCGTCGGTGACGCGGAAGACGCCGCCGAGCACGCCGACGTCCTCGCCGAAGACCACCACCTTGTCGTCGGCGGTCATGGCGTCGCGCAGCGCCCGGTTCACGGCCTGCGCCAGGGAGATCTCAGCGTTCTGCGCCGCGCGGTGCGCGGAATCCAGGGTGGCGGTCATCGGCCGGCCTCCGCCTCGACGGCACCGAGCGCAGCGCCGTCAGCCCCAGATGCATCAAGCCCACGCCCAGCCGCCTCAACCCCAGCCTCGTCATGCTCGGCCGCGTCAAGATCAGCGTCGAGCTCGGCCTGCAGCGCCGCGGCCTGCTCCCGCAACTGCGGCGTCGGCTCGGCGTACACATGCCGGAACAGGTCCCGGTGGTCCACTTCCGGCTCCTCGCCGAGCCGGGCACGCATGTCATCGGCCAGCGCCTCAGCCGCCTGATTCGCCTCGGCCACCACCGCGTCGGTGAGCAGCCCGCAGGCCTTCAGACAGGTCTCCAGCCGCGCCAGCGGATCCCGCGACTTCCAGTATTCGACCTCTGACGCGTTCCGGTAGCGGGTCGCGTCGTCGGCGTTGGTGTGCGCCTGCATCCGGTAGGTAACAGCCTCGATCAGGGTCGGCCCGTCGCCGGCCCGGGCGCGCGTCGCGGCCTCGGCGACCACGTGCTGCACGGCGATCACGTCGTTGCCGTCCACCCGCACCCCGGCCATGCCGTAGCCGACGGCCTTGTGCGCGAGCGCGGCGGCGTGCGTCTGCTTGGCCAGCGGAACCGAGATCGCGTACTGGTTGTTCTGCACGAAGAAGATCGCCGGGGCCTGATACACGGCGGCGAAGTTCAGCGCCTCGTGGAAGTCGCCCTCGGAGGTGCCGCCGTCGCCGCAGAACGCCAGCGCGACGGTGTCGTCGCCGGCCAGCCGGGCGGCGTGCGCCAGCCCTGCGGCGTGCGGCGCCTGGGTGGCCAGCGGCGTGCACTGCGGGGCGGTGCGCCAGCGCCGCGGGTCGTAGCCGCAGTGCCAGTCGCCGCGCAGCAGGGTCAGCGTCTGCACCGGGTCGATGCCGCGGGTCACCATGGACACGCAGTCGCGGTAGGTGGGGAAGAACCAGTCGGTGGGCCGCAGCGCCAGCATCGCGCCGATCTCGCACGCCTCCTGGCCGTAGGACGAGGGGTAGACCGCCAGCCGGCCCTGCCGGACCATGGTGGTGGCCTGGACGTCGAACCGGCGGCCGACGACCATCGCCCGGTAGGTGCCGAGCAGCCGCTCGGGGGCCAGCTCGGGGGCGTCGTCGCGCAGGACGCCGGACAGGGCGCCGTGCTCGTCGAGGTACTGGAGCGGCGAGGGATCCAGGATGGTGGCGAACCCCAGGGGGAAGTCCGACCCGGTCTTGTCGGGCGTGGCTAGAACGGTCACGTCGTCTCCGTTGACTCACGTGTCGGCGGTGCCTTGGTGGCTTGGTAATGCCGATTCTTTGTTCGGCCGACACGGGGTGACCAGTAACCGGTCAAGATCGGAGACAATTGGCGTCATGAGCACCACCGGCAATGGCCAAGCGTCCACCCTGGATGACACAGACCGGAGAATCGTCCATCTGCTCCAGAAGGACGGCCGGATGTCGATGCGGGACCTGGCCGCCGCCGTCCACGTCTCCCGCGCCCACGTCTACACGCGGGTGAAACGCCTGCTCGACGAGGGGGTGATCCGCCGCTTCACGATCCAGGTGGACCCCGAACGCGTGGGTTTCAGCACTTCTGCCTACATCACCATGAAGGTCGAGCAGAACTCCTGGCGCCAGGTCCGCGACACCCTGGCGGCGCTGCCCTGGGTCGAGCACGTGGCGCTGGTCAGCGGCGACTTCGACGTGCTGCTGCTGGTCCGCAGCGCCTCCAACAAGACGCTGCGGGACTTGGTCTTCACCCACATCCAGAGCATGCAGGGAGTCCGCTCGACTCGGACGCTACTGGTGTTCGACGAGACGGATCACCTGCCGGCGCTGCCCGGCGATCCGGAGGCCGCGGCAGAGCCGGAGTCCTGATCGACAGGGGCGTGCTGGTGGGACCGGACGCGCTGGACCGCCATGCGCGGCGCCTTCCTGCGCCGGATCAGCGGTTGCCTGATCCGACGCCAGGGGCGCCGCGCATGGCGGTCGTGAGCTCGGATGTCCGAACGTCTTACTCCGCCTGTCCTAGGCCTGGGCCTGGGCCTGGGCTGGGGTCTGGGTCTGGGTCCGGCGCCGCAGGTACACCGCCCAGGTGAGCGCGCCGCACAACACGTAGAACACGATGAACCCGATGTAGGCCGAGTCGCCGCTCTTCGTCGACAGGAACGACTGGCGGAAGGCCATGTTGACCAGCACGCCGCCGAACGCCCCGACCGCGCCGGCCAGGCCGATCAGCGCGCCGCTCAGGCGCCGGGCCTTCGCCTCCGCCTCGGCGGAGAACAGGACCGGGATCATCTTGTAGACCGAGCCGTTGCCGACCCCGCTGAAGACGAACAGCAGCACGAAGCCGGTGACGAAGGTCGGCAGCGAGGCGGCCTTCGAGGCAGCGAGCACCATCGCCGCCCCGGCGGCCATGAACCCGAAGGTCACCAGTGACACCCGGGCGCCGTCGTAACGGTCGGCGAGCCAGCCGCCGACGGGCCGGGACAGCGAGCCCAGCAGCGGCCCGAGGAAGGTCAGGTAGGCGGCGTCGATCGGGGTTGCGAAGTCGTGCTTGAACTGGACCTGGAGCACCTGGCCGAAGGCGAACCCGAAGCCGATGAAGGAGCCGAAGGTGCCGATGTAGAGAGTGGAGATGACCCAGGTGTGGCCGCGCTTGGCGACCTCGCGGATCGCGCCGCGCTCCGCGGTCCGGTTGGGCAGGTTGTCCATGTAGATCGCCGAGCCGGCCGCCGCGATCACGATCAGCGGCAGGTAGATCCCGGCGACCAGGCCCGGGTGGCCCTTGCCGCTCCAGGCCAGCACGGCCAGGCCGACCAGTTGCACGGTGGCCACGCCGATGTTGCCGCCGCCGGCGTTCAGGCCCAGCGCCCAGCCCTTGAGGCGGTCGGGATAGAACGCGTTGATGTTGGTCATCGACGAGGCGAAGTTGCCGCCGCCGACACCGGTGATGGCGGCCAGCGTCAGCAGCGTCGAGTAGGACACGCCCGGCTTGACCAGGAACGCCGCCAGGCCGCAGGGCACCAGCAGGATCAGGGCGCTGAACACCGTCCAGTTCCGGCCGCCGAAGCGGGTCACGGCGAAGCTGTACGGCAGGCGCAGCACCGAGCCCACCGCCGCCGGCAGCGAGGTGAGGACGAACTTCCCGGCGGGGTCGATGTGGTAGGCCGGGCCGAGGAACAGCACCAGCACCGACCACAGCGACCACACCGAGAATCCGATGTGCTCGGAGAGGATCGAGAACGCCAGGTTGCGGCGGGCGATACGGCGCCCGCCGGCTGCCCACAGGTCCTCGTTCTCAGGGTTCCAGGTGTCCAACAGGGCGCGGTCGGCCATCGCGGGCGTCGTGACGCCTCCCGCTGAGATCGTGGTCACAGCTCGCCTCCTTCGGTCGGTTCAGTCGTTTCAGTCGGTTCCGGTGAGCTTGACCGCAATCTAGGAGCGCCCTGTTTCACCTGTTCACACTGCCGAAGTCGCCATCGTCAGGAGTTCCGCATCCTTGTCGGAAACGGATGTGACATCCGGGCCGACCCAGACCGTGCCCCGGTGCCGGCGCACCGCGTAGACCGGCAGGCGCACCTCCGGGGCGTCCAGCGCGACGCCGGTGGCCAGGTCGAACACATCTTTGTACATCGGCGAGGCGACGGTCGCGGTGCCGTCGGCGCGCATCCCGGTGATGCCCCGGGAGATCACCGAGGCGCCGCTGAACGGGTCCAGGTTGCCGACCGCGTGCAGGGATCCGTCACCCAGCCGGAACAAGGCCACCGGCGCACCGCCGACCAGCGCGGCGACCCCGCGTCCCGGTTCGAGCTCCGTGTACTTGCAGACCGGGGTCCACAAAGCCTCCGTGATCTCCGAAGTCTCCGGCATGTCCAGGGTCTCCATCAGCGCCTCCCCAGCGTGAGCAGCGGCTTGATCTGGCCGCGTTCGGGCACGAACGCGACGGTCGGGTCCGGGGCGTCCGGGGCGTTGACGAACGTGGCGAAGCGGGCCAGCTTCACCGGGTCGTCGAGCACCGCGCGCCATTCGTCGGTGTAGGCGTCGATGTGCGCGGCGATCAGCGCCTCCAGGTCCGCGCCGCGGTCCTCGGCGTCGTCGATCAGCACGCTGCGCAGCCGGTCCAGGCCGCCCTCGTAACGCTCGACCCAGGTCGCGGTCCGCTCCAGGCGGTCGGCCTCGGCGATGTACAGGGCCAGGAACCGGTCGATGGTGCGGATCAGCGCGTCGTCGTCGAGGTCGGTGGCCAGCAGGTCGGCGTGCCGGGGCCGGGCGCCGCCGTTGCCGCCGACGTACAGGTTCCAGCCGCGCTCGGTGGCGATCACGCCGACGTCCTTGGACTGAGCCTCGGCGCACTCCCGGGCGCAGCCGGACACCGCCATCTTGATCTTGTGCGGGGCCCGCAGCCCCCGGTAGCGCAGCTCCAGGTCGATGGCCATCTTCACCGAGTCCTGCACGCCGTAGCGGCACCAGGTGGAGCCGACGCAGGACTTCACGGTGCGCAGCGCCTTGCCGTAGGCGTGTCCGGACTCGAACCCGGCGTCCACCAGCCGTCGCCAGATCTTCGGCAGGTCCGCCATCTGCGCCCCGAACAGGTCGATGCGCTGACCGCCGGTGATCTTCGTGTAGAGCCCGAAGTCGCGCGCCACCTCGCCGATGACGATCAGCTTGTCCGGCGTGATCTCGCCGCCGGGGATGCGCGGCACGACCGAGTACGAGCCGTTGCGCTGGAGGTTGGCCAGCACGTGGTCGTTGGTGTCCTGCAGCGCCGCCTGGCCGCCGTCCAGCACGTGCGGCTTGCGGCCGGTGCCGGCGGCCTCGGCGAGCAGGCCGCCGAGCGAGGCCAGGATGGAGCCGACGGCGGGCTTGCAGATGTCGCAGCCGTCGTTCACCGCGCGCTGGCCCTGCGCCTGCGCCGCGGCGCCGTGCTTGGCGAGCAGTTCGGCGAAGGTGGTGATGCGGTCCCGTCGGATGATGGTGTAGAGCTCGGAACGGGACTGCGTGAAGTGCTCGCAGAGCCCTGAGCTGCCGCCGGAGCCGCTGGACTTGATCAGGCTCTTGATCGAGGTGACGCAGGAGCCGCAGCCGGTGCCGGCCTTCGTGCACAGGCCGACCTGCTTGGGCGTGACCTCGGCGTCGCTCTTCTCGGCGAGGTCGTGGATCGCGGTGCAGATCGCGCCCTTGGTGACGTTGTGGCACGAGCACAGGACGGCGGCGTCCGGCAGCCCGGCGGGGCCGATGCTCACCGCTCCGGCGGCGCCGGCCGGCAGCAGCAGCTGCTCCGGCGCGGCCGGCGGCTGCTCGCCGACCAGGGCGCGCAGGGTGCCGTAGTCCTCGGCGTCGCCGACCAGGATGCCGCCGAGCAGCCGGCCGTCCGGAGCGATCGTGAGCTTGCGGTAGACGCGGCGGCGGGAGTCGCTGTAGGTGGCGGCCATGCTGCCCTCGGCCGCGCCGAACGCGTCGCCGAAGCTGGCCACCTCCACGCCGAGCAGCTTGAGCTTGGTGGAGGTGTCGGCGCCGGTGAAGGCCCGACCCTCGCTCTCGGCGGCGATGTGCGCGGCGGCGGCCTCAGCCATCTGATATCCGGGCGCGACCAGACCGTAGACGCGGCCGTCGGCGGCCAGCGCGCACTCGCCGATCGCGTAGATCCGCTCGTCGGAGGTGCGGCACAGCTTGTCGACGACGATGCCGCCGCGCTCGCCGACGTCCAGGCCGGCGGCGCGGGCCAGGCTGTCCTCGGGGCGGACGCCGGCGGCGAACACCACGATGTCGGCCTCGACGGTCACGGCCTCCTCGCCGCGGATCGCCTGGACGGCGCAGGCGACCCCGGCGTCGTCCACGAGCACCCGGTCCAGCCGCGTGCCGGTGAGCAGGTTGACTCCGAGCTCTGCGATGCGGGCCTGGAGGGCGGCCGCGCCGCCGTCGTCCACCTGCAGCGGCATCAGGCGCGGTGCGAACTCCACGACCGAGGTCTGCAGGCCCAGGCTGGTCAGCGCCTTGGCCGCCTCCAGGCCGAGCAGTCCGCCGCCGACGACCACACCGGTGGCGCGGCCGTCGGCGTAGGCCGCGATCGCCTCGACGTCGTCCAGGGTGCGGTAGACGAAACAGCCCGGGGCCTGGTGCTGCTCGACCGGCGGCACGAACGGCCGGCTGCCGGTGGCCAGCACCAGCGTGTCGTAGCTGCGCACGGCGCCGTCGGCGGTGGTGACGGTCTGCGCCTCGCGGTCCACCGAGGCCACGGTGGCCGGTGCGACCACCTCCACCGCGCCGTCCGGATACGGGTCGAGGTGCAGGCCGGCCGGATCCCGGTCGTCGAACCACGACGAAAGCCGGACCCGGTCGTAGGCCGGCCGGTCCTCGGCCCCGAAGACCGTCACAGCCGGCGCCGGCCGCCCATCGTCCTGGGCGTGCTCGAGGAGACTGGACACGAAACGGTGGGCGACCATCCCGTGTCCGACGACGAGGACTCTACGCTGCGAGGGGCTGCTCATACCCCTTACGGTGCCGCGCCGCGATTACCCGTCCGCTTCAGCCGTGTTACACGCGATCGAAACCGGCCGCACCGCCGCCGACCGCCGATGTGAGAAGCGCGACCGGGACACCGGGCACCGGGGTGGCCGGATCGCCGATCGCCCGCGCCAGCGCCGCGGCCGCCCGGACGTCGCCGACCAGCGCCGCGGCGACCGGCGCGTCCCCGTCGAGGGTGAGCGCCTTGCGGGTGCGGCGGCGCTGGTCGGTGAGCTGGATGGTGGGATCGGACAGTGGCGGGCCGAGAACGGCCACGTCGGCGCCGGGGATGTCATAGGTGCGCAGCCGCAGCGCCGCATGACGGAACGGCGCCGCGATCGCCTCCTTCGGCGAGCGCCGGATTGATTGCCGGATTATTGCGTCCGCGGCACGCCGCGCATCTTCCAGCGCCGCGAAGGCGCCGACCGCCCCGCCGCCCTGCGCGCAGTCGCCGATCGCGAACACCCGCGGGTCCCCGACCGAGCGGCCGTCGCCGTCGACGAGGATCCCGCGGCCGAGCGGCAGACCGGCCGCGCGCGCCAACGCCACGCGCGGGCGGCTGCCGCACGCGAGGATCACCAGATCGGCACCGGGCCAGGTACCGGAGGCGGCGGAAACATCGGTGTCACAGCGCACGTTGATACCGGCGGTGCTCAGGGAGTCGGTGAGCAGGGCGGCCGATTCGGCGTCGAGCCAGCGGGACAGCAGATGCGGTCCGCGGTGGACCAGGTCGGTGCGCACGCCGCGGCGCGCCAGCGCACAGGCGGTCTCCACACCGAGCGGTCCGCCGCCGACCACGGCCACCCGCCGGGCACCGTCTTCGAGGGCGCGCAGGATGGTGCGCGCGTCGTTGAGGGTGCGCAGGGGGACGGCGTTGCCGCGGACCGGCGGGATCACCGGGTCGGCGCCGGTCGCCAGCACCAGGAAGTCGAACTCGGCCTCGGCGATGGAGTTCAGGGGCCTGCGCCGCGTGGTCAGCCGCGGATCGGACAGGGCCGGGAGGCTGATCGCGTCGGGCGTGTGGCGCCCGGCGATCAAGTCGGTCAGCAGGACCCGGTTGTAGGGACGCCCGGGTTCGGCGGTGTGCCAGATGATGCTGCCGTCGAAGTCCGGTGAGGCCAGCAGCCGCCGCACGACTTCGTGGCCGGCCAGGCCCGCGCCGGCGACGACTATTCGCTGTCCCCCGTCTTCAGCTCCGTTTCGAGCTCCGTTCTCAACTCCGTTTTGCGTACCGTTCAGAGCTCCGTTTTGCGTACCGATGCCTGTCACCGCTCCACCTCCACCCGCACCGCCGCCGTCTTGAACGCCGGCATGCCCGACACCGGATCCGTCGTCCGCCGTGTCACCGAGTTCGCGCGTCCCGCGCCGGCCCAGTGGAACGGCATGAACACCGTGTCCGGCCGGATCAGGTCGTTGATGCGGGCGGGCGCCACCGCGCTTCCCCGGCGGCTCGTGACCCGCACCGCGTCGCCCTCCGAGACCCCGACCGCCGCCGCCAGGTCCGGATGCAGCTGGACGAACGCCCCCGGCTCGGCGGAGTTGAGGCTCCGCACCCGCCGCGTCTGCGCCCCCGACTGGTACTGCGCCAGCACGCGTCCGGTGGTCAGCCGGTAGGGGAAGTCCGCGGACGGCTCCTCGACCGCCGGCTCGTGCCCGACGGCGACGAACCGCGCCCGGCCGTCCGGCGTACCGAACGCTTCGAGGAACATACGCGGCGTACCGGGATGCTCCGGTGCGGGACACGGCCAATGCAGGCCGGCTCCCTCGGAGCTGGCGTCGAGCCGTTCATAGGAGAGCCCTGAATAGTCGGCGACACCTCCGGCCGAAGCCCGCGCCAACTCGGCGAACACCTCGGGCGGCGAGGTGAGGAAGCCCGGCCGGCCCAGCCGCTCGGCCAGTCCCCCGAGCACGTCCAGGTCCGAGCGCACGCCGTCCGGCGGCGCGATCGCCTGCCGCCGCAGCAGCACGCGCCCCTCCAGGTTCGTCATCGTGCCGCTCTCCTCAGCCCACTGGGTGACCGGGAAGACGACGTCCGCCAGGGCCGCGGTCTCCGACAGCACGACGTCGCAGACGGCCAGGAAGTCCAGCGCCGCGAGCCGCGCCGACACGAACGAGGCGTCCGGCGCGGACACCACCGGGTTCGATCCGGCGACCAGCAGGGCTTTGATATCGCTGCCGCACGCGGCCAGCAGCTCCACCGCCGGGCGGCCCGGTCCGGGCAGCGAGTCGGCGGGCACGCCCCAGACCTTCGCCACGTGGTCGCGCGCCGCCGGGTCGGTGATCTTGCGGTAACCGGGCAGCTGATCGGCCTTCTGGCCGTGTTCCCGGCCGCCCTGGCCGTTGCCCTGGCCGGTGATGGCGCCGTAGCCGCAGTACGGCCGGCCGGCCTTGCCGGCGGCGAGCGCCAGGTTGATCCAGGCGTTCACGGCGTCGGCGCCGTCGGCTTGCTGCTCGGTGCCGCGCGCGGTCAGGACCATGCCGGTCGAGGCGGTGATTCCCGCCCCGTTGTGAACTCCGGCGCCGTTTCGAGCTCCGGCCCCGTTTTTAGCTCCAGCCCCGTTTTTAGCTCCGGCTCCGTTTCCAGCTCCGCCTTCGTTGTCAGCTCCGGCGAACATCCGCGCCGCCGCGCGCACATCCGGCGCCGGCACCCCGCACACCGCCTCCACCCGCTCCGGCCACCACCGCAGCACCTCGGCGCGCACTTCCTCGAAGCCGCTGGTGCGGGCCGCGATGAACTCCTCGTCCACGAGGTGTTCGGCGATCAGGACGTGCAGGAGTCCGGCCGCGAGCGCCGCGTCGGTGCCCGGCACCGGCTGCAGGTGCAGGTCGGCCTGTTCGGCGGTCCGGGTGCGGCGCGGATCGACGACGATCAGCCGGCCGCCGTTCTCCCGCTGCGCCGTGAAGTACCGCAGCGCGGGCGGCATGGTGTCGGCGAGGTTGGAGCCGACCAGCAGGATGACGTCGGTGTGCGCCACGTCGGCGAGCGGGAACGGCAGGCCGCGGTCCACGCCGAAGGCTCGCTGCGAGGCGGCCGCGGCGGCACTCATGCAGAACCGGCCGTTGTAGTCGATGTGCGGAGTCTGCAACACCACGCGGGCGAACTTGCCGAGCGAGTACGCCTTCTCGTGGGTGAGTCCGCCGCCGCCGAAGATGCCGACGGCGTCCCGGCCATGGGCGGCGGCCAGGTCGCAGATCCGGGAAGCGGCGAAGTCCAGGGCCTCGTCCCATGTCGCCGTTTCGAGCTCCGCGTCGCGGCTGCGGCGCAGCAGCGGCGTCGTGAGCCGGGCGGCGGGGTTCAGCAATTCGGTCGCCGTGGCGCCCTTCTGGCACAGCGCGCCCTTGTTGACCGGGAAGGCGTCCCAGCCGTCGGCCCGCAACGGCACCGCACCGCCGGAATTCGAACCGGTTTCAGAACGCAGCTCCATCCCGCACTGCAGTGCGCAATACGGACAGTGGGTGCGGGTCACGGCGGCTGAGGCGTCCATGCCCCCACAGTCGCCACCTCGCGTTTCCGGCACACCGCGCCGCCGTTACTCGCACGCGACGGAGATCTCACACTGCTTGTCTTCGGAAATGACGAGAGTCCGATTGCGGACCCGGCGACCGTTCCGGTGCCGGAAGCAGGGGGTGGCACCGTCAGAGTTCTTCGGAGGTTATCCAGAGCCTTCTCGAGGGTCGAACCGTCTTACCGCGCCGTAGCCGGTCGGCAACACCACTGTAATCGGGCCCGGAGATAGTGCGGCTCATGAACACCACGACAACTGAACCGGACACACCGGGTTCACCGGCCGCACCGGCAGCCGCCTCCGGCCCCGGCACGCCGGCCGAACCCCTGATCGGCTGCGTCGTGGCGATCACCTCCGACCGGCGCCGGGACGAGCTGGCGGCGATGCTGAAGCGGCGCGGCGCCGAGGTCGTGACCGCCCCCACCATGCGCATCATCCCGTTACACGATGACAGGGTGCTGAGAGCGGCCACCGAGGAGTGCCTGCGCGGGCCGCTGGACTACGCGGTCGCGACCACCGGGATCGGCTGGCGGGCGTGGATCTCCACCGCGGAGGGCTGGGGGCTCGGCGACGCGCTCAGCGGGGCGCTGGCCGGGGCCACGCTGGCCGCCCGCGGGCCGAAGGCGACCGGGGCGATCCGGCAGTGCGGGATGCGTGAAACCTATTCGCCGCCGTCGGAGTCCTCGACCGAACTGCTCGAATGGCTGCTGAGCCGAGACCTGGCCGGCACCCGGATCGCGGTGCAGCTGCACGGCAGCGCCGACACCGCGTTCCTGGACGCGCTGCGCGGCGCCGGCGCCGACGTCATCCCGGTGCCGGTCTACCAGTGGGGACAGCCGCAGGACACCGCCGCGGTCGGCCGGCTGATCGAGGCGGTGGTGCGGCGCCAGGTGCACGCGGTCGCCTTCACCTCGGCGCCGGGCGCCGCGGCGTTCCTGGCGGCGGCGGAGAACAGCGGCAGCCTGCCGCGGGTCGTGGACGCGATGCAGGCCGACGTGCTGGCGGCGTGCATCGGGCCGGTCTGCGCCGCGCCGCTGGAACCGCACGGCATCACCTCGGTCTGGCCGGACCGCGGCCGCCTGGGCTCGCTGGCCCGGGTGATCACCCAGGAGCTGCCGCCGCGGGTGCGGCGCCGCCTGAACACCCCCGGCCGCGACATCGTGGTGCAGGGCAACGCCGTCCTGATCGACGGCCGCGCGGTCCCGCTGCCGCCGCTGCCCGCCGGGGTGCTGCGTGAGCTGGCCCGCCAGCCCGGCCGCGTGCTGAGCCGCGCCGAGCTGCTGCGCCGGGTGTGGACCGGGATGCGCCGGGACGAGCACGCGGTGGAGGCGACGGTCGCCCGGCTGCGGTCCTCGCTCGGCGAACACGCCGACGTGGTGGCGACGGTGACGAAACGCGGGTACCGGCTGGCGGTGGAACCGGGCTAGTCGGGACAGCCGAGACAGCCGGGATAACCACTCCCGGCCCTGGCGGCGGCCGTGCGATGCTCGCATTATGAGCTTCCTGTCCGGCGTGCCGCCGCTCGACCAACCGGTTCCCGACCAGATCCGCGAAGCGGCGCACGGCCTGGCGATCCATCCGGTGTGGATCAACGAGGTCGGAGGATCGACGTTCCGCCTCGGCGAGGGGCCGCAGGCCCGCTACGCCAAGTGGGCGCCGGTCGGCAGCGGCCTGGACCTGGCCGGGGAGGCGGCGCGGCTGCGCTGGGCCGGGACGTACGTGAGCGTGCCCCGGGTGCTGGAAGTGGGCGCGGACGACGAGGGCGCCTGGCTGGTCACCGCCGCGATCCCGGGGGACATGGCGGCCACCGACCGCTGGAAGCAGGAGCCCGCGACCGCGGTGCGGGTGATCGGCGAGGCCTTACGGATCTTCCACGATGCGCTGCCGGTCGGTGAGTGCCCGTTCTCCGCCTCGGCTGAGGAGCGCGTCGCCGAGGCGGAGCAGAACGCCGCGCGGCTGGAGAACCGCACCTTCCACCCCGACTACGGCCACCTCAGTCCGGCGCAGGCGCTGAAGCGCGTCGCGGCGGACATCCCGCCGGTCGACAAGCTCGTGGTCTGCCACGGCGACACCTGCGCGCCGAACACCCTGCTCACCGCCGACGGCGGCTTCGCCGGACACGTCGATCTCGGCCAGCTCGGCGTCGCCGACCGCTGGTCCGATCTGGCGGTCGCCACGTGGTCCACGACGTGGAACTACGGCGCGGGCTGGGAGGAGCCGCTGCTCGACGCATACGGGATCGCGCCGGACCCCGAGCGCACCGACTACTACCGCCTCTTGTGGTCGGTCGGCCCCTGATACGCTCCATACGCCCTATACGCCTTTGCCAGACACACCTTTCGCGGGCGGCGCGGCTGGTGTTCAAGAAACTGGCCGATCTCGGTCGATTTCAGTCGATCTCGATCGATCCAGCCGTCAGCGCCGCCGCAGCCCGTCGAACACCAGCTGCGTCACCGCCGCCGCCACGTCGTCCGCCGCCAGATCGCGCTGCGGCCGATACCACTCCGCCACCGAGTTCACCATCCCGAACACCAGCCGCGAGGCCAGGTGCGGGTCGACGTCCGCCCGCAGCGCCCCGGCGGCGGCCGCGCGCTCGACGAAGCCGGCCAGCCGCCGGTCGATCTCCCGCCGGCGGTCCTGCGCGGCCCGCTCGGCCTCGGTGTTGCCGCGCACCCGCAACAGCAGCGTCACATAGGGCAGCTCCTCGACCAGGATCTGCACCGCACGGAACACCGCCTGCTCGACCCGATCCAGCTCCCCGGCGTCGGGCAGCGCCTCCATCTCGTCCAGCGAGCCGTTCAGCGCGTCCAGTGCCCGGTTGACGCCGCGCTCCAGCAGCTCCTCCTTGCCCTTGACGTGGTGGTAGATGGAGGACTTCGTGATGCCGGCCGCGCGGGCCAGATCCTCCATGCTGGTGCCGTCGTAGCCGCGGTCGTTGAACACCGAGACGGCGACTTCCAGCAGGGAGTCGGGGGTGTAGGTGGGGCGCCGGGAGGCGGCGGTTTCTGTGCTCATCGCTTCCTGTTCTAGATCATCACGGCGCGGCCCGCATATCGAGGATGCGTTGCGCCTTGCCTTGTGAGCGTTCCAAGGTACCCGGGCCGAGCACGTCCACCGTGATCGTGACTCCGAACCTCTCCTTCACCCCGGATGCCAGCCGCGCCGCCGCCGCGTCCCGGTCCACCGCGCTGTCGCGCGCCTCGACCCGCACGCACAGCTCGTCGAGTCGCGCCGGGCGGGTCAGCACGCACACGAAGTGCGGGGCGAGGCCGGCGACGGTCAGCAGCTCCTCCTCGATCTGGCTGGGGAACAGGTTGACGCCGCGGACGATCATCATGTCGTCGCTGCGTCCGGTGATGCGCTCCATCCGGCGCATCGGGCGGCTCAGACCGGGCAGCAACCGGGTCAGGTCGCGGGTCCGGTACCGGATCACCGGCATGGCCTCCTTGGTCAGGGAGGTGAAGACGAGCTCGCCGCGTTCGCCGTCCGGCAGTACTTCACCGGTCGCCGGATCGACGATCTCGGGGTAGAAGTGGTCCTCCCACAGATATGTGCCGTCCTTCTCGGCCACGTCCTCGTTGCCGACGCCCGGCCCCATCACCTCGGAGAGCCCGTAGATGTCGACGGCGTGGATCGCGAGCCGGTCCTCGATCTCGGCGCGCATGGCGTCGGTCCAGGGCTCGGCGCCGAGCACCGCGACGCGCAGCGAGGTGCCTTGCGGGTCCACGCCCTGACGCTCCATCTCGTCGAGAATGGCGAGCAGGTAGGACGGGGTGACGCAGATGGCTTCCGGTTCGAAGTCCCGGATCAGCTGCACCTGCCGTGCCGTCATGCCGCCGGACACCGGGATCACCGTGCAGCCCAGCGCCTCGGCGCCGTAGTGCACGCCGAGGCCGCCGGTGAACAGGCCGTAGCCATAGGCGATGTGGACGCGGTCGCCGGGCCGGACGCCGGCGGCGCGCAGGGAGCGGGCGCCGACCGCGGCCCAGTGTTCGAGGTCTGCCTTGGTGTAGCCGACGACCGTGGCCTTGCCCGTCGTGCCGGACGAGGCGTGGATGCGCGCGACCTGCTCGCGCGGCACGGCGAACATGCCGAACGGGTAGTTCTCGCGCAGGTCCTGCTTGGCGGTGAAGGGGAAGCGCTTCAGGTCGGCGAGGTCTTTGAAATCGTCCGGATGCACGCCGGCGGCGTCGAAGGCCCTCTGGTAGTGCGGCACGTTCGCGTAGGCGTGGTGCAACGTCCACGACATCCGCTCGGTCTGCAAAGCCCTGAGTTCGGCGAGCGGAGCCTGTTCCATCGGGTCCAGGTCCGTCGGCCGCACGGCAGGGAGCTGACTCACGCCGCACGCTCCAGCAGCACCGCGATCCCCTGCCCGACGCCGACGCACATGGTCGCGACGGCGTAGCGGGCCTGGCGCAGGTTCAGCTCCAGCGCCGCGGTCAGGGCCAGCCGGGCGCCGGAGGCGCCGAGCGGGTGGCCCAGCGCGATGGCGCCGCCGTTGGGGTTGACATGCGCGGCGTCGTCCGGCAGCCCGAGTTCGCGCAGACAGGCCAGCGACTGCGCGGCGAAGGCCTCGTTCAGCTCCCACAGGTCGATGTCGCCGACGCCGAGCTTGGCCCGCTCCAGCAGCCCGCGGCTGGCCGGCACCGGGCCGATGCCCATGATCCGCGGTTCGACGCCGGCGGTGTGCGAGGTGACGACCTTGGCCAGCGGCGTCAGGCCGTGGCGGTCGACGGCTTCGCCCGAGGCGACCAGCAGCGCCACGGCGCCGTCGTTGACGCCGGAGGCGTTGCCGGCGGTGACGGTGCCGCCTTCCCGGAACGGGGTGCCGAGCTTCGCAAGGGCCTGCATCGAGGTGCGGCGCGGGTGCTCGTCCTGGGCCACGGTCACCGGGTCGGCCTTGCGCTGTGGGATGACGACCGGCGAGATCTCCGTGGCCAGGCGGCCGCTTTCTTGTGCACACAATGCCCGTTCCTGGGAACGCATAGCGAAGGCGTCCTGGTCCTCGCGGCCGATGCCGAACTCCTCGGCGACGTTCTCGGCCGTCTCGGGCATCGAGTCGATCCCATAGCGCTTCTTCATCAGGGGGTTGACGAAGCGCCAGCCGATGGTGGTGTCGAAGACGTCGGCGGTGCGGGCGAACGCGGTGTCGGCCTTGCCCATCACGAACGGCGCCCGGGACATCGACTCCACGCCGCCGGCGACGACGACGTCCGCCTCCCCGAGCCGCACCTGGCGCGCCGCCTGCACCAGCGCCTCCAGCCCGGAGCCGCACAGCCGGTTCACGGTCACGCCGGGCACGCTCGCCGGCAGCCCGGCCAGCAGCAGCGCCATCCGGGCCACGTCGCGGTTGTCCTCGCCGGCCTGGTTGGCGTCGCCGAAGAAGACCTCCTGCACGGCGTCGCCGGGGAGCTGCGGGACGCCGGCCATCAGCTCCCTGATGACGTGCGCGCCGAGGTCGTCGGGGCGGACGGCGGACAGCGCACCACCGTAGCGGCCGAAGGGGGTGCGGGTGCCGGTGACGAGGTAGGCGTCGGTCATGGCTGGTCCTTGCGGGGGTGGTCGTGGGGCTGCGGATCATCGTGGCGCTGGTCGCGGGGTTGATCACGGGACGGTTCGTAGGGCTGGACCGGAGGCCGTTCGTAGAACGGGCCGTCGGGCCGGGCGGCCGGCTGGGTGCGGTGCGCGGCGGCGGCCTTTTCAGCCGCGGAAGCGGCCTTGGTGACCTCGTCGACCGACGCGCGCTCGAAGCTGAGCGCGCGCTGCTGCATGAGCGGCAGATCCATGATCCGGTCGGCGTGCGCGAGCTTGCGCAGCAGCGGCGAGGCTCGGTAACGGCCGTCACGGTAGACGGCTTCGAGGTTGTCGAGCACTTCGCACGCCCAGGCGAACCCCAGATCGGCGCCCCACTCCAGCGGTCCGCGCGGGTAGTTGACGCCGAGTTTCATCGCCGTGTCGATGTCGTCCTCGTCGGCGTCGCCCCGATACAGCGCGTCCACGGCCTCGTTGATCAGGCGGGCGACGGTACGGGTGACGATCAGGCCGGGGACGTCCTCCACGATGACGACCTTCTTGCCGGTGCTCTGCAGGTAGGCGATCGCCTCGTCCAGCACATGGTCCGGAGTGTCGGCGGCCGGGGCGATGGCCGCGGTCCCTGGGTTGTCCGGGTCGAGCGCGAGATCGATCAGGATCCGGCCGTCGCCGTAGGAGGTGGCGGTCCTTCCGAAGCTGCGGTAGAGGCTGAACGCGCCGGCGCCGACCGGGCCCGGCTCGGTCTGCTGGCGCTCCGGCTCGTAGCTCGGAACGGGCTTCGCGGCGTTCTCGCCGTACTCGTAGAAGCCGCGGCCGGTCTTGCGCCCGAGGCGCTTCGCGGCGACGTGCTCCTTCTGGGTCCAGGCGGGGGTGTAGCGGGGGTCGTAGCCGGTCGCCTCCCACACGGAGGTCGAAACGGCGAGGTTCACGTCGAGGCCGATCAGGTCCATCAGCTCGAACGGCCCCATCTTGAAGCCGCCGCTTTCGCGCAGGACCGCGTCGATGGTGGCGAAGTCGGCGGTCTGCTCCTCGTAGGCGCGCAGCGCTTCGGCGTAGTAGGGCCGGGCGACGCGGTTGACGATGAAGCCGGGGGTGGAGCGGCAGGTCACGGTGGTCTTGCCCCAGGCTTCGGCGTGGCCGCGGACGAGGTCGCGGCAGGCCGGGTCGGTGGCCAGGCCTTCGACGATCTCCACCAGCGGCATCAGCGGCGCCGGGTTGAAGAAGTGCATGCCGACCAGCCGGCCGGGGTCGCGCAGCGCGCCGGCGATGGCGCTGATCGACAGCGAGGAGGTGTTGGTGGCCAGGGCGCAGTCCCGATCGACGATGTCCTCGAGCTCGGCGAACAGGCGCTGCTTGACGCCGAGGTCCTCGATCACCGCCTCCACGACGAGAACGGCGTCCTTGAGCGCGCTGAGCGAGTCCACGGCGGTCAGCCGGTCCTTGGCGGCCTGAGCTTCGTCAGTTCCGAGCTTTCCCTTGGCGGCCAGCGAGTCCAGTCGCTTGCCGATCCCCTCCACGGCTCGTGCCGCCGCCCCGTCGAGGGCGTCGTAGACCGCCACCGCGTGCCCGGCCTGGACGGCCAGTTGAGCGATGCCGGCGCCCATGGTGCCGGCGCCGATCACTCCGACGAGGGATCCGGCGAGAGGTCCGGCCGATTCGGTCGATTCTGCCGATTCTGGCGATCCAGCCGATTCGGCCGGCCCGGCTGATTCGGGTGTCCCGGCTGATCCGGGTGTCCCGGCTGACCTGGCCGACTCCGTCTCGGACCCGGTTCCAGCTCCGGTCTCCGACTCGGTCCCGGATCCGGTCGCCCCGTTCCCCACCATCGACTGCCACGCTCCTTCCGCAGCCGGCGGTGTCCAAGCGGTGTCGCTCTGGAACCGACCGACCGTTCGGTTTACTCTAGATCCCGTCAGGGCCGCCACACCAGCATCCCGGGAGTCGATGATGACCGCCACGGCCGAGCAGTACACCGTCCGCCACCGCGAGACCCTTGACCGGGCGCTGCAGGCGATCCGCGAGCGGGCGTTCTGGACGCCGTATCCGGAGCTGCCGAAGGCGTACGGCGAGCAGGCCGCGGCCGACGGCAAGGCGGCGTACGAGGGCTACCTGGGCGGGGCGTTCCCGCTGGTGCAGCCGGGGACGGATGAGATGGTCGGCGGCGAGCGGTCGCCGTACGGCGCCGAACTCGGCATCACCTACCCGCACCCGGACCTGGACGAGTTGCTGCCGGCCATGCGCGCGGCGATGCCGCGGTGGCGCGACGCCGGGCCGGACGCGCGGGCCACGGTGCTCATCGAGGCGCTGGCCCGGCTCAACGCCCGCACGACGGAGATCGCGTACGCCGTGCACCACACCTCCGGCCAGGCCTTCGGCATGGCGTTCCAGGCCGGCGGCCCGCACGCCCAGGACCGCGGCCTGGAGGCCGTGGCCTACGCCTACGCGGCACAGACCGCGCAGGTCGCCGCCGCCGAATGGGAGAAGCCGCAGGGCCCCAAGCCGGCGCTGCGGATGGCGAAGAAGTTCACCGCCGTGCCGCGCGGCATCGGGCTGGTGATCGGCTGCAACACCTTCCCGACCTGGAACAGCTACCCGGGGCTGTTCGCCTCGCTGGCCACCGGCAACGCGGTCGTCGTCAAGCCGCACCCGAACGCGATCCTGCCGCTGGCGATCACCGTGGCGGTGCTGCGCGACACGCTGTCGGAGGCCGGGTTCGACCCGAACCTGGTGGCGCTGGCGGTGGAGAAGCCGGGCGAGGGGCTGGCGAAGGTGCTGGCCACGCGGCCGGAGGTTCGCATCATCGACTACACCGGCTCCACGGAGTTCGGGCTGTGGCTGGAGCGCAATGCGGCGCAGGCGGTGGTGTACACGGAGAAGGCCGGCATCAACACCGTTGTGGTGGACTCGGTTGGGGACGACGACTACAAGGGGATGCTGGGGAACCTGGCGTTCTCGTTCTCGCTCTACAGCGGGCAGATGTGCACCACGCCGCAGAACATCTTCGTTCCGCGCGGTGGGATCACGGTTGGCGGGGAGCACAAGTCGTTCGACGACTTCGGGTCTGACCTGGCGGGAGCGGTGGAGAAGCTGCTCGGGGACGACGCGCGGGCGAACGCGTTGCTGGGGGCGGTGTGCAACGCGGGGGTGAGCGAGCGGCTGAAGAAGGCTGAGTCGGTGGGGAAGACGGTGTTGGCGTCGCGTTCGGTGGCGAATGCCGAGTATCCGGAGGCTGAGGTGCGCACGCCGTTGATCGCGGCGATCGACGCCGCCGACAGCGAGGTGTACACCGGGGAGTGGTTCGGGCCTATCAGCTTCCTGATCGCTGTTGACGACACGGACGCCGCGATCGAGACGTTCCGCAGGACGGTGAGGGAGCATGGCGCGATTACTGCTTCGGTGTACTCCACGGATGATGCGGTGATCGAGAGGACGGAGGAGGCGGCGCTGGATGCGGGGGTGAACCTGTCGGTGAATTTGACCGGTGGGGTTTATGTGAATCAGAGTGCGGCGTTCTCTGATTTTCATGCGACGGGTGCGAACCCGGCCGCGAACTCGGCGCTGTCGGACCTGGCGTATGTGGCGAACCGGTTCCGGGTGGTGCAGTCGCGGCGGCATATCTGAGGCGCGACAATGCGGGGATGAGTAGCGCCGAGGGGCCTGAGGGCAGTCGTGAAGCTGTCCGTGCGGAAGACGTCAGTGCGGAAGCTGTCCGGGTCGAGAAGTGTGGTCCGGTCACCACGGTGATCCTGCACCGTCCGCACGTACGCAATGCTGTGGATCCGCAGACTGCGCGGCTGCTGCTAGCCGCCTTCGAGGAGTTCGAGAAGGACTCGGAGGCGGCTGTCGCGGTCCTGTTTGGGGCGGGTGGCACGTTTTGCGCTGGGTTTGATCTCAAAGCGCTGACGTCGGGCGCGGTCCCGGCTGGCATGGTGGAGTACGGCGACGGCCCGATGGGGCCGACCCGGCTGCGGCTGTCGAAGCCGGTGATCGCGGCGGTGGCTGGATATGCGGTGGCTGGGGGGCTGGAGCTGGCGCTGTGGTGCGACTTGCGGGTGGTGGAGCGTAGCGCGGTGTTTGGGGTGTTCTGTCGGCGCTGGGGCGTGCCCCTCGCCGACGGCGGCACCGTCCGGCTGCCGCGTCTGATCGGGCAGAGCCGCGCCCTGGACATGATCCTCACGGGCCGCGCGGTGCCCGCCGATGAGGCGCTGGCCTGGGGGCTGGCGAATCGGATCGTCCCGGACGGCACCGCGCGGGAGGCGGCCGAGGCGCTGGCTGCGGAGATCGCGGCGCTGCCGCAGTTGTGTCTGCGTGGGGATCGGCTGTCGGCGCTGGAGCAGGAGGGGCTCGGGGAAGAGGAGGCGCTGCGGAACGAGCTGCGGCATGGGCAGAGGTCGATGGTTGAGGCTGTGGGTGGGGCGGAGCGGTTTGTGGGTGGGGCGGGGCGGCATGGGGGTGGGGTGGGGTGGGGCCGTGAGTTGGGCGGTGGGGCGGGGACGTGAGTTGGGCGGTGGGGCGGGGACGTGAGTTGGGCGGTGGGGCGGGGACGTGAGTTGGGCGGTGGGCTTGTGGGTTGGGCGGGTTGCGGTAGGGCTGTGGTCATTAGGCGATTTTTACGAAGCGCGGGGTGTATGCGGCCTCGGGGTTCGTGGCGCGGGCGTCGTAATCGGCTGGCGGTCGTCGTGTTCACGGTCCCGGCACCGGTGGGTCCTCCTTCGCCGGCTGTCGGTGAGGTGGCTGAGTTTCAGTCGAAGTC
>JABFWL010000537.1 GCA_013362315.1 Catenulispora sp. | reverse complement strand
CCGCGTCCGGCTCACCGGACGCCGCGACCAGCAGATGCGCCGCCTTCTCCTCGGGGTCGGTGACGATGCCGGCCAGCCGGCGGTGCATCGCGGCGCGGCCGACCGGCGGCATCCGGTCGAGCGCGGCGGAGCCGAGCAGCGGATGGGCCGGGCGCAGCAGGCCGTCGGCCGTCGTGACGACACCCTGGTCCACGGCCAGGTCGATCGCCGTCCCCACGTCGTCGAGGGACTCCTCGAGCGCGGCGCAGATCACCGAGATGGACGGCCGGGACAGCGCGGAGGCCACATGCAGCACTTGGCGCGCCGGCGACGGCAGCCGGTCCAGGCGTTGCGCCACCAGCAGCGACAGCGATCGGGGCACCGGCAGCCGGTCGCCGATCGCGGTCACCCGCGCCAGCACGGCACCGATCTCCAACGACCAGAAGGGATTGCCGGCGGTCTTGTCGACCAGCAGATCCAGGACCCGGGCCGGCAGTCGCAGCTGGAGCCGGTCAACCAACAGGCTCTCGATGACGGCGGTGCCGAGCGGTCCCAGCCGTACGGTCTGCACCGCATCCAGGGGGATGCCGTGACCGATCGCCTCCTGCGGATCCGCCTGGAGGACCGGATCGGCGGCGCCGCCGGGCACCGCGCTGGGTGTGCGGCAGGCGAAGAGCAGCCGCAGCGCCGCGTCCGGCATCCGCCGTGCCGCGAACCACAGCGCGTCCACGGTCGCCCGGTCGAGCCAGGGAAGATCGTCCACGGCGACGACCACCGGCTGTGACGCGCACAGCTCGCGCAGCATCGCGAGCGTGGCCGCACCGATCTCCCGCGGCCCGATGGTGACCCTGTCCGGTGAGCGCCGGATCAGCGCCACCTCCATCGCGGCCCGCAACGGCTCGGGCAGCTGCGGCAGCACGTCGTCGGCCACCGGCTCCAGCAGGTCCGCGAGCCCGGCGAACGACAGTCTGGTCTCGGCCTCGCTGCCCCGGGCCGACAGCACGGTCCACCCGGCGTCCCGGGCCGACGTCACACCCGCCGACCACAGCGCCGACTTGCCGATTCCGGCTTCACCCTCGATGACCAGGGCCCGGGCGCCGCCCCCGGGATCGGCCGTCAGACGCCGCACCTCGGCGAGCTCACCGTCCCGACCCGCTATCTCCCATTGGCCGTTCTGAGCGCCCCCCGACGCTTCCGTGCTCATGTTTCTGACGCTAACAGGTCGTCGAGACAGATGTGTCAGGGTTCGAACCCGTTTTTCGGCACCGGACCGCGGGAGCTCGCACGGCGCCGCGGACAGAGCCTGGTCGACCACGGGTTTCGGTGGCGGCGCCGGGCCGGCGATGGGGGCTCCGCCGCTCTAGCAATCAGGGCTTTTACCGCAGAACTTTGATCAGGGCGAGTAAACCGTGCGTGGTGCGAATGCCAGAGTATTCGCACCACGCAGTCGAACGGTTCACTTGGTTGGTTCACTTGGTTGGTTCACTTGGTTGGTTCACGCGAGGGCCGATCGACGGACTGCCCGTCGGCAGCACGAGCAGTCAGTCGGTCGGTTGTGCAGTAGGTCGGTTGGTCAGTCCGTCAATCGGTCAGTCGCTCAGTCGCCGGCCGTGTTCGTGGCCCACAGGGGCGTGGAGCCGCGGTAGATGACGACGTTGCCGTCGTCCTGTACGGCGACGTAGGCGTTGGTGTTGCCGCTGGTGTTGGAGGCCCAGAGCGCCCTCCCGTTCCAGGCGGTGACCAGGTTGCCGTCGTCCTGCATGACGGTCTGCGCTCCGTAGTGCAGGCTGGTCCCCGCGCTCCACAACACGCGGGTGCCCTTGAGCAGCACGAGGTTGCCGCCGGTCTGCTGGTAGAGGCTGTACACCCGGTTGGGCGAGACCACCTGGTCGTTGTCGCGCAGGAACTGGCCGGGCAGCAGTCGTCCGACCGCCATGTGGCGGGACCACACCAGCGAGCCGTTCTGGGTGATGACCAGATTGCCGTCGTCGTACACGGACAGGGCGGCACCGGGGTAGCCGCTGGTGTTGGACGCCCAGATCGGCTTGCCGGCCACCGTCATCACGAGGTCGCCGTCGCTCTGCATGGTGGTGACCGCGCCGGGGTAGCCGGCGGTTCCGCTGCTCCACATTGCGTAAGTCCCCTCGTGCAGGACGAGGTTTCCGTCGCCTTGCTGGGTGAGGACGTAGATGCCGTTTGCGGAGGTCAGGGACTGGTCTGGCCGGAGCTGCTGCCCCGGTGCGAGGGTGTCGCTGCTGGTGGACGCCGTCACGGCCGGCTGAGGCTGAGGCGCGGCCGCGCTGTGCGCGGAGGCCACCGGCGCCGTCAGTCCGGCGATCACGAGGGCGGCGACCGGCAGCGCCGGAATCAGCTTCCTGCGGTTCATCGTGGTTCTCCTGTTTCCAGGCCATCCAGGTGTGGCCCATGGATCTGCGGTTCACTACAAGCCGGCCCCCCGCATTTCACGACGGGGGACCGAGCGGACGTTCCGGTCAGCCGACGAAGTGCAGGCACACGTTCAGCGGGGAGCTCCATCCGGTGTGAACGCGGACGACGACATGCCCGGACAGGACTGTGACGCCTTCGGAGTAGACGTTCGCGTCGTTCATGCCTTCGCCGTAGAGGATGCCTTCGCTGGCCGAGACGACGATGGGCTGCGACGCGGTGATCGCCGCGTTGCTGTAGTACAGAGGCTCGCCGTCGTAGACGCCGCCGTAGCAGACGGTCTGGGCGAACGACGGCACCGCCGCCGGCGTGACAGCGGTGGCTCGCACGCCCGTCTGATGCCCGGCGCCGGCAGCAGCGGACGCGGTGGTCGCGCCGACCCCCGTGGCGAGCGCGAGCGCCGATGCGGCGAGCGTGACCTTCAACGCCTTCTTCATGGTGGTTTCCCTCCCATTGCATGGTCTGTGACCATTTGAATGGACTGTGCTGGTTGCACGCTTCTAGACCCTAGGAACGGGGGGAATTTGGCGAACCCGTGATACTGCGGGGATCCGCAGAGAAGTTGATGCCGTCACACCCGTGATGGGGGTGCGGTCAACGGGGTATGTCACCTGTTCTGAGCACGCACATCGTCCAGCTGACGGCACGTCCAACCACGGCAGGCGCGGGATTAGGCGTCTTCTTCAGGACGCTTCAGGACCACAGCCTGCCGCTCCTGGTGGGTGAGTCGGCGGTGACGAGGACCGGCACGATCACGCCGACTCAGCCCGCCAGGCCGAAGTCATAGCTCAGAGTCGCAGCTCAGAGTCGCAGCTCAGAGCGGGCTCGCCTCCCCGGGGTCGGGCACCAGCACGGACGGCAGCGGGCACTCGGGATGCATGCGCAGCAACTGGTACGCGACGCCGCCGACGCCGGACAGCAGCCCCGGTGCGAACGCGTCGCGGGCCAGGCCGCTCACCGCTCCGAACTCCTCCAGGCCGCTGAGCACCTGGGCGTCCAGCGCCGCCCGGTCGACGCCCTGGGGAGCGACCCCGGCGGTCAGGGCGCGGTCCATGACCTCCCAGACGCCGAAGTCGCCGTGGCACAGGGTGTGGTTCCAGCCCAGGCCGTCGGCCCAGGTGGCGGCGGCTGCCCGGCGCAGGATGTCGCGGCTGCGCAGGTCGTCGGGCGTCATGAGGTCGGCGGCGGTGACTCCGATCCCGCCGGCGCCGTGGCACCACGCCGCGGCGGTGTGTTCGCCGTCGCGCAGGTCGATCCAGCCGGCCAGCTTCGCGGAGTACAGCGTCTCCTCGAAGGCGAACGCCGCCTCGGCCAGGTCCCCGGTCGGCGCCCCGGCGGCGGCCAGCCTGGCCAGCGCCCAGCCGACGCCGGTCGCGCCGTGCGCGGTGCCGCCGATGCCGTCCGGGAACTGCTGGTTGCCCCACCGCGCGCCGCGATCGTCGACGATCGCGGCCGCGGTCAGCCGGTCCCCGACGGCCAGCGCGAGATCAGAGCCCTGAGTGTGGCCGGAGTGCTCGGCGAGCCGCAGCAACGGCACCACCGCCCCGGCCATGCCCCGGAAGAGGTCGAAGTTCCCGTCGTCCGCGATCGCCGCCGGCAGCTGTGCGGCCAGGGCGGCGGCGCGGCGGAGCACTTCGCCGTCCTCGGACTCGGTGATGCCCAGGCGGCGCAGGAGCAGCCACGCCCAGATGCGCGAGCCGAGGCCGACGTAGCCGCCCGGGGCGTCCGGGCGCAGCGCCATCGAGGCCTGCGCGCGTTGCCTGTGATCCTGATCCTCGATCGCCCGGAGGGTGCGCAGGACGTCGTCGAGCAACGAGTCCAGCCCACTGACCGCGTCGGCCCGGTCATGCTCGGTTTCGAAGAGGTAGGCCGCGATCAGGACCGCGACCCCGGAGATCCCGGCGTAGATGTCGTTCGAGAGCGGCTGGAGCGACCAACCGGTCTGGTTCAGCACCGGGGCGATCCAGGTGACCGAGCCGTCCTCGGCGCGGATCGCGGAGTCGCGGACGCCGTGCATCAGCTTGGCCGCCGCCTGGCGGCGCCGCTGGTCGAGGCGGTCGACCGTGACCCGGGACGCGATCATCGGCTTGGCGTCCGGCAGCCAGCCCTCGTTGAGGTAGGCGCTGACCAGCGTCCCTTGGATGACCTGCCGGTCGAGTTCGAGGTCTGCGGTGCGCCAGCGGTCGAGCGCGGCCTGGACGAGGTTCCGCACCGGTCCGAAGGCCGTGCCGCGCGGACCGGTCAGCCGGCCCTCGCGCGGCGTGGTGCCGAAGACCGGGACGTCGCCGTCGAGGAGTTCGGCGATCTCGGCCTGGATCACCGCCGCGTCGCCGGGCGCGGCGCAGGCGTTGGCGGCGTGCTTCGCCATCAGGTCGGCGGCCTGGGCCACCGCGGGAGACTCGGCGTGGAGCGAGGCCGGGTGCCAGAGCATGCGGCCCAGCTCCATGTACGTCTCGGTGTTGCGGACCACGACGCGGATCGGGCAGTCGGCGAAGGCGTTCAGCGGTTCGGCCAGGCTCCCGCGGCGGTCCAGCTCCCGCAGGTGCTCGGTGAGTTCGGTGAAGCCGGCGACGACCCGGCTCCAGTACCGGCTGAGGACCGGATCAGGGCTCGGATGGTTGCCGGCGGCCGGCGCCGGGACCATCTGGTAGCCGAGCCGGGCCTCGTCCGTTCCGGCGCCGATGATCACCGGCATGGAGATCGCCGGCTGCTGCCCCGGCAGTGCTCCGACCGCCGAGGAGTCGACGCCGCGCCACCCGAGCGCCTGGCCGCGCCCCGGCAGCAGTCCGGTGCGCAGCACGCTGTCCGCGACCCGTTCGGCGGCGCGGTCGTTGGCCAGGCCCCGGCCGGAGGGCACCGCTTTCGCGTGCGGGGTGAACAGCGTCTCGCAGTCCACGACCACCGGGACCGGCCCCGCGGCGATCACGTTCTCGGCATGCAGGTCGCTGCCGCCGACCAGGCGCATGACGGCGAGCCAGTGGCCGATGTTGCGGTAGAACGCGGACAGCTCGGCGTCATCGGCGCAATAGCGGTGGCCGACGTGCTCGGCCCAGCCGTACCCGTCGCACGCCACAACTTCGGGCACCCGGATGCGGTCGGCTTGCGAACGGCCGGCGAGGACCACCTCGAGGAGGTCGCCGAGCCGCTGGTCGACCGCGACCGACCGGGGCTTGAAGACCACGCGACCGGAGGCGGTGCGCAGCAGGGCGACGGTCCGGCCGCCGTGGTGGCTGTCCCCCGCCCCGAACTCGACCTCGACGAGATCGCCGGGGCCCACGCCGGGCAGACCGGCCAGCACCGCGCGGTCGGCCGCGAACGCGCGGGCCAGGGCCAGCGCGGCGGCGCAGCGGTTGTCGATGACGGCGCGAAGGCGACGCGCCAGGGCGGGGTAGTCGCCGTCGAGCGAGGCCCAGAAGCCGGGACGCCTGGTGCCGGCCAGCCATTCGGCCCACCGGCCCGCCGAGTCGGCGGCGGTGAGCCGGCCGGTGACCCGGGCCGCGTTCAGCTCCAGCAGCAGGAGCCGGTTGACCTTCCGCAGGAGGGCCGCGGTCAGCGCCTCGCGCGCCCCGTCGAGGACGGCCCGCTGTTCGTATACGCCGAGCCCCGACTCCGCTGCCAGGCCGTCCGCGAGGCCGGACAGAGCCGGCTCGATCAGGCGGTCCAGAGCGGGTTCGAAGTCTGCGGCCGCCTGATCAGCCATCGGCGCTGCTCAGCAGCAGTAGCGGGTGTGGGAGTAGGAGCAGTCCGTGCCACAGAAGGCAGTCAGGACCGCTCCGGTCATGGTGAGCTCGGACTCGGCGTAGACGCCGCTGGTGAACAGCGGGCCGGCCGGGCTGTCGGCGGCCGTGCCGTTACGCCAGGCGTGGACCTTCTCGGCCGGCTTCTCCTTGGAGACGTGCTTCATGCGGATCCCCTTTCCGTCGAATTCCCCGTGTCTGACGCAGCATCATCGAATGCTGACACACCGTCAAGCTCTACGGGCGATCGTCAGTTCCCAGGGGCTCTTGTTGGCTGGCTCAACGACGCGATGAATGACAGCTCCACGTCGCCGTGTCACGACGAACTGGTCTGGTAGCGCGTGTCACGGAGGCTCTCAGCAGTGCGTCCGGAACATCGGCGCGTTCGTCCGACGAACTCGCTGGTCGGCCGCCGAGGCGCCGTGATAGACAAGCCGACGTGCAAAAAATCTTGGAGTTCCCCGAGGTCCTGCGGCTGATCGAAGACCGCTCGGCGGCGTTCCGGGCCGCGATCGCGTCCGCCCCCGACCTCGACGTCCAGGTCCCGACCTGCCCGGACTGGACGCTGCGGGAACTGGCGCAGCACCTCGGCGACGGGCGCCGCCGCCAGGCCGCGATCGTCGCGGCGGGTCCGGGTGCCGAGCCGCCGGCGAAGACGGACCCGAAGGGCGCCCCGACCGCGCCCCGCGACCGCGAAGCCCTGGACGCCTGGCTGGCCGAGTCGACCGAGCTCGTGCTCGACGCGCTGCGCGCCGCCGGCCCGGACCGCGGCTGCTGGACCTGGTGGAGCGGCTCGCAGGCCCCGCAGACCAGCGGAGCCGTGGCCCGGCACCAGATCCAGGAGTTCGCCGTCCACACCTACGACGCCCAGCTCACCCAGGGCGCCGCCCAGCCGCTGCCGACGGACGTCGCGGTCGAGGGCGTCGAGGAGTTCCTGACGACCGTCGCGGCGACGACCGTCCCCTGGCCGTTCAATCCGGCGACCATCGACCTGCACGCGACCGAGGGCCGCTCCTGGCGCCTCACCCTCAACGCCGACGGCGTCCGCTGCGACGACCTCGCCGCCGACGCGGAGCCCGGCGACTTGGCGATGCGAGGCACAGCAAGCGACCTGGTCCTCTACTGCTACGACCGCCTCCCGCTCGACAGCCTGGAGAACACCGGCGACACCGAGCCGATGGAGCAGCTCGCAGACTGGGACCCGAACGCGTAGAGCCCGCACTTGCGAGGCAACTGCTGGTGGCTCGCTCCTGCGGGTGCTAGGTGCGGTCTTTTGCCACCTTCGCTTCGGAGCGGGCCATTTCATGATTCGTTCAATCATTAGACGCTCGCCCCAGTAAGCTACGGCTGATGGAGATCAGCGGCGCGCGGCAGGACCCTGTCGAGCACGAGCAGAAGATGCTGCAGCTGATCACGCTCGCGGGGCGGATGCTGGAGCGAGCCGACGAGATCACCGACGACATCGTGAATCGCGTCTACGTCCAGTTCCCGGTCTACGCCGGGATCGTTCCGCGCGATCTCCTGCGGAACACGATCCGGAATCATGTGGTCGCCGGTTTCGACCCGATGGCGCGGCGGCAAAAGGCCAATCCGCGCATGGCCGGTTCGACCGGCCGGGTCGGGGCGGCCGACGGAGTTCCGCTGACCGTGGTGATGGACGGGTATCGCGTCGCGTTCCGCGTGGTCTGGGGAGCGATCGCGGAGGCTGCGCGCGGCATGGGGATGTCCGCTGACGCGTGTCTGGATGCTGCGACGATTCTGATCGCGTCGCTGGACGCGTTCACGCGTGAGATGTCCGCGGGCTACCGCGAGGAGTTGGGTCGGCAGATCCGCAGTGAAGAACAGCGGCGCGCCGCGGTGGTGCAGGCGCTGCTGGAGGGACGGCTGGCCGATACCACCGTGTGGGAGGCCGCTGATCTGCTCCGGCTGCCGGCCAGTGGGCCGTTCGTGGTGATCGCCGCGCGGGTGCCCGAGGTCGGACAGCATGCGCTGCCGCACATCGAGCAGGGCTTGGCGGTACTCGGCATCGAATCGGCCTGGCGCCTCATGCACGACATCGAGATCGGCGTGGCCGCGCTGCCCGGACCGCGAGCCCAGTTGGACCGGCTGGTCACCGCCCTGCACGCCAGTGCGGACGCCCGGGTCGGCGTCTCCCCGCCGTACGACGACCTGCGCTCCACCTCCGGGGCACTGCGCTTGGCCCGCATCGCCATGCACGGCGCCGCCGAACGCCGCCGCGTGGTGGTGTTCGGCAACGACCCGCTGTCCGCGGTCGCCGGCAGTGCCCCGGACATCATGCCGCGCGTGGCGCGCGGCATCCTCGCCGGACTCGACGACCTGCCCCCGACCGACCGTACGCTGCTGCTCGACACCTTCGGCGCCTGGCTGGACGCCGACGGCTCGGCCGGCGAGGCCGCACGCCAACTGTTCGTCCACCCCAACACCGTGCGCTACCGGCTGCGCCGGCTGGAGAAGCAGACAGGACGCTCGCTGTCGAACCCGCGAGCCATCGCCGAGCTGATCCTGGCCTACGAAATCGACAGCCGGTCCCGGACCGCCCCGAGTGAGGATTCGACGCTGGGATGACGCTGGGGTAGGGGCGCGGTGCACCGAATCAGCGGTCACGTTGAAGCCTCAGTGGGTCAGGGCACTTAGTGCTTCCTTGATGCCGTAGTAGACGATTACGTATCCGGCCAACGGGTCTGCCCACCAAAAACCCCACGCTGCGTTCATGACGAGTCCGAGCAGGACCGCGGTGGCCAGTAGTCCGTCGACGAGGGTGACCCGCCCCTCGGTGATCAGGACCGGGTTGTCCAATGCGGCACCGGTGCGGGCTTTGCCGAAGGCCAGGGCGAACATCACCAGCGCGGTTATCGCGGTCCACACGATCCCGGCCGGGCTGTGCCGGGCGTGGTGTCCGGTGGCCAGCGCCCAGGTGGATTGGATCAGCAGATAGCCGGCGAGCGCGATGAACGATGCGCCGATCAAGCGCATGGCTCTGCGTTGGCGCTCCTCGCCGGTGCCCGAGAGTTCCCAGATGACCACGGTGGAGGCGCCGATCTCGATCAGGGAGTCCAGACCGAATCCGGCCAGCGCCACCGAGTGTGCGCTGATCGCGGCGACGGCGAGAACGACGATGCCCGCGACGTTCCAGCCGAGGGTGGCGTATTCCAGGCGGAATCCGCGGGTCAGCAGTGGCGGGCGGTCGGTTGGCACGCGCATCGCGTCGTCGCTGGTCACGCGAGCCTCGCCAGGAGGACCCGACCGCCCTCGAAGACTCCGCCGTCGATGTCCAGGACGCGTCCGGCGGCGTACCGCAGGGGATGGGTGACGCTTGCGGGTTCGACGCCGAACTGGCTCAGCTGGGTGTGTCCGTGCACAATCACCGTTCCGCCCAGAGTTTGCAGCATCCTGTCCGGTGCGTCGCCGGCGCGGGCGGGGTCCGCGTCCCGGAAGGCGCCACGGGAGCTGAGCCGCCCGCAGGTCTGCAGCCAGAACTCGGGGTCCTCGGCGCGCAGAGCCTGGGCGAGCTCCACGTTGATCGTGGAGATGGTCCGGCCGAATTCGAGGTAGTCCAGAGTGTCCGAGTGCAGCAGGAGGAAGTCGTCCACCAATGCGACTCCGGGCAGGGCTCTGATCCAGGACGCGTGCTCGTCGGTCAGCCGCCGAAGATCGTCCTCGTTTCCGCCGAACGTCATCCAGCCGCCGTACCAGCCGTCGGGCCAGTCCAGGCCCGCCACCGGCCGGGCCCCGAAGGTCCGCGCCGCGAGGAGTTGTAATTCATGGTTGCCCAGCAGTGTGCCGACTTCCCCGCCGGCCGCGGTGGCCTGCGTGGTCAGGCGCCGCACGTCCTCGAGCACGCCGATCCCATCGGGCCCCCGGTCGACGTAGTCGCCGAGGAACCACAGGCGGGCCGTGCCACCGGACCAGTCCCCACGTGCGTTCACAAGCCCTTCGTCTCGAAGCACCTGGTTCATCTCCGCGCGGTGGCCGTGGATATCGGCCATCGCGTACAAAGGTTGTCCTGTCATGGGTACCGCCCCGCACTCTCGTTGTCGCTGGTTCGGCGCAATTCCAGCGGGTTCCGCTCACGGGGGGAATGCATTGAGCTGGGAGCTGAATGATCACCTTCGCGCCGGACCTGGACGACCTGGCCACGACCCGCCTGTGCTCGATCATGTGGCTGCGGTCGCCCGGAGAACGGCGCGGACGAGTTGGGAGGACTGCTCGGCGAGCTGCTCGGGCGGAATGGGGCGTTCGTGTTCGAGCCACCAGATGATCGACTGCAGGAACATCGCGCAGATGACGCTGGGGAGCAGATCATCCGGTGTCTGGTCGGGTAGGTGCTCGCTGGTCATGGTGGCGAGTGCGTTGCACATGCGGTCGGTGAACCAAGGGCTGCCCTTCCTGCTCAACAGCGCGGCGTAGAGGCGGTGGTAGCTGTCGATGTGGCGGAGGAAGTCGGCCCAGCGCCGCGCAGGCGCACCACGAACTCGAGAAACGCCGCTCCATCGGAGCGATCGTCCTCAACTGCCGATAAGGCGGCCACCACCCAGGCTCTGACGGGTCTGACGGTGTTGGTCGAGGGTCGAGAAAACCCCTTGCCCGAGGGTGCGCGCGCGGGATCAGATGGCGGGCATGACTCCTTCCGGCGATCATGTGGAACGTAATCGGCGATTCTGGGACGAGATGGCGTCTGGCTGGCACGGTCCGCTGGCTCGGGAGAACTGGAGCAGGGTCGAGTACACCTGGGGGTTATGGAACTCGCCCGAGGCGGAGGTGCGCGGATTCGGCGACGGGGTGGCCGGACTGGACGTGGTCGAGCTCGGCTGCGGTACAGCCTTCGACTCGGCGTGGCTGGCCCGCGCCGGAGCCCGTCCGGTCGGTGTCGACATCTCGCGGGAGCAACTGGCCACGGCCAGGGCGATGCAACTGGAGTTCGGCCTGGAGTTTCCGCTCCTGCTCGCCGATGCCGAGCAGCTTCCGCTGCCCGATGACTCCTTCGACCTCGCCGTCAGCGAGTACGGGGCCTCGCTGTGGTGCGATCCGTATCGGTGGATCCCCGAGGCCGCGCGGGTGCTTCGGCCCGGCGGGCGGCTGGTCTTCCTGCGCCGTACGCCGCTCATCGGGCTGTGCACGGAGGGCGGCGGAAAGGTCGAGGCGGCGCTGCGGCGTCCGCAGTTCGGCCTGCGGCAGGTGGATCTCGACTACGGGAACGCCGTCGAGTTCCACCTGCCGCACGGCGACATGATCAGACTGCTGCGTTCCTGCGGCTTCGTCATCGAGAACCTGGTCGAGGTCCAGGCGCCGGAACGGCCGGAGCGGGACTTCGGCGACGTCCCGGCAGCTTGGGCGCACCAGTGGCCCAGCGAGGAGATCTGGATGGCCCGGCTGGGCTCGAACGACTGACGGCCTGAACGACTGACGGCCTGAACGGCTGACGGCCTGAACGGCTGACGGCCTGAACGACAGACGGCCTAGAAGGCCCATAAGAACGTCGCGCCCTGACCTCGCCGTTTCATCGGCGAGGTCAGACTGCTGGCCGTCACGCCATGGCTGCCGAACGGCGGCAGTCGGTGAGGGAGGAGGCGATGTCCTCGTCCTCCGGGGCGAGTGAGGCGGCGAGTTCCAGATCGGCCAGGGCCTCGACCCAGTTGCCGGTCTCCTGGTGGAGGAAGGCCCGGTTGTAGCGCAGGGCTGGGTCCTCGGGGTCGAGTTCCACGGCGCGGGAGAGGTCGTCCAGCGCGGCTTGCGGCCGGCCGGTCTCGTAGCGGACGGCGGCGCGGCCGGACAAGGCGCTGACCAGCGTTGGATCGGCGGACAGCGCCCGGTCGTAGGCGGCCTCGGCATCCGCGAAGTCCTTGCGTTCGGCCAGGACCTGGCCGACCACGGCGTGCAGGTGGGCGCAGTCCGGGTCCAGCAGCAGACCGGCCTGGGCGTCTCGCAGCGCGGAGTCCGGGTCGCCGAGTTCCAGGTGGAGTCCGGCTCGGTTGATGTAGGCGTCGAGGAACCCCGGTTCCAGGTCGAGAACGTAGCTGAAGTCGGCCATCGCGCCGTCCACGTCGCCGTCGGTGAGCCGCAGGTCGGCCCGGTTGTAGTAGATCTCCGGGAAGGGCGGCGACAATCGCAGCGCCCTGGTGTAGTCGGTCAGCGCCTCGTCGTACCGCCCGAGCCGGCGCAGAATGTCGCCGCGTTCCAGGTAGTGCTCGGCGTGGTTCGGATCCTGCTCGATGACGACGGCGTAGTCGGCGAGCGCTTCGTCGAAGCGGCCGAGGCCGATGTAGACCCGGGCCCGGTTGTTCTTCAGCACCGAGCGGTGCAGGCGGTGCTGGTCGGGCGTGAGCTGTCGGTCCAGGTCTTCGATGCACTCCGTGACCAGTCTCAGCGCCTCGTTCAGATCCCCGAGATGCACTTCGACCAGTGCGCGGCCGTTCTTGTAGAAGGCGCTCTTGAAGGCCCGGTCGACGTGTTCCGGCAACAGCGAGGCGATGGCGATGGCGCCGTTGAGCAGGCCCTTCGCCAAGCGGTCGTCACGCAGGGCCGGCTCGTGGTGCCGGGTGTAGAGCATGGCGATGGAGTAGGCGCACTCCATCTGCACCGACGGCAAGGTGGTCAGGATCCGGGCCTCCTCGTAGATCCGCTCCGCCTCGCGGGTCCGGCCGAGAAGGGACAGCGCGAGCCCGCGCCGAGGGGCGAACCGCCACCACTCCTGGAACTCCGTGGCGCCGTCCAGCAGGGCGTGGCCGCGTTCGGTCAGGTCGATCACCGCGTCGTAGAAGCCGTTGACCACGCAGTGATCGGAGGCCGCCCACAACGCGGGTACCGCCCGGCCGTGCGGGTCGGTGCCGCGCTCCAGGTGATACAGGACGGCCCCCAGAGTCAGCGAGAACTCGCCGGCCTCCCGGAGTTCGGCGACGCGCCGGTCGTGCAGCGCGGTCCGCTCCGCCGCGGGCAGCGCTTCGTAGGCACTGCGCAGGACGCCGCCCTCCGGGCCGTCGGGAAGGCACTCCGCGCGGACGTAGGCCCAGGCCGCATCTGCCGCATCCGCACCCGCACCCGCGCCCGCGTCAAGCTGCGCCACCGGGCCGGCGGCGGACGGGAGGAGCGGCTCGCAGTACGCTGCCAGCGCCGAAGCCAGCGCCTCGCCCGGCTGCTCATCGGAGCCGGTGCACACCACGACGGTGAGCCGGCCCGGATCCGTCCGGCGCAGCAGCGCGGCCAGGAACTCCTGGTCGGATTGGTCCGCGTGCTCGGCGTTGTACACCACCAGGCTGCGCGGCGCCGCGTCGGCCCAGGCCGAACGGAAGAACTCCACCAGCCCGTTGGCGATCCGCTTAGTACGCAGCCGGGCGTAGTAGCGGGTGCGTTCGGCGGGCAGCGCCATCGAGGTCAGCGTCTCCCGCGAGTTGGGCACGCAGTCGCTGAGCTCGGGTGCCACGGAAAGCAATTCGATGTCGTAGCGGCGTACGAGGTCGCTGTCGCGGGCGAGCACCCCGGGGGTGAGCGCCCGGGCCATAGTGCCCGCCGCCGTGTAGGGGCCGCGCAGCCGACGGTGCGCGTCGACCGGATCGAGCAGCGCCTGCGGCAGCGGCAGGCCCGGCAGAGCCGCCATCCGGTCCTGGTGCGTGCCGCCGTGAAGCCAGTGGTGGCGGAGGGTTGCCTGCTCCATGTCTGTTGCCTGCTCCATGACTCCGGTCTCCCTTTATGCGGTGGGGGCGGCGGCGCTGGACGCGCTGGGGGTGAGGCTGCGGCTGCGACGGCGGCTGCGCCAGGCTCGGTATGCCAGATATCCGGCGATCACCGGCTCGAAGAAGTTCAGGACCAGGAAGGTGAACACGTCGGCCGCGTTGAGCGGGGAGAGATGGCTGCCCAGCTTGTGCAGGGCCATCTCGGTCACCTTGATGCCGCTGGGAATGGCCGTGGTGAGCACGATGACGGTCAGCACGACGTATCCGGCCATCATCAGCCAGGAGTACCAATTGGCCACCTGCCGGTCACGGTCGCGGAAGGTGCTCGGGTCGACCATCTTGTCCGGACGTCGCAGGACCCGCATCAGGCGGTTGCGCAGCACCAGCCGGGCGGTGGCCTGCAGGTCGTTGCAGCCCAGGACGGTGATCGCCAGGAAGTAGAGGTCGGTGCGCAGGAAGAAGTAGAACTGCCAGGCGATCCGCAGGATCACGGTGAAGGCCATCGACAGCATCAGCCGGCCGATCAGCCCGGGCGTCCCGCCGGACCCGTGCAGGGCGTAGGCGCCCAGAGTCAGGGCGCTGACCACGAGGACGTCCAGGATCATCCCCGCCAGCATCGGCAGGTAGCGCTTGCGGCGCGGCACGGTCACCAGCCCGTCCAGCGCGGTCTCGAACACCACGTAGTAGAAGCGCCGGCTGATGGCGAGCGTGGAGTTGAGGCCGAGGCGGCGGCCCGCGAGGGCGTGCGCGACCTCGTGCAGCAGGATCCAGGGGGCCTGGCCGAGGAAGATGCCCAGGGTCAGCGCGACCAGCGAACCGTGGGTGAAGAACAGGTTCTGGTAGTGCGGCACAAGCACCGGGGTGCGGATCATGGCGGCGATCGCGGCGGCGACCAGCAGCCCGTACAGGACCCAGGCGACCGGCGAGTAGACCGCGCGGCCGAGCCGCTGCCAGCGCACCGGGCCGGTCCGCACCGCGACGTCCTCGCCCGCCTTGACCAGGAGTTCCAGCTCTTCCAGCACCTCGATGAACTCGAGCATGTTGACCTGCTCGGAGTACTGCTCGGTGTACCAGCGGGCCGCGGCGTTGGGCGACTCCCCGGTCTCCAGCCGGCGCAGCAGGGCGGCGCCGTCGGGCGGGAACAGGCCGTAGGAGTCGATGTCGGCGCGGCCGACGGTGACCTCCTCGCCCTCGTCCAGGTAGGTCAACGGGTGCAGCCGCAACGGCTGGTCCAGATCCGGGGCCGACGCCTCCGGGGACGATGTCGTCATGCCTCACACCTCTTTCCTGGTCGGCCTGTCGTGAAGGGCGTGTCGGACGGGCGTATCGGAAGGTGCCGTGCGGCGGGACGGACGCCCGCCGCACGGTCGGGGTCGATCAGGAGGGGCAGTAGCAGGAGGCGGCAGCCGAGGTCAGGCGGACGGCTCCGGCCTTGCGCACGACGATGGTCTTCATGAGAACTCCTTCTGGACGGTGGTGCACACTCCCGCCGCCCGGGGATTCGGACGACGGACCCGATGGCTCGGGCGCTGTGGGTACACGCCGGCACGGCGACGGCTACGGGACACCGGTGGGACTGATGCCGGAACGGCCCGGTCGATGCGGACTGCACCGATGCGGACTCCACCGGTGCGGCTGTCTTCGGCAGGCGTCGTGCGACTCATCGTGACCGCCGGCCGCGGGCGGCGTGGGGTTTTCCGGACACGGGCGAATTCCGGCAGAAACGAACCGATTCCGCTCCGGGTCCGTTCTGCCCGACGACGTATGTAAGGGCACGATCACGCTCAGGTTCGTGTCCGCGGATCGCCGGGAAGAATGCAACGATGGGAACGGACGTGAATCAGCACATTGAGCTATCCGGTGCCCTGACCGAGGCCGCGGCCCGAGCGAGCTCGCTGGAGGACGTGGCCGGACTGTTGCGGGCGCTGCGCCGCCGGCACGCGCGCGCCCAGCGGGACAGCGCTCTGACCTATCGGGAGCTGGCGGCGCGCACCGGGTGGTCGCTGGCGGCCATCGCGGAGTACTTCACCGCCCGCACGCTGCCGCCCACCGACCGGTATGACGCGCTGCTCGACGTCCTCGGCGCCACCCCGGCCGAGCTGCGCGCGCTGGTCGACGCCCGGGACCGGGCCGAGGAGAACCAGCGCCGGACCCGAAGCCGCCGCACCGCGGGGCTCGCCGGGCACGCCGGCGTGGCCGCACCGCCTCCCGCCGGCCCGGGGCGGCCGGCGGTAGTGCCGCGGCAGCTGCCCGCGGACACCGCCGTGTTCACCGGCCGCGAGCTGGAGATCGGGCACCTCCTCGGCCTGGCTGGACGCACCGCGGGCAAAGCGGCGCCGGGCGCGGTGACG
>JABFWL010000042.1 GCA_013362315.1 Catenulispora sp. | reverse complement strand
GAGGTGGCCGAGGAGGTGGCCGGCAGGTGCGGCGTCGGCGACGTGGCATCCGCGCCGCCACCGGACGAACACGCGGCCGAAGCGGCCAGCACCGCCGCCGCGAGGAGGAGAACCCGAGCCCGCATGGTGTTCATCGTCGCGTGACGGAGTGACTACGGATACCGACCGATGTATGAGCTCGGATACGCCTTTCGTCCGCTATTGATCCACCGGATCATGCCGCCGCCGCAGGCGCGGGAACCGCGGCGCCGGCAACGCCAGGAAGCCCTCCGCGCGTCCCGCCGCGATCGCGATCCGCGCCAGATCGCGCGCCTTCGGGAAGCACAGGTAGCGCGGCTCCCACACCGGCCGGTACTTCATGTTGGCCCGGTACAGCGACTCCAGCTGCCACCAGCGGGAGAACACCGACAGCAGCACGCGGGCCAAGCGCAGGAACGGCCCGGCGCCGATCCGGCCCGCGCGTTCGAAGATGCTGCGGAACATCGCGAAGTTCAGCGAGACGACCTCGACGCCGTACTTGGGTCCGGCCTTGATCAGGTCGATGACCATGAACTCGACGAGGCCGTTCTCGGTGCCCCGCTCGCGGCGCATCAGGTCCAGCGACAGGCCCCGCCCGCCCCACGGCACGAAGGACAGCAGAGCCCTGAGGGTCCCGTCGGCGTCCAGGCACTCGACCATCACGCACTCGCCGTCCGAGGGGTCGCCGAGGCGGCCCAGCGCCATCGAGAAGCCGCGCTCCACGGCGCCGTCGCGCCAGGCGTCGGCGCGGCGCATCAGCTGGGCCATCTCGGCCCGGGAGATCTCGCTGTGGCGGCGGATGCGGGTGGTGTAGCCGGCGCGCTCGACGCGGTTGTAGGCCTGGCGCACCACGCGCATGGCGCGGCCTTCGAGGGTGAACTCGTCGACCTCCACCACCGCCTCGTCGCCGAGTTCGATGGCGTCCAGCCCGAAGCGGGACAGGACCTTGCCGCCCTCCTCGGAGGCGCCCATCACGGCCGGCACCCAGGCGTGCTGCCGCGCCTCGGCGAGCCAGGCCTCGATGGCGCCGGGCCAGGCCTCCAGGTCGCCGATAGGGTCGCCGGCGGCCAGCGACACCCCGCTGACCGGCCGGTAGGCGATCGCCGCCTTGCCGGTCGGGGACCACATGACGTTCTTGTCGCGGCGCAGCGCGAAGTAGCCCAGCGAGTCATGGTCGCCGAACTTCTCCAGCAGCGCGCGCAGCCGGGCGTCGTCCTGCGGCTCGTGCCGGACGCTGCCGCGCCGGGGCTTGAACAGCGCCCAGGCCACCGCCAGGATCATCACGCTGCCGAGGAAGTTCACGGCGACGTCCACCCAGTGCGGGACCTCCACGGCGGTGTTGTACCACCACAGGCCGGTGCCGGCCATGCCCGCCTTGAGCGTGTACAGCGCCTGGTCGCCGAGGTCGGTGTCCGGGTTGGCGTCGTTCCAGGCCACCAGCGTGACGCCGATCAGCGTCGACAGGGCCGCCGCCAGGCCCAGCACGATCAGCGCCAGCCGGACGTTGGCGGCGTCGAAGACCGCGTAGAACTCCCGCCGGGCCCAGACCACCAGCGCGACGAACAGCGCCTGGATCAGGAAGGACACGATCAGCGGCGGCAGCGGCTGCAGGTCGGACCAGGTGAGGTCGGCGAAGAGGTAGGTGACGGCGAGCCAGCCCAGCGGCCCGACGAACACGCCGAGGAACATCAGCAGCCACCAGGCGACCCGCTTGCGGCGGCGTACCGCCGCGGCCAGCATCAGCATCAGCACGCCGAAGCCCAGGGACGGCACGCCCAGCAGGAAGCCGAGGCTGAACAGGATGTAGTCCGGCAGCCGGTCGATGCGTTCGTTGGTACGCGGCGACAGCGCCGACAGGATCGACATCAGCGCGACGATCCGGCAGTACCAGACCAGCACGGACGGGATCCGGGTGCGGAAGCGCTCGGCCCGGCCGGTGCTCGCTGTCTCCGTCATCCGCGTCCCTTGCTGTCGGGTATGTCATGGTTCGTCACCGGCCCCCAATCTACTCAGGCGGCGGTGTTCCCGCCCGGGTGCCGGACCCCGGCGTGGCCCGCGCCTCACACCGAGGGCCGGTGGGCCGCGGGGATTTCCTGGTAACTTCTGCATCGCCGCGGGTGGGGCGGTGACAATGGCGATCACTTGCGGACCGAATGTTGGGGGCGTGGCCATGGACCAGCAACCGGGCAGGCCGCCCGCTCCGGCGGGCTCGGCGGAGTATCCCGACCAGCCGCCGGACGTCGTGCGGCCGTTCGTGCGGCAGGCCGAGGAGGACGGGCGGCACCAGGGCGGGCCGAGTCAGCAGGGTCCGCAGGGTCCGCGGCTTTATCAGGCCGGCCCGCCGGTCCAGCAGATCCAGCACGAGCAGGTCCAGCACGATCAAGTGCAGCACGAGCAGATCCAGCACGAGCAGATCCACCACCCGCAGAAGGGCCAGGAGCCCGGGTGGCCGGCTCCCGACGGCGACGCCCCGGTGATCGCACCAGCCCCAGGTCCCGCCAGCAGCCTGGTTCCGACACCCATGCCCGCGCCGCGCGCCGTCGCCCGGCCGATCCGCCCCGAGCAGTTCGCCGGCGAGCAGAACCGGGCGCCGATCCCGGCCCAGCGGCCGATGAGCGACCTGACCACGACGATGCCGATCCTGGCCGTGCCGGCCGACGACGGTTACAACGCGCCGCCGGGCGAATACGGGCACTTCCACGAGGAGGGCGACAACGGGCGGCACCGCGGCGGGGGGCGCTCGCAACGCGCGCTGACGGCGGCGGCGGTGCTGATCGGCGTGGTCGCGGCCGGGGCGGCGGTGGTCGGGACGTTCTCGGGCGGCTCGGGGAAGGCCGCGAGCCCGCAGGCCGCGGGTCCCACCAGCAGCGGGCCGGCACCGGCGGCGCAGGCCGCGGTCCCGGGCGCGGCCAGCAGCCAAGCCGCGGCCGCCAGCACCGTTTCGAGCCCGTCGCCGTCGCCGACCCCCACACCGACCCCGACGCACAGCACGAAGTCGCCGTCGCCGAAGCCGACCACCTCGGCCAGCACCGACCACACCAGCCCGGCGATGGCCCCGCGGCCGGCCAGCAGCGCCCCGACGACCCCGGCGAGCAGCAGCGCTCCGTCCACCCCGCCGACCACGCCGACCACGCCCCCGACCACCCCGACGACCCCGTCGTCGAGCCCCTCGCCGGCGTTCACGCCGCTGCATTACGGCGATACCGGACCGGCTGTCAGCAAGCTGCAATCGGACCTGATGGCCGCCGGCTACGGCTGGGTCTTCAGCAGGGGCTACCAGAACGGGAAGTTCGACGGAGCGACGTGGCAAGCGGTGCACGCGTTCCAGCAGAACCACCCTGGAACCGCGCAGGCGGACGGCGACGGCAACTACGGGACCGCGACGAACACGGCGTTGCAGGCCGCGCTGCACGGGGCCGGCGGATAGCACGATTAGGCCACGCGGGGGAACATCCGAGTGATAGCGTCTGTGATCACCCTACGGTTGCGCCACACAGCCGACGGAGGATCGGGAGGCAGAAATGTCCGCATCGCGGCGCCAGCCACCGGAGCCTGACTTACCCCGGATACCGGTGCGCCTGCCGGACGCTGTGGCCGGCCTCCTCCGCCCCGACACCCGCACCGGACCCCGCGAAAACGACCCAGAACCAGTGCCGGCGCCCCCGCGCACCGGCCCGAGTACCGAGGAGTTCAGCGTGGCGGAGTTCGACAGCGGACGGCGGCCCGGTCCGAGACCGGAGTCCGCACCCGGAGCGCACCCGCGACAACCCGGCTCGGCGCTGCCTGTTCCGCAGCAGCAGCCGGCGCCGGACCAGCGTTCCCTGTTCCAGCCGCGGATCCCCGCGGCCGGGGCGAACCAGCACCCTTCGTTCCAGCCGCGGATACCCGGCGGGCAGCCGTCCTGGCAGCCGAATCCGGCGCGGGGGAACAGCCCGGCGCCCGAGCACCGGGCGGCGGCCGGTCCGGACCCGAGGGGCGGACCGGCGGGCGGACCGGGCGGCGCGAATCAGAATCCTTCGTTCCAGCCGCGCCCGGATGCCGGACCGGCACAGCCGTCGTTCCAGCCGCGCCCGGCGAACGGGCGGCAGGGCCGGCACGCGCAGCACGGCCAGCCGGCACAGCAGGGCCAGCCTCCGGCACAGCCTTCGTTCCAGCCCCGGCCGGCGAGCGGTCAGGCCCCGTATCAGCCTTCGTCACAGCCTTCGTGGCAGCCGAATCCGGCGGCCCGGCTCGCGCCCCAGGCTCCGGCAGCCGGGCCCGGCCCGAGCCAGCCAACCGGGAATCCGCGCTCCGTGGCCCGCCGCCCCGACGCCGACACCGGTTCCTTCGACGAGCCGACGGGCGCCCTGCCGTGGACCGAGCCCGAAGTGCTCGGGCGCTCCGGCGCGGACCTGCGGGTACCGGGGCGTCAGCCGGCGCCGCGGCGGGGTGCCGATCCCGAGCGGTTCGGGTTCCGGGAGCCGGCACGGCTGTCCGAGCGTGCCGTCGGGCAGAACCTCGTCCGGCGGCCGGCGACCGAGACCGCGATCCTGCCCGCCGACGGCGGCTCCGGCGACGAGCTGCCGCCGTCGCTGCGCGGCGGCACCGGCGGCCGGCACCGTG
>JABFWL010000421.1 GCA_013362315.1 Catenulispora sp. | reverse complement strand
CGGGCGCTCTCGAACTCGCCCTCCCAGGAGACCTCGTAGCGCGCCGGGATCTTGACGTCCGCGTCGACGCGCGCCTGGGCCTCGGCCGTGCGGGCGCGCAGGTGCTCGGCGATCGCGGCGAGCGCGTCGCGCGCCTCGCCGCGCTGGGCTTCGGCGATCGGGTGCCGGGAGAACCGCGCCTCCCGGAACAGCTCGGTCAGGCGGCGGGCCGGCTCGGCGGGGATCAGGCGGGTCCCGGTGACCCGTTGCAGGAAGTCCTCGGGCGTGTCGGCCTCGCGCCGGCCGCTGCCGGCGGCGCCGAGCACTTCCTCCATCGCGGCGTAGCAGGCGATCACCGCTTCCCGCGCTTCGCCCTGGTACGCCAGCGCCTCGCTGCCGGCCGCGACCGCCTCGGCCAGCTGCTCCAGGTCGGCGTCCGGCAGTTCCCCGAACTCCAGGACCGGCAGACGCAGCCGGGTGAACCAGCGGCGCCGCAGCAGCCGGTAGAGCCCGTAGCCGAGCAGCGCGAGCGCGGCTGCCGCGATCAGGTACATCACAACGTTCACGACGAAGTCCGCGACGCCGGAGTCCTTGCCCTGAATGCCGTTCCGGAATACTCCCGGCGGCATGGTCCTGGTGGGCGTGGTCGTGGAGTCGTCTTCGATGTGCGCCGGCCGCGCCGGCTTCGACGGGCTCTGCCGGCCGAGCGTCAGCAGGCCGATCGGCGTCAGGACGGCCGCGGCCACCAGCAGCAGCGCGGTCGCGGTGCCGGCCCGGTGCAGGGCGCCGAAGCCGTCGTCGCGGTGCTTGGCGAAGCTCACGGCCGCGATGACGAGAACCAGGACCGCCAGCAGCGCGCCCACCGGCCGCAGATCCTTGGCGAGCCCGTCGGCGGCCCCGGCGTCCAGTCCGCCGGCGCGCCGGGCGGCCACCCCCAGCGCCGCCACCGCGAGCACGACGATCGCGGTGGGCACCCACCGCCTGCTGTTGCCGGTCATGCCGCTCCGGTGCCGGGCTCGGGGGTCAGGTCGGTGGGGAGCCCGCCGGCGAGCCCGGAGAGCCCGGTGGGCTCGGCAGGCTCACCAGCCCGCTTGGCCCGGATCCGGGCCGCCTGCCGGGCCAGCGCGCGTTCCAGGCCGCGGTCCAGATGGCCGCCGAACTCGCGCACCTGCGCGATCTCCGCGACCGCGGCGTCCCGGACCTCGCCCGGGATCTCCTTCAGGTTCTCCGGCAAAGCCTTCACCGCTCCCCACAGCGACAGGTTCTCCATACTCTGCGCCAGCTCCGTGTGCTTGCGCATCAGGTCGACCAGGCGGCGCCGGCGCAGGTGCGCCAGGGCGTTCGCGGTCTTCAGGGCCGCGGCCCAGATCAGCAGGTTCAGTACCGGCACCGCGATGAGCCAGGTCGCGAAGTGGATGTTGTCGCCGGTGAGCCAGCCCGGCCGGTGGTGCATCCGGTCGGCCGAGTGCTCGACGCGCTGCTCGATCCAGGCCGGGAACGCCATCACGCACAGGGTGCCGAGGCTGGTCAGGGCGAAGGGGATGCCGATGTAGGCGCCCCAGCGCGGCCAGGTGGCGGTCGCCTGGAGCCGGTGGCGCAGCCGCATGAACGGGCACGGGAACAGCACCGAGGCCAGGTTCCCGGCGGCGATCGGGGCCAGCGGCAGCTCGGCGATGATCGGCCAGTTGTGCTTGACCCAGTGGTGGTCCTTGGTCAGCAGGATCACCAGGCCCGCCACGCCGAAGGCGTATCCGACCTCGAAGACGTAGAGCACCTGGTTGCGGACCCGCAGCATCCGGGCCGGGTCGCCGCCGGCGGACAGCACCCGGACCGCCCACTCCGGCTCGGCGGCCAGCTGGTTGGTGAGCGAGGCGTCGGCGACGGCGGTCAGCACGGTGGTGACGATCAGCGTCAGCGGATCCCGGACCCGCCCTCCGAACGGGTCCCAATAGAGGAAGGCACCGGTGGCCAGGCCCAGACCCATCGAGAAGAACATCCCGAACAGCCAGTCCGGCCACACGCGCAGCACCCGCCAGAACTCCCGAGGCAGCGTCACCTTGGGGGCCGGGCCTGTCGACGGCCCGCCCGCGGCCGTCGTGACGGCCTCGGTCATGGTGTGGCTCCCCCCTCGTCGCGCGCGGCCCCGTCAGGGTATCCGTCGCTCCTAGCAAGGGAGGATAACCCTTTCGAGGGAGTGACCGTCGGTGGATATGGGGGAGCTGCGGGTAACCCGTCTGGCAGATCCTGACAAAGCATGCCGATCCTGCCGCCGTCAGGCTGGGTCCGAACGCTCAGTCCGAAAGCTCAGTCCGAACGCTCAGTCCGTCGGCGCAGGAGGATGCATGGTCACGGTCCGCGATGTGATGACCGAGGCGCCCAAGTCGGTGCTGGAATCCGCCAACCTGGTGCACGTCGCCCGGGTGATGCGCGACGAGGACGTGGGCTGCGTGCCGGTGGTCGACGACGGCGGCCGCCTGCTCGGCATGCTCACCGACCGCGACCTGGTGACCGAGGCGCTGGCCTCGAACGACGACCCGACCGTCCGGCAGGCCGGGGAGCTGATGCGCGGCGGCGTGCACGCGGTCGACGCCGACGCCTCGGTCACCAGCGTGGTGGAGACCATGGGCCGGCAGCGCGTGCGGCGGCTGCCGGTGGTCTCCGGGGGCAAGCTGGTCGGCGTGGTCGGCGTCGCGGATCTGGCGAAGAACCTGCCGTCGGCGGCGGTCGGGGAGCTCATGGCCCTGATTTCGAAGTCGGGACACAAGGACAAACTTCCGTAAGGCGCTACTTGCCCAGCCCGACGGACGTCAGCCAGGACTTGGCCACGTCCGCCGGGTCCTTCTTCTCGGTCTTGACCTGCTCCACCAGCCCGGTGAGTGTGGTCGTGTCCAGCTTGGCGGACACCGCGTTCAGCGCGTCCACGCCGGCCGCGGGCAGGTTCTTCTTCGACACCAGCGGCACCACGTTCCGCACGCCGAACAGGTGCTGGTCGTCCTTCAGCACGACGAAGCCGTTGGTCTTGATCGACGGGTCGGTGCTGTGGAGGTCCACCACGTCGGCGTCGCCGTGCTGCAGCGCCGAGACGGTCTGCGGGCCGGAGTAGTCCGGCGCCGTGAAGTCCTTGAACTCCAGGTTGTAGACGCTCTTCAGGCCCAGCACGCCCTGCTGCCGGGTCTTGAACTCCGGGGCCGAGCCGAGGACCAGGTCCTTGGCGTAGGGAGCGAGGTCCGAGATCTGCTTCAGGTTGTCCTTCGCGGCCAGCGTCGAGGTCACCACGAGCGAGTCGTTGTCCTGTGCGGCGGCCGGCTGCAGGATCCGCAGGTTCGCCGGAAGCTTGCCGGTGACCGCTCGGTCCACGGTGTCAGTGGTGGTCGCCGTCGCGGTCTTGTCCAGGTACGTGAGCAGCGCGCCGTTGTACTCCGGGACCACGGTGAGCGAGTCGGCCTTCAGCTGCTGGTAGATCACGTCGCGCTGGCCGATGTTCGGTTTGCGCTCCACCGAGATGCCCTTGGACTCCAGGGCCTGCGCGTAGATCTCCATCAGCAGCGCGTTCTCCGGGAACGCCGCCGAGCCGACGACGACCTTCGACCCGCTCTTGTGGCTCGAGCAGGCGCTGAGCGCGCCGGTGACGGCCACCGCGACCGCCAAGGCGGCGCCGACGACCCGGGTTTTGGAACCAGCCGTGCAAACCTTTATGAAGTTCCCTCCAGACATTCGGACACGTCGCAACCTACCAACCGCCGTTGACACAGTCATGTTTCAGCGGACGGGATCAGAGGCCGTTTCGTGACCGGACCGCTGCGGGCGATCTGCTTCTCGGCTATGGAACAGCCGGCTGCCCGCCGGGCTCGGTAGGCAGCCCGGCGGCGGCCCAGGCCCGGAACCCGCCGATCAGGTCGGTGGCGCGGGCCAGCCCGAGGCGGCGCAGATCGCGAGCGGCGAGGCTGGAGGCGTAGCTCTCGTTGCAGAAGACGACGACCACGCTGTCGGCGGTGACGCCGGGCAGCCGCCATTCACTGTCCGGGGCGAGGCGCCACTCCAGGTGGATGCGCTCGACCGGCACGGCGCCGGGTATCTCGCCCTCGGCGGCGCGGTTCGCGTGCGGCCGGATGTCGACCAGCAGCGCGCCGACACGCCGCAGCCGGTCGGCTTCCTGCGGAGTGACCCGCTCCAGCTCGGCGCGGGCCTGCTCCAGGAAGGCGTCCACAGAGCTCAAACCACTTCCTCCAGACTGGCGTACTCCCTGGTCGGAAGCAGGGGCGGGGAATAGGCGTGCACGGTCGCGGCCGGCCGCGGGCTCCCGTTGCGGACGATGTGCGCCCGGTCGCCGCCGAAGCCCAGGCCCTCGCCGACCCGCAGACTCCGCGTGCCGACGGGTGCGCCGGGGTAGCGGTGCTCTTCGACGACCTCGCCGGTCAGCACGGTGAACGAGCCGGCCGCGCCGCCGTGGTCGTGCGGCTTGGTGCCCTGGCCGGGCAGCCAGCTCAGCAGCCAGACCTCGACGCCGCGGGTCAGGGCCAGGCGGGTCCACCAGCGCTGCGGCTCGGTGTAGCGGAGCAGCGGGCGCAGCTGCCCGGCATGTTCCAGGGCCAGGGCCCGGGTCAGGTCCCTGAGCTGGGTCGGGGACCACAGCGGGCGGTCGGGCTGGACGAGGTCGTACAGGAACGGCGCGGCGAGGTCGAAATCGAGCTCAGCCGAGGTGGCGACAGACATGAGGGCTCCGGGGTCCGGGATGTGTGGTCAGGGCGGAGAAGCTCCCCGGACACATGCAGGACGCCACACGCAGCAGATCGACCGGACGGTCGGACCAGGCGAGCAGCGGAGCGGACATGCGCCGATGCTGGCACGGCAGGCTTGGGGATGTCGGAGCCGTCCGCGATGCGGTCGACTGCTGTCTCATGGCGTATCAGAAAGTGAATAAACGGTGTCTCGGTCCTTGGGCTTTTCGACCATCAGCGGCGATTCGGCGACGGCTCAACGGCGGTTCGACCGCGGCTTGGCGACGGCTCAGCGCAGCCCGACCGACTTCAGCCAGTCGTCGGCCACCACGTCGATGTCCTTCTTCTCGTTCTGGACCTCGGCCATCATCGTGACCAGGCCGGCCGTGGTCAGCTTGGCCGACACGGCGTTCAGGGTCTGTACCGCGACCGGCGTCATGCTGCCCTTGTGGATCAACGGCGTCACGTTCTGCGCGCTGAACACCTGCTCGGGGTCGGCGAGCGCGGTGAAACCGTGCGAGACCAGGCTCGGGTCGGTCGCGAACAGGGTCGCCACCTGCACCGAGCCGTCCACCAGGGCCTTGACGGTGATCGGCCCGGCGGTGTCCAGGGAGGCGAAGTTCTTGAACGTCAGACCGTACTTCTCCTTCAACCCCGGAAGGCCCTGGTAACGGGCCTTGAACTCCGGCGGACCGCCGATCGTCATGGCGGACGCGTACGGCGTCAGGTCGCCGATCGACTCCAGATGGTTCTTCGCGGCGGTATCACCCCTGATGACCAGAACGTTCTTGTCTTCCGCGGGGGAGGAGTCGAGGATGCCCACCGCCGGCGGCAGCTTGGCCTGCAGCTCGGTGTTGATCTCGGTGGTCGTCGTGGCACGCGACTTGGCGTCGAGATAGCCGAGCAGCGCGCCGTTGTACTCCGGCAGCACGGAGATCGAGCCCGACTGCACCTGCTGATACAGCGCTTCCCGGCTGCCGGCGTTGAACTTCGTGCTCACCTTCACGCCCTTGGCCTTCAGCGCCGAGGCGTAGAGGTCGGCCAAGAGCAGGCTCTCAGGGAAGTTGGCGCTCCCCACCGTGACGTGGTCCTTCTTCGGGCCCGGGGCCAGAGGGTTGCCACTGGTACAGGCAGCCAGGCTCAGAGCCACGGCCGGCAGGAGGGCGGCGGTCTTTCTCACGGGTCGTCCTTAGTGCTGGCCCCCTGAAATCACCCCGCGAGCCTAGCCGCTCGTCCGGACAGCGGCGCCGCAAACCACTAGAACCTGTTGCAGTTTGACGCCGCCGAGCCTATCTTCCACCCCATGCGAACCCCCCTGTCCACAGCGCTCGGCCTGGAGTTCCCGCTCTTCGCGTTCAGCCACTGCCGCGACGTCGTCGCCGCGGTCTCCAAAGCGGGCGGCCTCGGCGTCCTCGGCGCTGTCTACTTCACCCCCGAAGAACTCGAGACCGAGCTCCGCTGGATCGACGAGCACGTGGACGGCAAGCCCTACGGCGTCGACGTCGTCATGCCGGCCTCCGTCTCCTCCTCCGTCACCGAGGTCTCCGCGAAGGACTCCGCACGGACCTCCATGGAGGAGACCCTCAAGTCCTACATCCCCTCCCGGCACCGCGACTTCGTCGAGGAGATCCTGGACAAGTACGAGGTCCCCGCCCTGCCGGCCGACGCCGACCAGAGCCACCAACTGCTCGGCTGGACCGACGCCACGGCCCGCCCCCAGGTCGAAGTGGCACTGGACCACCCGATCGCCCTGCTGGCCAGCGCACTGGGCCCGCTCCCGGCGGACATCGTCGACCTGGCGCACCGCAACGACGTCCGCACCGCCGGCCTGGCCTCCTCCGCGCACCACGCCCGCAAGCAGGTCGAATCAGGCGTCGACATCATCGTCGCCCAGGGCACCGAGGCCGGCGGCCACACCGGCGAGATCTCCACCATGGTCCTGATCCCCGAGGTGGTGGACGCGGTCGGCGACACCCCGGTCCTCGCCGCCGGCGGCATCGGCAACGGCCGCCAGATGGCCGCCGCCATGGCCCTCGGCGCCCAGGGCGCCTGGACCGGCTCCATCTGGCTCACAGTCGCCGAGGCCGACACCGACCCCCGCGTCGTCCCCAAACTGCTGGCCGCCTCCTCCCGCGACACCGTCCGCTCCCGCGCCCTGACCGGCAAACCAGCCCGCCAGCTGCGCACCGACTGGACCGACGCCTGGGACGGCTCCGACTCCCCAGGCCCCCTCCCCATGCCCCTGCAGTACATGCTCGTCTCCGAAGCCCACCGCCGCATCGCCCGCGCCGGCCGCACCGAACTCATGGGCATGCCCGTCGGCCAGATAGTCGGCGCCATGAACGACGTCCGCCCCGTCCGCGAGGTGGTCTACCAGCTCATCACCGAATACGCCGCAGCAGTGGAACGCCTGAACAGCATCACAGAGAGCTGACTATTAGAACCCTGTGTTCGCCCCTGCGAACACCGGTAAGGGTCCCTACCGAAAAACCATCCACATCCGCCGATAACCGTGCGGTCACCGCCTGTCACACCGTACTCTGCCAACTGGCACCGGTGGGCCTCCCGCCCCCGGCGCCCCAACCGGTCACGCCGAGGGCAGACGCGACCGGGACACCGGGGTCTCTTTCCGCGCTCTAGAGGCCCCGGTGTCGCCCCTCAGCGAGCTGCCCCGTCGAACCGCCAGCGGCCGACGCGACCCGGCCTCGCCGCCAACGGCCGCCACCTCCCACCCGACCGCCAGCGGCCAGCCTGACTCAGCCCCCTCGCCAACGGCCGCCAACCTCACGCCCAATCGCCAGCGGCCAGCGCGCCCCAGCCCACCGCCGAACCGCCGCCCGCCCTCTCACCGAACCGCCAGCGGCCAGCCTGACTGAACGAGCCTCCCAGCCCATCGCCCGCTTTTGACCTTCCCCAACCGTGGCCTCCGGTCTTCCCGTCGCCGGACCACAGCAGCGAGGCGCGCCGCCAATGTCCGCGGCCGGCCCCTTTCCCAGAGCGAGGCGCCGCCGGAGGCGCCTTTGACTGTCGCCTTTGACTTTGATCTTGCGACCCAAAACAAGAACCCGTTCTACTTCCCACCCCCACATCCCTTGCACCCTCTCAACACCCATGCTCTACTCCACTACTGACCACGGACCACTGACGACCCATCAGATGCATCAGATGAAGACGGCAGGAGCCACGCATGCCAGGGCTCGGTTTCTGGAAACTCGCCCAACAAAACCCCGACTGGATCGCCGTCATCGAGCAATCCGGCGCCCAACACCGCGCCGCCGACGTCCTCGCCGCCGCCAACCAAACCGTCCACGCCCTCCGCACCACCCTCGGCATGCGCAACGGCGACGGCCTGACCCTCCTGCTCCCCAACCACGTCGAAATGGTCGAGATCTACGCCGCCGCCCTCCAAGCCGGCTGGTACTACACCCCGATCAACTTCCACCTCACCGGCCCCGAGGTCGCCTACATCATTGACGACGCCGAGGCCAAAGCCTTCTTCTGCCACACCCGCTTCGCCGACATCGGCCTCGCCGCCGTCGCCGAGCTGAACAAAGAAGGCAAGTCCCCACCCCCCGAAGCCTTGATCAGCGTCGGCGGCGACATCCCCGGCTTCACTCCCCTCTCCGCCCTCCGCGCCGGCCAGCCCACCACACTCCCCGAAGACCGCACCTTCGGCACCGCCATGCACTACACCTCCGGCACCACCGGCAAGCCGAAAGGCGTCCGCCGCGCCCTCTCCGGCCAGGACCCTGACACCATGGCCGAGCTCGGCACCATCCTCCCCGGCTTCTTCGGCATCACCCCCGGCAACGGCGGCGTCCACCTCGTCACCTCGCCCAACTACCACACCGCCGTCACCCAGTTCGGCGGCAACGCGCTGCAGATGGGCCACACCCTGGCGCTGATGGACAAGTGGACCCCGGAAGGCACGCTGGAGATGATCCAGCGCACCAAAGCCACCCACACCCACATGGTCCCGACCCAGTTCCACCGCATGCTGAACCTCCCCGACGAGGTCAAAAAGCGCTACGACGTCTCCTCGATGAAGGTCGCCATCCACGCCGCCGCCCCCTGCCCGCAGCACATCAAGCGCGCGATGCTCGACTGGTGGGGGCCGGTCATCTACGAGTACTACGCCGCGACCGAGGGCGGCGGCACCATCGCGACCCCCGAGGACTGGCTGGCGCACCCCGGCACCGTCGGCAAGGCGTGGCCGATCGCCGAGGTCAAGGCCTTCGACGACGACGGCAACGAGGTGCCGACCGGCACTCCCGGCACCGTCTACATGAAGATGGCCGTCGGCGACTTCGAGTACAAGGGCGACAAGGAGAAGACCGAGGCCAACCGTCGCTCCGGCTACTTCACCGTCGGTGACATCGGCTACTTCGACGAGGACGGCTTCCTCTACCTCTGCGACCGCAAGATCGACATGATCATTTCCGGCGGCGTCAACATCTACCCGGCCGAGATCGAGGGCGAGCTGCTGCGGCATCCGTCGGTGGGCGACGTCGCGGTGTTCGGCATCCCGGACGAGGACTGGGGCGAGCAGATCAAGGCCGTGGTCGAGCTCAACGACGGCTACACCGCCTCCGACGAGCTCGCCGAGGAGATCATCAACTCTCTCGACGGCCGCCTGGCCCGCCTGAAGTGGCCCAAGTCCGTCGACTTCACCGATCAGCTGCCGCGCGAGCCCAACGGCAAGCTGTTCAAACGACGCCTCCGCGACCCGTACTGGGCCGGCCACGAGACCGCGATCTGAGGCCGCCCGCGATGACGCAGACTTCACCGTCCATAACCCAGACTTCACCGGCGATGACGCAGACTTCAGACGACCGCGCGCTCCACGTCCTCGAATTCCCCGGCGGCTACACCCGCTCCACCGGCCCGGTGATCGGCCGTTTCCTCACCGGCCTGCGCGCCGGCCGCCTCCTCGGCGTCCGCACGCCGGACGGCAAGGTCCTCGTCCCCCCGACCGAGTACGACCCCCGGACTGCCGCCGCCCTGGGCGCCGCCGACGACGACTGGACCGAGGTCGGCCCGGCCGGCACCGTGACCACCTGGACCTGGGTCGCCGACCCCCGCCCCGATCACCGGCTGGACCGGCCCTTCGCCTGGGCGCTCATCCGTCCCGACGGCGCCGACACCGCCCTGCTGCACGCTGTTGACGCCGGGTCGAAGGCGGCGATGACGACCGGGATGCGGGTGCACCCGACGTGGCGTGCCGAGCGCACCGGCTCCATCAAGGACATCGCCTGCTTTGTGCCTGGTGAAGGTCCGGGGGAGGTCCCAGCGCTGGAAAACGAATCAGAACTCGAACCCGTCTCCCTGGTCACCATCCCCAGCCGCCTGGAATACCGCCTGCGCCCCGGGAACATCTGGAACCACTTCATCGACGGCATGGCGCGCGGGCAGATCCGCGGTACCCGCTGCACCACCTGCGGAAAGGTCTACGTCCCGCCGCGCGGCGCCTGCCCGGCCGACGGGCTCCCGGCCACCGAGTGGGTGGACCTCCCGGACACCGGCGTTCTGACCACGTTCGCGGTCAACAACGTCCCGGCTGCCGGCGCCCCCGAGGTGCCGTTCATCTCCGGCTACGTGCTGCTCGACGGCGCCGACATCGCGATGCTCGCGCTCGTGTCCGACGTCCCATGGCAGGACGTCCGGATGGGGATGCGGGTGAAGGGAGTCTGGGTCCCCGAAGCCGAGCGCACCCGCTCCGTCAAGAACCTGCGGTGGTTCGCGCCGACCGGTGAGCCGGACGTCCCCTTCGAGCGGTTTGAGGAGTACGTCTGATGCGGGACATCGCCGTCGTCGCCTTCGCGCAGAGCGAGCACAGCTTCACCGACCTCGGCTGGACCGAGGCCGATCTGGTGATGCCCCTGGTCAACCGGGTCCTGGCGGCCACCGGTCTGCAGCGTTCGGAGATCGGCTTCACCTGCTCCGGCTCCAATGACTACCTAGTCGGGACCCCGTTCTCCTTCGTCGCCGCGCTCGACACCATCGGCGCCTGGCCGCCGATCGCCGAGAGCCACGTCGAGCAGGACGCGGCCTGGGCGCTGTATGAGGCGTGGGTGCGGATGCAGCACGGCGACATCGACACCGCGCTGGTCTACGGCTTCGGGAAGGGAACGGTCGGCGACTACGGCGGCATCAGCTCCTTGTCGTACGACCCCTACTACGTCGCGCCGCTGATGCCCGGCGATGTCGGGATGGCCGGGTTGCAGGCGCGCGCGCTGAAGGACGCGGGCTTCGACGTCGATCCGGATCCCACGCCGCCCCCGCCGACCGACGGCGCCGCCGCGGTGCTGCTGGCGGCTGGCGACGTGGCGCGCCGGTTGTGCGCGCGACCTGCCTGGATCACCGGCATCGACCACCGCATTGAGGCGCACAGCCTCGGGTCTCGCGACCTGACCGGCAGCGCGTCAGCTCGGCAAGCGGCGCAGCACGCCGCCGTCGGCGCCGGACCGGTCGACTTCGCCGAGCTGCACACGCGGTTCGAGCACGAGGAGCCGCTGCTGCGGCGAGAGCTCGGACTGGCCGAGCAGGCGGTGGTGAACGCGAGCGGCGGTCCGCGCAAAGCGGATCCGATCATGGCGACCGGCCTGATCCGGATCGGCGAGGCGGCCGCGCGGATCCACGACGGCAGCGCGCGGCGGGTCGTCGCCCACGCCGCTGCCGGGCCGTGCTTGCAGCACAACCTGGTGTGCGTGCTGGAAGCCGCCGAGCCCGCCGGACCTGCCGAGCCCGCCGGACCCGCCGATGCTGTGCGAACCGCCGAAGCCGGAGAGGACTGACACCCATGGGCAACCCCTGTGCCGTGATCGGCGTCGGCCAGACCGAGTACCGCGCCAAGCGTACCGACGTCTCCCTGGCCGGCCTGGTCCGTGAGGCGGCGCTGCGCGCGCTCGCCGACGCCGGCCTGACCTTCGCCGACATCGATTCGGTGGTGGTCGGCAAGGCCCCCGACATGTTCGAGGGCGTCGCGACGCCCGAGCTCTACCTCGCCGACGCCCTCGGCGCCGCCGGCAAGCCGATGATGCGCGTGCACACCGCCGGCTCCGTCGGCGGCTCGACCGCGCTGGTCGCCGCCTCGCAGGTGCAGGCCGGGCGCCACGACCGGGTGCTGGCCGTGGCCTTCGAGAAGCAGTCGGAGTCGAACGCCACCTGGGCGCTGTCCACGCACTCGCCGTTCTCGGCCTCGCTCGTGGTCGGCGCCGGCGGCTATTTCGCGCCGTATATCCGCGCCTATATCCGGCGTTCCGGCGCACCGGCGAACATCGGGATGATGGTCGCGGTCAAGGACAGAATCAATGCTCTGCGCAATCCCTATGCGCATTTGAAGATCCCCGGTATCGATCTTGAGTTGGTGGAGAAATCCATGATGCTGTGGGACCCGATCCGCTATCTGGAGACCTGTCCCTCCTCCGACGGCGCGGTGGCGATGGTGCTCGGCTCCGAGCGGGCCGCCGCGGCCTCGGCCGCCGCCACCGGCGGCCGGCCGGCGTGGGTGCACGGTGCCGCGATGCGCTCGGAGCCGATGGGCATGGCCGGGCGCGACAGCGTCGACCCCCGGGCCGGGCGGGACTGCGCGGCCGACGTCTACCGGCAGGCCGGCGTCACCGAGCCGCGCCGGCAGTTCGCCGCCGCCGAGGTGTATGTCCCGTTCTCGTGGTACGAGCCGATGTGGCTGGAGAACTTGGGATTCGCCGACAAGGGCGCCGGCTGGAAGCTGACGGAGTCCGGCGCCACCGCTTTCGACGGCGACATCCCGTGGAACCCCTCCGGCGGGGTGCTGTCGTCGAATCCGATCGGGGCCTCGGGCATGATCCGGTTCGCCGAGGCCGCGCAGCAGGTCCGCGGCCAGGCCGGGGAGCATCAGGTGGCTGCCGCCGCCGACGGCTCCCGGCTGGCGCTCGGGCACGCTTACGGCGGCGGTTCGCAATTCTTTGCAATGTGGGCCGTGGGTGCCGCAAAGCCATAGCAGCCTTGCCGATCTTGCGGATCTTGCCGAGGCGAAGATGAGAATCCTGCATTTTCCGCCCCGCAAATGCCGCACCGCCTCCCATGTCCGGCGTGGCCCGGCGCCGACATTCCCGAAGGGTATTGCGATGCCCGCTCACTCGGCGTAACGTCGCGCACCACACCGGCGGCGCGGGGCGGATCGAGGCCGTCGACCAGGGCTGTGAAGTGCGGTGGGGCGGCGTGGCGACAGTCGATTTCATCAAGGCCAGTTGTAGCTATCCCGACAACAAACGCAAGGCGGTTGACAACCTCACGCTGTCCGTGGCGGACGGCGAGTTCCTGGTGCTGCTCGGCCCCTCCGGCTGCGGCAAGACCACGGCGCTGCGCATGCTCGCCGGCCTGGAGCGCCTGCAGGGCGGCCAGATCCTCGTCGACGGCGAGGATGTGGACGGCCTGCCCCCCGGCGACCGCGACCTGGCGATGGTGTTCCAGAACTACGCGCTGTTCCCGCACATGACCGTGGCCCGCAACCTGGGCTTCCGCATGGAGCTGTCCGGCGCACCGGCCTCGGCGGTCTCCCGCCGGGTCCGCCGGGTGGCCAGCGAGCTGGGGCTGTCCGACCGCCTGGGCCGCCTCCCACGCACCCTGTCCGGCGGCGAGCAGCAGCGCGTGGCAATCGGCCGCGCCATAGTCCGCGAGCCCCGGGTATTCCTGATGGACGAGCCGCTGGGCGCCCTGGACGCCAAGCTCCGCGCCGCGGCCCGCTCCCGCATCGCGGAGATGCAGCGCAAGACCGGCACCACCACCCTCTACGTGACGCACGACCAGGTCGAGGCGATGGCGATGGGCGACCGCATCGCCATCATGAACCGCGGCGTCCTCCAGCAGGTGGACACCCCCCGGGAGCTGTACGACCGGCCCGCGAACGAGTTCGTGGCCGGCTTCGTCGGCTCCCCGGCCATGAACCTGGTCCCCGGCACCTACAAGCACGGCTGGGCCCTGATCGGCGAGGCCGACGTCTACGAACTCCCAGCCGAGGTGGCCAGACCCCTCACCTCCGCCTCCGTCCTGGTCGGCTTCCGCCCGGAACACGCAATCATCACCGCCCCCGGCACCGGCATCTACGCCACAGTCGCCGTCGTGGAACGCCTTGGCCACACCGCCTACGCCCACTGCGAGATGGGCGTAGGCCGCGCCCGCCGCACCCTGATCGTCCGCTGCGAGATGGACGAAGCCCCGCGCCCAGGCGCACAGATAGGCGTGACGCCAGACCCCCGCGAGATCCACCTGTTCGACGGCGAGACCGGCCTCCGCGTGGGCCGCTGACCGCCGCACACCCAGGCTTCGTCCCAATGACGACCCTGTGGTGGGCCGAGAACGAAGAGATGCTAGTCGCCACATCGGCTACGCCGTCCGCCCCACCGCCCGCCGCCTCATCGACCAGTCCGGCGAGAAGCGGGGGGAACAACCGCAGCCACCTCACCAACCGCCGCCGCCCCGCCTAACAGCACCGCCCGATGGACTCGCGCATGTTCCCCGAGGGAACCGAGGCTCCCGCTGAAGGCGCCGGCCCTTCACAGGCCTTTGATCTTATGATCTTTGATCTCTTAACCTCCACTCAAAGATCACTCCCCGCACTCACCGCCCCCCGACCAACCACCCCACCGACAACAACCAAACTCACCACCCCCACCCCACCCAACGACACCAGCGTCCCCGCCGCATGCGGCCGCACCGACATCAGCCAGATCGCCCAAACCGCAGCGATCGCCGTAATCCGCGCACTAGCCACCAGCACCGGATCGCGAACCAGCGCGGCCAAGTGCTCCGGCAGTGGCCCGGCGGGCGCAGCGTCGGCGGCGTCGAGCAACCGCGTGGCGGGACGCCCGCTGAAGCCACCGCCGACCACCGAGATAGCCACCACGATCCCGATCGCGGCAACCACCCACGCGTCGCCGAACCGAAAATCCGAGTCATGCGCCACCAGAGCCAGGCCGCACCCCGTCATCAGCAGCGTGGCCAGCGGCATCAGCGCCGGCAGCACCCGCGCCGGCCGGACCGCCAGACGCAGCTCGGCGACGGTGGTCGCACGCCCGGCAGCGGACACCGCGTAGCTCTCCAGACCGATCCCAGCGATCAGAACCACGGCTCCAAGCACGTGTCCGAACAAGAGCAAAGCGTCGACCGTAGTGGTCATAGTAGTGGTCATAGCGGTCATGGCGATCCCCCAGAATTCCGTGCGTTACAGCTCCCCAAATTCTTACTAGACGAACAAAACGTCCTAACTCAGACTAATGCGACGAACTCTCCGCAGGCCAGCGCCCGAACGAGTGAATGTCTGATGAGTGTCAGATTCCTGCGCCACCGCTACCGCCGCCAGCGCCGACTCCGCCACCAACGCCACCCCCCCCCCCCCCCACCACCCACCCTGCCGGTGTCACCGCCATCCGGTAGAAATTGACACTGTGGAGCCCCCGGAACAAACGAACGCGGAGCAAAGGCCGGGCGACAACCCGACCGCAGTTCCCTTGCCGGGCACTCCGGAGCCAGGGGAGGCCGACGCCGATCCGCAGCAGGAAGTGCGGCGCACCGCACGGAGATCAGCCCGCGCGGCCCAGCCCAAGGGCCCTCGCGAGCCAGCCGACGAGCTGCCTTATGCCCAGGTCGTGCTGTCCCTAGAGCTCAGCCACCTCGACCGCGTGTTCGACTATCTCGTCCCCGCCGACCTAGACGACGACGCCCAGCCCGGAGTCCGCGTCCGCGTCCGGTTCGCCGGCCAGCTCGTCGACGGCTTCGTGATCGGCCGCAAGCCCCGCTCAGACTTCGCCGGCCGGTTCGAGTGGCTGCAAAAGGTGGTCTCGCCGCTGCCAGTCCTCACCCCGGAGATCCTCGATCTCGCGCGCACCGTCGCCGACCGCTACGCCGGCACCCTCGCCGACGTCCTCCGGCTAGCCGTCCCACCACGCCACGCGAGCGCCGAGAAGACCCCTGCGAAGGTCCCGGACACCAGCCCCGACAAGCCTGTCGACGGCGCGCCCTGGGGCGTCTACGGCGGCGGCCGCGAATTCATAAAGGCCCTGCAACACAAGACCGCCTCCAAGCTGCCCCGCGCCGTCTGGACCTGCCTGCCCGCCACCGACTGGGCCACCGCGATCGCCACCGCCATGCACGCCGTGGCGAGCGACGCCGTCGTGTTCCCAGAGCCGGAACCCGCACCGGAGCCGGAATCCGCGCCGCAGAACGCGCCCGAGCCCACATCCGGCGAAGGCCCCGCCGACCCCGAGGCCCCCGAGACCCCCGCCGACGACCCGGCCGTCCCCGAACTCGAACCGGACCCGACCGATCCAGCGCTTCCGGACTCGGACCTGCCCGCCGACGACGACATCGATCCCGAGAACCTGCGTGCGCTGGACGACGACCGGTACGAGAACAGCGCTTCGGAAGCCGCCGCAACCGCCGAGCCGTCGCCGCGCGCCGACACTCCCGCCGCCCACACCGCCCACACCGCCCACACCGCCCACACCGCCCACACCGCCCACACCGCCCACACCGCCCACACCGCCCACACCGCCC
>JABFWL010000196.1 GCA_013362315.1 Catenulispora sp. | reverse complement strand
TCGCGGCGGTGGCCGCGCGGGTCGGCGTCGGCACCGCCCGCGCGCTCTGGTACACCGCCGAGGCGCTGGCCGAGCCGGACGCGCCGTTCGACGCCTGGTACGGCCCGCTCGCCGCGGCCGCCGCGCTCAAGGGCATCCCGCTCACGGTGTCGGAGGACCGCGCGGTGGCCGAGTGGGCGGACCGCAGCGTCGAGCGGCTGGACCCCGCCCTCGCCAACGATCTCGCCGTGCGGCTCGACCAGCAGCCGCAGTGGCGCGGCGACGAGGAGTTGCTGCCGGTCCTGTTCCGGCTGGCCTGGCGCGGCGGCAACCAGGCGCTGTGCGACGAGATCCGGATCCGGCAGGTCGACATCGAGCTGATCCGGGTCCGCGACGGCGTGGCCGGGGCCAGTACCGCGGCGCGCATCGAATCGCCCCGCGTGCGGCAGCGCGTCGCGGCACAGGTGTTGGAGCTGTTGGCCGCCCTGCCGGTCGGCTCGGCTGCCGCGGTGCTGCGGCTGCTGGACTGGTCGCGCCGCAGCGGTCTGGCTCCGGAGCTCGAAACGGGCGTGCTGGTGGACCTCACCAAGTGGGTGCTCGCGCCGGAGGCCATGAGCGGCCGCTGGACCTTCGGCGACACCGATCCGCTGCGCGCGCTGGTGCGGGACTGGCCGCAGATCCGGCAAGGCTTCGTGTCGTTCCTGCGCGGCCTGGCCGAACAGGCGACCCAGAGCCTTGATTCGGCGCTGGACGGGCCGCTCGGGCCGTTCCTGCGTGCGACCCCGGGTTTCGAAGCCGAGCTGGCCGACCATCCGGCGCTGCTCGAAGCACTGTGGATCAGCGGCGCGCGGCAGGACCCGGAGCAGGAGGTCGCCGTCCTGCGCGCGGTCCTCGACCGGCGCCAGGCGCGGCTGCCGGACGCCGAACTGCTCGGCCGGATCTGGCCCCGAGGCTGGACCGCGCAGACGATGGTCCACGTCGCCGCCGCGATCCCGGTGGAGGAGCTGGACGACGACGACGTCGCGAGCCGGTTCCTCGACACCCTCGGCACCGCGTCCACCGCCGACGACATCCCCTGGTACGTGACCGTCGCGCGGCGGCTGCTGGCCGCCCCCTCGGCCCACCGCCTCGAAGCCCGGTGCGCGCCGCTCGCCAAGGCCGTCGAGCTGGATCGGCGCTGCCGCGAGGTGCGCGGGTTCCGGGACCTGGAGTGGATCGCCCGGCAGGACAGCGCCGCCACGCCGATGATCGCGGTGATGGTGGCGACGCTGCTGCCGGACCTGCTGATCGGCGCGCCGCTGGATCCGGACCAGGTGTGCTCGGTCCTGGAGCTGATGTATCCGGACGCGATGCGGGCGTTCCTGGCCCGGCTGCGGGCGGCGCCGCCGGATGGCGGCGAGGCCGCTTTGACGCGCATCGCCGGCGTCTTCGTGTTCGCCGAGACCAGGTACCACCACGACGCCGCGCTGCGCGCCGAACTGCTCGCCTGCTTCGAGCAGACCGCCGGACCGGTGGACGGCCCGGACTGGGAACGGGTCCGTACCCTGATTCTGTCCAGCCGGCGCGAAGTCGAGGACGAACTGCTGAGCTACGAGGAGGCGCGCCAGGCGCCGCGTTCCTGGTTCCCGTTCGGGCGGCGCAAGCGCGAGCGTTCGTGACGGTCTCCAGTGGGCGCCAGCCGCTACTCTGACCCATGAGGAGGGAGCCCATGGGGATGGACATGAGGAGATCGGCGGGCTGGGGGATAGCCACGCTGCTCGCCGCCGGCTGCGCGGCCGGCTGTTCGAGCAGCGGCAGTGTGTCGGGATCGACGACCCACCAGACCGGCAGCACCGGCACCACCGCGGGATCGGCGCCGTCGAGCACGCCGGCCCCCGCCCCGACCACCAGCACGTCGACGCCGCCGCCGCGGATGTCCGTCGACGACTACCGGAAGCTGTTGCAAGGCATCAACGGAGCGCTCGCCCCGGACTATGCCGCCGTCGGCAAGGCCAAGACCGCCAACGACATCGCCGGAGCGCTCGACAAGCTGGCCAAGGACGCCCAGACCCAGGTCGACCAGCTGCCGCAGTACCCGCCGCAGAACGTGGACGCGGCCAGCAGCGAGTTCGCCGACGCGCTGAAGGCCCTGGTCGGATCCGCCGGCGACGAGAAGCAGGACGCCGGATCGAAGGTGTGCGCCGGATCCTCGGCGGCCGCGGAGCTCAGCCGTTCCACCGGCGCCGACCGCGTCCGCGTCGCGGCCGGCCACCTGGCCGCCGCCGATCCGGCCTATGCCAACGTGGTGACGTTCGTGCCGGGTCCGGTGCAGGACCAGAACCGGCGGCTGGCCTCCGGGGCGGTGCTCCGCCGCGCCTCCGGGCCGGGCAAGCTGACGATCCACACCGCCGACCAGGACGCCGTCATCACGCTCACCCACGTCGGTAACAAGAACCCTGTCACCTCTGTCTACGTCCGCGCCAACAGCACCACCGACCTGAACGAGGTGCCCGCCACCAAATTCGACGCCTACATCTCCTACGGCACCGACTGGGACGACGCCGCCCACGCCTTCACCCGCGACTGCGCGTTCAGCAAGACCGACCAGACCTTCGACTTCAGCAACAACGACTGGGAGCTGACGCTCTACAAGGTGGCCAACGGGAACATGCAGGAGATCCCGGTGGACCCCAACCAGGCGCCGCCCCCGTGATCGGCTGAGCGGTCAGCGTCCGCTCACCGGACTGCTCACCGGAATCGTCACTGGGCTCGTCACAGGGCCCGTCACCGGACGCCGGCTCCCGCGGTGGCTAACGCGGGGTCGGCGTCGTCGGCTTCCACCGCGTTGATCGGCAGCGTCAAGGAGACCTCGAATCCGCCGTCCGGCTTGCGGCCGGCCGACAGTTCCCCGCCATACAACGCGGCGCGCTCCCGCATCCCGGTCAGGCCGACGCCGGATCCGCTGTGGCGCGCCGCCTGGGTCACCGCCGCCGGCGGCACCGTGGTGCGCAATGCCAGCGCGCCGGTCAGGGAATGCGGGCCGGTGTCGGCCACGGTGACGCGGACGTGCTCCGCCTCGTACTCCAGCCGCACTTCCACCGACGAGGCCGGCGCGTGCTTGAGCACGTTGGTCAGCGACTCCTGCACCACCCGGTACACACACAGCTCGATGCCGGCCGGGAGCGGACGCTGGTGCCCGGCGACCGTGTAGCGGGACGGCGTCCCCGACAGGCCGACTCGTTCGATGAGAACCGGCAGCTGGGCCACGCCCGGCGCGGGCGGGTCGGCGGCGGGCAGACCGACCGCCTCCTCGTCCTCTGGTCGCAGTAAACTGATCAACCGACGCAGCTCGGCGAGTCCTTCGCTGCCGACCTCCGAGATGGCCCGCAGCGCCTGGTCCGCGGTCTCCGGCTCCTTGTCCAGCACGAACCGCGCCACCCCGGCCTGCACGGCGATCACCGACAAGTGGTGCGCGGTGACATCGTGCAGCTCTCGGGCTATGCGGATGCGCTCCATCAACACGGCGCGCTGTTCCCGGTCGGCTTGTTTGCGATGCAGGTGCTCCTGGTACTCGGCCAGCAGGACCCGGCTCTCCCGCAGCCGCCGGCCGTGCCGGACCGCCACCGCCACCAGCGCCAGCAGCAGTCCCGCCTGGTTCAGCTGCCACGGATAAGCGTGCACGTCGCCGATGGTGGCCGCCGTGGACCAGACGATGACGGCGCCGACGGCCAGATCAGCCGGATCGGCCTTGACGGCCTCGCGTATGCGCAGCATCCAGCCAACCTAGGGAGCACATCCAGGCCTTGTCGCCGCCTTGCGCCCGGTTTCAGCCGAACGAGTGTAAACCTGTGCGGTAGTCGATCTACTGCGCTGGATAGACCTCGGACCCTGATGTCAACCACAGGGGAACGCGTCAGACCGACCCGGCCTGGAACGCTGGAGCGGCGCGCGGACGCTGAGCGGACGGCAGGCGACGCGCGGTGACCGAGTGCGGAGGAAGAGCGCCGCGCAAGGCGTGAGAAACGCAATAAATGGAACAAAAAGCTGGGTGGCAATGGTGAGGTTCGTCCATCGGGACGCGGGTGTCGAACGGGACATGGAGCTGCGGCTCGGCCGCCCGGACGCGGTGGTCGCCGATCTGGCCGGCGCCCTCGGCTCGGTCGGCGGCGGCCTGGTCGTGGACGGCCGCCCGACACCGCCGGGCACGCCGCTGGCCGACTCCGGGATGGTGATGGGCTCGGAGGTCTCGACCGTCCTGGCCGAGGACTGGGACCCCGGCACGATGGCCGACGAGGGCCTGGTGCTGCGGGTCGTCGGCGGCCTGGACGCCGGGCTGTCCCGGCCGTTGCCGCCGGGCCGGTTCCGGCTCGGCCGTGGCGAGCAGGCCGACATCCGCGTCGAGTGCCCGGACATCTCCCGGCTGCACTGCGAGCTCGACGTCGGCCGCGACGGCCGGGTCACCGTCCGGGACCTCGGATCGCGCAACGGCACTGACCTGAACGGGGTGCGGCTCAAGGCGCCGGCCGTGGTCGGGCCGCGGGACGTGGTGTGCGCCGCCGGGCGGGTGCCGTTCCGGGTGCTGCCGGCCGCCGCTCTCGGCCCGGTGCAGTACGTGAACCCGGCGCGGGAGGCCGGGCCCGGCGGCGTGCTGCCGTTCAACCGCGCGCCGCGCCTG
>JABFWL010000303.1 GCA_013362315.1 Catenulispora sp. | reverse complement strand
GGCATGACCGACGACCCGGACGTGCGGATGGCCCAGTCGATCATCGACTACATCTTCCGCCGCCTGGCGCTGGACCACCTGGACTTCGACACCCGCGCCGCCTACGGCATCTACACCAACGAGGAGCGCCAGCGCCAGCTGGAGACCGGCAGCTACCTCCCGGACGACAGCGAGGACCTGGACCACGAGACCCTCGCCCAGTCCGCGCCGATAGAGCACCGGTCCGAGCCGGCCGCCCCGGCGAAGCAGCCCGCCCCGCTCCCGATCGAGGCCCCGAAGTCCATCGGCTCTTCGACGGAGCTGCTGGAGGCGAAGCTCGGCTACGCCGCCGACGCCCCGCTGTGCCTCACCTGCGGCACGAAGATGCGGCCCTCGGGCAGCTGCTACGTGTGCGAGGGGTGCGGGTCGACGAGCGGGTGCAGCTGACGCAGCCCGCTGACCCCCTGAAGTAACGAACGAGCGCCCGGCCCATCAAGGCCGGGCGCTCGTCCCCGTACCGGGTACCGGGTGAACCACGTAGCGGGAAGTCCTTGTGCACCAGGAGTGGCTGGCCGATGGGCAGGAGCGGGAGCGGCAGCGGGTGCACTGGCAGGGAGTCATCGCCGCGCTGGAGAAGGCGATCTGACGAGCTCGGCGCTCAGCCGAACTGCACCGACCGCTTCGCCAGTCCCATCCAGAAGCCGTCGATGACGCTCTGCTGCGTCGCCAGCTCCTCCGAGGCCGCGCCCAGCGCCACGAACAGTGGCGCGAAGTGCTCGGTGCGCGGATGGGCCAGGCGGCCAGCCGGCGCCTTGTTCTCGAAATCGAGCAAGGCGTCGATGTCGCCGGCTTCCAGGGCGCGCTTGCCCCAGTCGTCGAACTCGGACATCACCGAGTGCACGTGGTTGTCCTGGCTCAGGGCACGTAGGTTGTGGGTGAAGAAGCCGCTGCCGACGATCAGCACGCCCTCGTCGCGCAGCGGCGCCAGGCGGCGGCCGATCGTCATGAGCTGCGCCGGGTCCAGGGTCGGCATCGACACCTGGAGGACCGGCACGTCCGCGTCCGGATACATCTCCACCAGCGGCACGTAGGCGCCGTGGTCCAGGCCGCGGTCCGGCTCGTCCCTGACCTCGACGCCGCCGGGGCCGTGGAGCAGCTTGCGGACAGCGTCGGCCAGGGCCGGGGCGCCCGGCGCGCGGTATTGCACCTCGTAGTAGTGCTGCGGGAAGCCCCAGAAGTCGTAGACCAGGGGGATCGTCTCGGTCGCGCCGAGGGCCAGAGGCGCCTCTTCCCAGTGCGCCGACACCATCAGCACGGAGGTGGGCTTGGGGAGGGTGGCGCTCCAGGCGGCGAGCTGGCCCGGCCAGACCGGGTCGTCGGCCAGCGGGGGAGCGCCGTGGCTCAGATAGAGGGCGGGCATCCGTCCGGAGGACAATGTGCCGTTGTTCATGAGCTTCTCCTGACGGGTCGGGCTGCCTCAAGCCACGGAAAGTACGTCGTCCAGCACGATGCTGTGCCGCGTGTGCTCGACCTTGGCCCGCAGGTAGCGCAGGTTGTGGGCGGTGGTGTGGGCGCCGGTCGGCACGCGGCCGGCGACGGTCACGTCCAGGCCCGCCAGCTGCGCCTCCTTGTCCGGATTGTTCGACAGCAGCCGCACGCTGTCCACACCGAGCGCGGCCAGCATCTGGGCCGCGACGGTGTAGTCCCGGCCGTCCTCGGGCAGGCCGAGGGCGGCGTTGGCCTGGTACGTGTCCAGGCCGGAGTCCTGCAGGGCATAGGCGTCGAGCTTGTTGTAGAGCCCGATGCCGCGTCCCTCCTGCCGCAGGTAGAGGAGGTAGCCGCCGGCCTCGGTGATCCGCTGGACGCTCTCGCGCAGCTGCGGGCCGCAGTCGCAGCGGGCGGAGCCGAAGACGTCGCCGGTCAGGCACTCGGAGTGCATACGGACGAGCGGGGTGGGGCCAGGCTCGCCGAGCACGACGGCGAGGTGTTCGCCGCCGTCCACCAGACCGTGGAACGTCACCAGTTCGGCGTCGACGCTGAAGTCGCCGCCGCCGGGGGCGGGCAGCCGCAGGGGCACGCGAACGCGGGTGCGGATCGAGGCAGGGATCGAGGCAGGGGATGTCTCGCTCATCGTGCGGGGTCCTCCATCGCTGGTAGTTCTCATTCGAACCACCGTGGGAGCCCGAGCTTAGCTCGGCATCCGTCGGCGTTCAAATTTGAACAAGTCCCAGCCGCCCCGCGGCTATTCCCGCAGTCGTCGGGAGACTTCTCCCAGCCCGTCGGCCAGCACCGCGAGCTGCTCCGGAGTCAGCACATCGATCAGCGCATCGCGCACTACCGCCACGTGTCCCGGCGCGGCCTTTTCCAGCCGCTTGCGCCCGGCGTCGGTGAGCACCGCGAACACCCCGCGCACGTCGGTCGGGCAGGACCGGCGCTCGGTCAGTCCGGCCTTCTCCAGCTGCGTGATCTGGTAGGTGAGCCCGCTCTTCGAGGTGAGCAGGGACTCGGCTAGCTCGGTCATCCGCAGCGAACCGTCAGGGGCGGCGGAGAGCCGCACCAGGATCTCGTACTGCGGGTGGGAGAGCCCGGCTTCCTCTTTGAGGTGGTGCTCGATCCGGCGCTCGAGGAGCGCCCCCGCGGCGAGGAAGCCGGTCCAGGCACGCATCTCCTGCTCGGACAGCCACCGCGGTTCGTCACCCATGAACCGATTGTAACGGCGGATAATCGGGTGAGATCGCTCCTTGCGATCGAAGGGCGCGGGGCTGGCTCGGGCATAGGAGCTATGCGCTCACTGCTGTGGGTTGATCCCCATGGTGGTCGCCAGAAGCCGCAGCTGCCGGTCGAACCACTCGCCGCGCTGATCGATGGCGTTGTTCAGCCGGCCGAACACTTCGAAGTTCACGGCGCCGAACACGTGCGTCACCGCGCTGAGGAAGCGCTCGATGACCTTCGAGTCCTCGGCGAAGCCCAAGGCGCTGGCGACGGCGCGCAGTTCGGCGGCGTAGTCGGCGTTCTCTGTTGGCGGGAGCGCTATAGCGGAGTCCGGCTCCTTCACCTTCCCTGCTGCCTCGGCGTCGGCCACGCACCGCGCCATGGCGGCCAGCGTTCGCGTGGCCGGAGCCACGGTGTCCACCGGCGCGCTGTAGCCGGGGATCGGGCTGCCGTAGATCAGCGCGTACTCGGCCGGGCGGGCGAGAGCCCATCTGCGGATCGCGTGGCCGACGCTGAACCAGCGCGCCAGGTAGGCGTCCTGGCGGTCCGCGTCGCGGTCCGCGGTCTCCGCCGTCTCTCCGAGGGATTCGTAGGCGTCGATGATCAGCGCGGTCAGCAGTTCGTCGCGGCTGGGGAAGTAGCGGTAGATCGCCGAGGACACCATCCCCATGTCGCGGGCCACGGCGCGCAGGGACAGCGCGGAGCCGTCGCGGGCCAGGTGTCCCAGTGCGACCTGTTTGATCTCCTCGGTCATCTCGGCGCGGACGCGGGCGCGGATGGACCGGGCTGGAGGCTTCTCATCGGTCATGACCGGATTATCGCACACAACAGAGAGCAGTGCTCTTGACAGTGAGAAGCGATCTGATGCACAGTGATGTCAACAGAGAGCACCGCTCTCTAAAGGAAACACCGGACACGCCGCGCTCGCGGCGGGCGATTCCCGACGACACAAGGGGTTGAGAACCATGGCGCTGCACGTCATCGTAGGTGCGGGACCGGTCGGCACGGCGACCGCGAAGGTGCTGGCCGAGCGCGGCGAGCAGGTGCGGGTCGTCACCCGCAGCGGCGGCGGGCCGGAGCACGCGAACGTCGAGCGGGTGGCCGCCGACGCCACCGACGCCGACCGGCTGAGCGCGCTGGCCGAGGGCGCGGCCGCCCTCTACAACTGCGCGAGCCCGCAGTACCACCAGTGGTTCCGCGACTGGCCGCCGCTGGCCGCCGCGCTGCTGAAGGCCGCCGAGCGCAGCGGCGCGGTGCTGACCGTGGCGAGCAACCTGTACGGCTACGGGCCGGCGACCGGCCCCATCACGCCGGAGACTCCGCTGGCGGCCACCCATCCGAAGATGAAGCTGCGCGCCGACATGTTCCGCGAGGCGCTGGCGCTGCACGAGCAGGGCCGGATCCGGATGACCGAGGTCCGGGCCGGTGACTACCTCGAAGCGAACTCGATCTTCTCCTTCGCGCTGGCCAAGCCGCTGGAGGCGGGTAAGCGCGCCTACGTCCCGACGCCGCTGGACGTGAAGCACAGCTGGACCGCGATCGCCGATGTGGCGCGGACGCTGGCCACCGTCTCCGGGGACGAGCGGGCGTGGGGCAAGGCCTGGCTGGTTCCGACGAACGAGCCGCAGACCGTGCGGGAGCTGGCCGACCGGTTCGTGGCCGCCAAGGGACTGCCGGCGGCGAAGCTGACTGAGCTGCCGTACGCGGTGCTGTGGGCTGCGGGGCTGTTCGACAAGACGACCAAGGAGCTGCGGCACACCAGGTACCAGTTCGCCCAGCCGTTCACCATCGACAGCACCCTGACCGAGCAGACTTTCGGCCTGGCGCCGACGCCGCTGGACCAGGTGCTCGCCACGGTCAGCGCCTGAGGTTTTCTGTTCGGAGATCCACTTGTCGGCGGTGGCCCGTAGTGTGGTGCCGATCAGCAGCACCAGACGACGAACGA
>JABFWL010000415.1 GCA_013362315.1 Catenulispora sp. | reverse complement strand
AGCGCGATCGCCGCGTCGATGATCGCCTCGCGCGCCGCCTCGTTGCGGCGCCTTCCGGTGTGGGCACGCTCCATGACCGGCAGCTTAACCGAGTTGTCTAGACGCGTCGTCTCGGCAATAATTGTCGAGACGGATCGTTTCGACAAACCAGCCCTTCGGAGGGGACCCCCATGACCACCCCCACACCGGCACCGGCCACTACCAGCAAGTTCACCGGCAAGACCGTCTATGTCATCGGCGCGAGCCACGGCATCGGCGAGGAGATCGCCCGCGCCTTCGCCGCCGACGGCGCGCGGGTCGTGATCACCGGTCGTAGCAAGCAGCGCCTCGACGCGGCGGCCGAACGCATAGGCCACCCGGTCGCGGTCTTTGAGGCCGACGCCACGCGGCAGGCCGACGTCGATGCGCTGTTCGCCGCCGCCGATCGCAAGATCGACCACCTGGTGCTGGCCGTGAGCGGCGGCATGGTGGGCCTCGGCAGCCTGGCCGAGCTCACCGACGAAGCCCTGCGGGAAGGCTTCGAGGGCAAGGTGTTCGCCCAACTCCGGGTGTTGAAGGCCGCGCTGCCGCATCTGGCCGAGACCGCCTCGGTCACCTTCATCGGCGCCGGCAGCTCCCGCGCGGCCTTCCCCGGCACCGTGGCCCTGGCCGCCGCCAACGGCGCCCTCGACGCCGCGGTCCCGCCGCTGGCCTCCGAGCTGGCACCGGTCCGGGTCAACGCGGTGGCTCCCGGCGTGATCGACACCGCCTGGTGGCACCCCCTGGGCGAGAACCGCGACGGCTTCATGGCCCAGCAGGCCGCCACCACCCCGGTCGGCCGGGTGGGCCAGCCGAACGACGTGGCCGAGGCCGTGCTGTTCCTGGCCGGCAACGGCTTCACGACCGGCGTGGTGCTGGACGTGAACGGCGGTGCGGCGCTGGCGGCCGGTAAGTAGCCACCCGGCGCCGCCACACCGGTCATCCCCGCATGATCGCCTCGCACACCGCCAAGGACTCCCGCGCTCCCAGCGCGACCGCCTCGGCGAAGTGCGCGAGCCAGGCCACCCGGCCCTCCTCCGTCCCGCTCGCATAACCGCGCGCCGCTTGCAGGTACGCCTCGACCCCCAGATCCACATGGCCGGCCTCGACCACCGCCAGGGACTGGGGGTCCAGGCCGCGGTCGGCCAGGATCAGCCGCGCCGAGGCCCGCGCCAACAGCCCGTCGCCCCAGCCGAACGGCTCGGCGACCAGCAGCTCGGCGTGGACCGCGGCGGCGACCACCACCGCCGGCACCGAGGCGCACTCGGGGTCGCGCAGTTCGTTGGCCAGCGAGGTCAGCAGTGCCGTCGCCTCCGGGCCGCGCGGCCGCCCGACGCGGTCGGGCTCCACGGATCCGGCGGCCGCCAGCAGATGCATGCGGGACAGCGCCTGGATCGGCGAGCGCTTCCAGGTGCCGGCCAGCGTCCCCAGTTCGCCCGAGATCCGCAACGCGCCGCGCAGATGCCCGGACCCGTCTTCGTCGCCCAGGTCGGTGCGCCGCCGCACCTCCTCCAGCGGCCAGTCCGTTCCCGGCTCGCTCAGCGAGCCCAGGGCGGCCGAGGCGCGGGCGCCGCGCAGTTGGGATTCGGCGGTGACGCGCGATGACTGGCTGCGCAGGACCTTGTGTCCGCGCACGCGGTCCACAGCCTGGCGCGCGGTCTCGGCCGCCTCGGCGGCGTTGGGGGCGGCGGCCAGGCGGCGGATCGGGGAGCTGCTGTCCATGCCCCGGACTCTACCTACCAGGCAGTAGCGCGGACGCCACCCGATCGGAGGACGCATGGTTGACGCGTCGGCGCCTGGGCGCGGAGACTCGGCGCGTGGCCGTTTTATTGAAAACGGTTGTCATCAGGCGCGGTTCCCGAGCGGGGCCGCGCCCTGGTTGTGGTCCCCTCGCGCACAAGGAGGTCCGGCATGCGCATCGCGCTGGTCGGTAAAGGCGGCAGCGGCAAGACCACGGTCTCGGCCCTGCTGATCCGGCATCTCGCGGCCGGCGGCCGGCCGGTGGTCGCGGTCGACGCCGACATCAACCAGCACCTCGGTGTCGCGCTCGGACTGTCCGACGAGCAGGTCGCCGCGCTGACCCCGATGGCGGCGCAGCTGGCGGCGATCAAGGACCACCTGCGGGGCGACAACCCCCGGATCGCGAGCGTCGAGGCGATGACGAAGACCACGCCGCCCGGACGCGGGTCGCGGCTGCTCAGGCTCGACGAGGAGAACGCCGTCCACAGCCTGTGCGCGACCCGGCTCACCGGCGACCTGGAAGGTGTCCGCCTGCTGGCCACCGGCGGCTTCGACGAGCAGGACCTGGGAGTGGCCTGCTACCACTCCAAGGTCGGCGCCGCCGAGCTGTATCTGAACCACCTGGTCGACGGGCCGGACGAATACCTCGTGATGGACATGACGGCGGGCGCCGACGCCTTCGCCTCCGGCCTGTTCACCCGGTTCGACCTGACCTGCCTGGTGGTGGAGCCGACCCGCAAGTCGGTGTCGGTCTATCAGCAGTACCGCGAGTACGCCAAGGAGTACGACGTCACCATCCGCGTGGTCGGCAACAAGGTCACCGGCCCCGAGGACGTCGCCTATCTGCGCGAGCACACCGGCGCCGACCTCGTGGCCTGCCTGGGCGCCTCCCCCTATGTCCGCGCCCAGGAGCAGGGCCGGGACAAGGGCTTCGACGCCCTCGAACCGGCCAACCGCACCGCGCTGGCCCGCCTGCAGCTGGAACTGGACTCGGTCCAGCAGGACTGGCCCAAGTTCACCCGCCAGGCGGTCCAGTTCCATCTGAAGAACGCGAAGGCCTGGGGCGACCGCGCGACCGGCGTGGATCTGAGCGCGCAGGTCGACCCGGACTTCGTCATGGGACCGGAAGCGTTCGCGGCACGGCGCTGAACGCGACCACCTTGCGCACCACATCCGGGTCGATCAGGATCCGGTAGTGGCCGAGGCTGGTCCACGGGTCGAAGACCGCGCCGGGCCACATCTTCTGCAACTGCTCACCGGACGCCACCGGCACCTCGCGATCGCCGAGGTCGTGGACGATCAGCAGTGGCGGAAGCGTAGAGGAGTCCACGGCGCGCATCCGCTTAGGGATGTCGAACACGTCCATGGACTGACCAATCCGCTGCTCCAGAACCCTAAGGAACCGAGTCCTTATGCGTTCCCCGAAGCCGACCATCTTCGCGAACACATAAGAGAACCCGATGGGATCTGACATAGGCGCGATCACTGCGATCCGGCCGGTCGGCAGACCGTCGAGCACCGCCAAGACGACGGCGGCTGCTCCGAAGGAGTGCGCGATGATCGCGTGCGGCTCTCCATAGCGCTCCACGGCGGCCCGCAGACTGTCGATGAACTCAGGAAGCGTAGACCGGCCGCGACCGGCCATGCTCTGCGACGACGACCCGTGCCCCGGCACGTCGAACGACACCACGCGGTGCCCCGCCGCCACCAACGGCTCCACGAAGGCGTCGAGCTGTTCGCCCGTACCGCCCCAACCATGCATCAGATAGACAGCAGAACCCTCACCCCACATCCGACCGACCACCGTGCTGGCGCCCACCTGCAGGGAGAACGCCTTGCCCGCTGCGACCGGCGGCGGGTTCTTGGGCCGCCAAGGCCGTTCGGGCACTGTGAGCCAGATCCGCTCGGCCCACCGGGCGCCGGGTCCCGGCGCGGCGACTTCCAGGATCCGGAACGCGATGCGCACGGAACCGAGTGCGACAAACTTTTTAGCACGAACGATCGTGCTTTTTTTCGGTAATGATGAAGACATGGACGGCCCCCTTGTTTCAGTGGCTGGGTTCAGCGATTGGATTCGATCAGGCGGGCGAAGGCGCGGCGGGCCCGCTCCTCGGCCTTGGGGTCGTGCAGCAGATGGTGCGCCTGGAAGTGGATGAGCATGATCCCGTGCAGGTCGTGGGCGAACTGCTCCGGATCGGCGCCCTCGGCGAAGTAGCCCTCGGCGATGCCGGTCCGGAACATCTGGCACAGCGAGTCGTTGAAGTCCAGGTTCATCCGCACCAGCAGGTCGCGCACCGGCCCGGGCTGGTCGTCATATTCCCAGGCGGCCGAGGTGAACAGGCATTCCGCGCGTCCGTCGCGGGACACCTCCAGCCAGCACTCGAACAGCACCGTGATCCGCTTCTCGCCGCGGGGCGCGGCCAGCGCCGGGCGGATGATGTCGGCGACGAACGCCTCGCCGGCCGCCTCCAGCACCTGTGTCTGGAGCGCTTCCTTGGATTTGAAGTGCGCGAACAGGCCGCTCTTGGACATGCCGGTGCGCTCGGCGAGCGAGCCGATGGTGAGCGCGCCCAGCCCGCCGGAGGCCGCGATGTCCACGGCCGCCTCCAACACCGTTCTACGGGTCTGCTCGCCCTTGCTCACTCTTCGAAAATAGCACGATCGTTCACCGTCCGCGACGGGTGCGCGCCACGCCGCTTTCAGCGCCACCCTCGACTTAGAACCCTGATCCCTTCAGACTGGGACATGTGGCATCGAATCCCGCCACCGTCGGCATCGTGGCCGCGCTGGTCGCCCCCGCGGTCGCGGTGCGACGCGCCGTGCAGCGGCACCGCCTGGCCGGCACGCCCGCCGAGCGCGCCGCGTACGCCGCCATGCACGCC
>JABFWL010000020.1 GCA_013362315.1 Catenulispora sp. | reverse complement strand
GGTCCAAGACCTCGTCCACTCGCGCGGACTCCAGATCACGTCCTAACAGCACGGCTCGGGCCCTCCCAGCACCGCTGCCACGGTTCCCGGCACAACGTTCCCGGCCAAACCTCCCGGCAAAACAGGGTGTTCCCAGCCTGGCACTCCCAGCGACCGGCCGCCGGGAATCGCCGGAATTCGACTGCGGCCAGACGGGTGGGCCGCGACGCGAGTCTCGCCCGCACGATGTCGCTCAGCGTCACATTCTTCGAACCCGGATGGCACCACACCGCAGTCACGGCAAACATGCAGCCCCGGCCCCAGCGAGTGAGCAAACGACCTGGCGGTTCGGGGTGCGTGCCGTGGTCAGCGTCGGGCGGCCACGAACGCCTGAAACGCGGCGACGTCCGCTCCGATGAGCGGAGCGCCATGACCGAAGCCGACCGCGGCGACGTCGGTGGGCAGGCGGGCGGCGGCGACGGGGCGGGCGGCGGGATCGGCGGCGTAGGTGGCCGGACCGTACCCGAGCTTGCCGGTGTGGAACAGCGCGTCGCCGACCAGCAGGGTGCGGGTGGGTTCATGCAGCAACGCGATGTGGCCCGGGGAATGACCGGGGGTGTGGATCACCCGGAGCCCGCCGGATCCGGCGATCAGCGCGCCGTCCTCAAGAGTGACGTCGGGTCGGAAGGGCGTCCAGTGGGCGGCGTCCAGGTCGTCGAAGCGTCGAGCCCCGGCCCCCGACCGGCCGTCCGTGGGCACCCGGCCCGCACCGAGCCACGCCTCGTCCGCGGCGTGGACCAGGATAGCGGCCCCAGTGTGCTCGCGGAGCGCCGGAGCGCCTCGGACGTGGTCGGGGTGCGCGTGGGTGAGCACGATCCGGCGCAACCCGGCCGGGTCGTGGCCGAGCTCGGCGATCGTCTGCAGCAACGCGTCGACGGCCGTACCGCGGCCGGTGTCGACGAGGGTCAGACCGTCGCCGCCGGCGATCAGGAACACGTTGTCGCTCTTGGAGGCGGCGATCTGTACGACGCCGGGGGCGAGGACGGGCATGGGGCTCTCCAGAAGTTTCAAGGGTGGTCACCAGCGCACAGCGGTGAAATCGACAGGCTGCGGAGTCAGATGTGCGGCGCGTCCGGCGAGGTCGCGGACCCGGCGGGAGAACTCGTCGGGCGGCAGGTGCTTGCGGTCGCCGTGGCCGGGCAGCAGCCAGGCGAACCGCAGCCGCGGCGCCGCGCGGGCCAGTGAAGCAGCCAGTTCGGTGACGGAGTACCACGTGACCGACTCGGCCACGGCGAGGTCTCCGTCCGTCCTCGACCAGTAGAAGCTGTCGCCGCTGAAGCAGTACACGTCGTCGGCGAGATACAGAACGCTGCCCTCGGTGTGTCCGGGCAGCGGATACGCGATCACACCGTCCGCGATCTGCGTCGGCCTGCTCCCGCGCAAGACGCAGTCTGCATCGGGCGCAGCGGCCAAGTCGCCCTCGTGGATCCACAGGCGGGCGCCGAACCGGTCAGCGTATGCGCGACCATGCGCGGCGTGATCGCGATGGGTGAGCAGCACGTCGGTCACGGGACCGAGGGCCGCGTAAGTCGCGGCCAGAGCACGGCTGAAATGCGGTGTGTCGACCATCACGAGGTTTCCAGTCGGCCGCCGCAGAAGATAGGAGTTCGCACCGGCGGTGCGCGGGGAATTGTGGCCGCACAAATACACATGCTCGGTCAAGGGCATGGGAAACGGATCCTTTTTCGGATCCAGTCCGCGCGCGCCGCGCCGGATCGATCGGGTGTGGCACGCGAACGCCGCGGCGTACAGGGCTTGTTCCTGCGCCGGAGTGCGGGGCTGGTGGACGACCGACGAGCGGCCGTCCACCTCGGCGATCAACCCTGGTGCGAGCTGCCGGGCCGCATCACAATTCGTGCAGCGCCGATCGACGCGCCATATGCCGTCGGCGACATCCCCGTCCATGACGTTTTCCCCCTCACCCGGGCCGGAAACTGCGAACGTCTCTTGGATATCACATCGCCGAAAGGAGAACAAAGCCGCAGAGGCCATTGACTTCATCGCTTTTTTCTGTTCTCCGGAACCGATTTCCCGGGTATTTGACAAAGGGTGCTGTCGCTGCTCTCAGCGTGGAAGGCCGCGCTGCGGATCACCGAACCGGATCGCGGGCGTCGACACCATGACCAGATGCGGATGCTACGGACTGGCGGCGCAGCCTCCGAACAATTCCCTCACGGCTCTGGAGAATACTTGCCAAAGCCTGGTATCAATCGCCAAAACCTCCTTTCTCGACATGGAGACGGAGATCAAGGACCTCGGGTCGTACTCGGCCTCGAGTGCATCGACGAGCGGCTGACGGCGCCGGGCCCGACCCGCCCATCGACGGCCCGCACCTCGGCTCCAGCGGGCGGACCGGCGCTGGTGGCCCAGACCTCAGTCCGGCTGGGGCAGGTCGAGCGTGGCCAGTCCGCTCTTCATGACGAGCGCGGCGCCGCCGATCGCCGCGGCGTCCGAGCCGCTGACCGACTGGACCACCCGCACCGGGTGCGCCCGCCTGGCGAAGGTGCGCTGCTGGACCTCCTGCTCGATCAGCGTCTGATAGATCGGTCCGGCCGTGGCGAAGCTGGGGCCGGCCAGCACGATCAGGTCGAGGTCGAACAGCGAGGCCATCGTCACCGCGCCGATGGCCAGGTAGCGGGCGGACCGCTCGATCAGCTCGTGTGCCGCCGGGTCGCCGGCCGCCGCCGCGGCGGCGATCAGCGCGAAGTCGGCGAGGAAGTCGTTCCCGAGCGGATCGAGCCCCAGGCGCCGGGCGAGCCCCTCGGTCGCGAACGCCTGCCTGATGACCGCGCCCGGTCCGGCGTAGTTCTCCAGGCAGCCGCGGTTGCCGCAGTCGCACTCCGCGCCGGCCAGGTCGATGCCGATGTGGCCGATCTCCACGCTGTTCGAGGAGCTTCCGCGGTACATCTGCCCCTCGCTGACCACGGCCCCGCCGATGCCGCTGGCCATGTAGATGCAGCCGTAGGTGCTGTCCTGCTCCACCGCGCCGAGCCAGTACTCCCCGATCGCGGCCGCGGCCGCGTCGTTATCGAGCAAGACGGGCAGGTCGAGCAGTTCGGACAGCTTGGGCGCGATCGGGTAGCCGAGCCACTCGGCGGTGGGCTGGCGGGTCAGCAGCACGCCGGCCTGCCGGTCCTGCGGGCCGTAGCTGACCAGTCCCGCCCCGAGCACTTTGCCCCGCTCGACGCCGGCGGCCTCCAGCAACGCCTCCACCCGCGAGGCGACCAGCGGCAGCGCCTGGTCCGGCGGCAGCAGTTCGGTGCCGTGGAACGAGGTGCGCGCCACCAGCTGGCCGGCCAGGTCGGCGACGACCACGACGCAGATGTTGCGCTCGAACAGCACCCCGACGCTGTAGCGGGCCTGCGCGTTGAGCTGAAGCAGGGTGGGCGGTTTGCCACCGGTGGACGTGCCGCGCCCGACCTCCACGACCAGTCCGTGCTCCATCAGCTCGCGCACCACCTGGGTGATGGTGGGCGGGGTCAGCCCGGAGTTCGCGGCCAATTCCACCCGGCTCACGGTGCGCGCGGCACGGATGAGGTCGAGCACGACGCCGCGGGTCTTCGACCTGCTGGCCGCGATCGGGCCGCTCGCCATGCAGCCTCTCCCTAAGCAGCCGGTCGACCGCGTGATCGTGGGGCGGACGGGACTTACGAAATCTATCTCATTAAGCGCGGCCGGGGATAGGCGCCCCTATCCTGCCTGGAGTCCCGTCCATCGGCCGGTGTAATGGTCGTACGCGGTGGCGGCGCTCGCGGCGTCGATCTCGTCCTCGGCTCCGATCTGTTCGGCTCGACCTCGCGCCAGCGGATCGGGAGATGCCGCGGCCAGCAGCTTCGTGTACGGATGGCGCGGGGCGAGGATCACCTCGTCGGCCGGTCCGCGCTCGACGACCCGGCCGCGGTAGAGCACCAGGATCTCGTCCGAGAAATGCCGCGCGGTCGCCAGATCGTGGGTGATGTACAGCACGGCGAGGTTCTCCTCGCGCTGGAGGCGCGCAAGCAGCTTGAGCACGTCCAGGCGGATGGAGACGTCGAGCATGGACACGGGTTCGTCGGCCACGACGACGCGCGCGCCGGGCGCCAGGGCGCGCGCGATGGCGACGCGTTGGCGCTGGCCGCCGGACAGTTCGTGCGGCCTGCGCCGGGCCAGTGCGGGCTCGGCCAGGCTCACCCGCTCCAGTAGCTGATCGACCAGCAGCGCTGTCTGCGCGCGGTCGCGGGCACGCCCGTGCAGCCGTAGCGGCCGGGCGATGTGGTGCGCGATCGTGTGGAACGGATTGAGCGAGGCGAACGGGTCCTGGAACACCATCTGCACGTAGTCGCGGTAGAAGCGACCGGGCACCTGCGTCCCGTCCGGTGCGCGCAGGACGACGCGCCCGGCCGTGGGCTTCTCCAGTCTCGCCAGGATGCGGGCGATGGTGGATTTGCCGGAACCCGATTCGCCGACCAGGGCCAGGGTGCGGCCCTCGGTGAGGGTGAAGGACACCTGGTCCACCGCGCGCAGTACCGGTCGCCGCAGGCCGCCGCGCAGCCGATAGTCCTTGGTCAGGTCGTGCACTTCCAGGATCGCGCTCACCGGACCTCCTCCGCCGCGATGCCGCCGTCCGGAGCCGCTGCCGGTGGCCGAGCCGCCTCACCACGCTCGTCTTCGCCGGCGCGGATGAACGCCCCGCGCTCCCCGAGCAGGCTCGGGAAGGAGTCGAGCAGATGCCGGGTGTAGGGATGCCGGGGTTCGGCGGCGATCTGCTCGGCAGTGGCCTCCTCGACGATCCGCCCGTCCCGCATGACGGCGATGCGGTCGCTGACCTCCAGCATCAGCGGCAGATCGTGGGTGATGAACAGGACTGCGAATCCCAGCGCGGTACGCAGCCGCAGCAACTCGCGCAGGATGCCGCGCTGCACGACCACGTCCAGCGCGGTGGTCGGCTCGTCCAGCAGGACGACCTGCGGCTCGAGCAGCAGCGCCATGGCGATCATGACGCGCTGGCGCATGCCTCCGGACAGTTCGTGGGGATACGCCTTCAGGCGCCTGGGGTCGACGCCGACCAGGCGCAGCGCCTCGGCGCAGCGCTCGTGCCGCTCGCCGCGGGACATCGCGGGCCGGTGGGTGGTGAGCACGTCGTCGAGTTGGGCGCGGATCGTGAGCACCGGGTTGAGCGCGTTCATCGCGCCCTGGAAGACCATCGACAGCCTGTCCCAGCGGAAGGCGCGCAACTCGTCGCGGTCGAACGCGAGCACGTCCAGGTCGTCACCGTCGCGGTCGTGGAGCGTGATCGAGCCGGAGGTGACCTCGGCGGGCGGTCGGTGCAGACGGTTGATCGCATAGGCGAGAGTGGTCTTGCCGCAACCGGACTCTCCGACCAGTCCGAGGATCTCCCCGCGTCGCAGAACCAGCGACACGTCGCGCACCGCGTGCACGGGGTTTTCGGTGCGGTAGGTGACAGACAGGTGCCGCACGGTCAGTACCGCGCCGTTGTCCAGTACCGCGCCGTCGTCCAGTACCGCGCCGTCGTCAAGGCGCTCGGCGGGTCGCGGCTCGCGCCGCCGATTCCCGCGCTCACGGCGGGGAATGTCACGCAGCCGCGGATTGATGATCTCGTCGATGCTGAAGTTGACCAGCGCGAGCCCGCAGCCGAACAGCGCGATGATCAGCCCCGGGGGCACGAACCACCACCATGCGCCGCGTTGCAGCGCGAAACCGTTCTGGGCGTAGTTGAGCATGGTGCCGAGCGTCGCGGAGTTGGCGGCGCCGAGCCCGAGGAACGACAGGCCGGTCTCGCTCAGGATCGCCCCGATCACCGTGAAAACGAACTGCGAGGCCAGCAGTGGCAGCAGGTTCGGCAGCAGTTCCACGCCGATCACCCGCCACCGCTTCTCCCCCGCCACCCGCGCGGCCTGGATGTAGTCGCGATTGCGCAGGGAGAGGGTCTGCGCGCGCAGCACCCGCGCCGAACCGGCCCAGCCGGTGATCGCCAGCACCACCGCGATGGTCCACGATCCGCGCGCGGACGCGGGGACGAACGCGGAGATCACGATGACCAGGGGCAGTCCGGGAATCACCAGCATCAGGTTGGACAGCAGCGAGAACGCTTCGTCCACCAGTCCGCCGACGTAGCTGCCCACGATGCCGAACAGCGCGGACAGCAGGGTCGCCATGATGCCGACCAGAACGCCGATGGACAGTGAGCCGCGGGTCGCGTAGGCGAGTTGGGCCAGCACGTCCTGCCCGGTCTGGGTGGTGCCGAGCAGATGCGATCCGCTCGGCGCGGTCAGGCCGATGTCGCGGATGGCGTCGGGATCGCCGACGAGGACGGGGCCGGCGAGTCCCCACAGGCCGATCACCACGATGATGCCGACGCCGATGGCGAGCTTGGGCGACCAGCGCGGCAGCACCCGGCGACCAGAGCGGGGCCGGGGCGCGGCGAGGTCCGCGTTCAGGTTGGTCACCGCGCCCCCTCAGCCGGTGGTCTTGACGCGCGGGTCGACCAGGGCATAGAGCAGGTCGACCAGCAGGTTGGCGCCGAGCACGGCGACCGTGATCACCAGGAAGATGCCCTGCATGAGCGCGTAGTCGTCGTTCTGTACGGCCTCCAGCAGCTGGGAGCCGATGCCCGGGTAGGAGAACACCTGCTCGGTGACGATGGATCCGGCCACGATGAATCCGAGGGAGATGGCGAACCCGGCGACCGAGGGCAGCACCGCGTTGCGGGCCGCGTACCAGACCATGATCCGCCGGTCGGTCAGCCCTTTCGCCCGCGCGGTGAGCACATGGTCCTCGGCGAGCGTGGAGACCATCATGTTGCGCATTCCGAGCAGCCAGCCGCCTGCCGAGGAGATCACGATGGTCAGCGCGGGCAGCACACCGTAGCGAAGCGCCGACGACAGGAAGGCCCCGTTCCAGCCCGGCGAGAGCGCCACGTCGTACCCGCCGAGCAGCGGGAACCAGCCGAGTTTGGTGGCGAAGACGGCGACGAGGATCAGCGCCAGCCAGAAATAGGGCACCGCGGCCAGCACCGTCGTGGCGGGCACCAGCGCGTCGAGCCAGGTTCCCCGCCGCCATCCGGCCACCATGCCCAGCCCGGTCCCGACCAGCACCGCCAGCAGCGTCGCGATGCCCACGAGGGCCACCGTCCACGGCAGGGAGGCGGTGATGACGGTAGCGACCGGAGTCGGATAGTGGCTCACCGAGACGCCGAAGTCGCCGTGCAGCATGTTGCCGAGATAGGCGAAGTACTGGTGGATCAGCGATTCGTCGGTGTTCCCGCCGAGCAGCAGTTCATACGCGCGCCGGGCCGACGGGCCGACGTTCGCGCCGCGCTGTTGCAGCTTCGCCAGCAGGATGTCCACCGGATTGCCCGGCATCATCCGGGGGATGAAGAAGTTCAACGTCAGCGCGCCCCACAGGGCGGCCGCGTAGAACGCGAGTTTGCGCAGGTAATACCTCATCGGCTCGGCCCGTTCACGAGCCCGCGGGCCGCAGTTGCTTGAACACCTGCGCGTTGTCGGGGCTGGACCAGATCGCGGGGAACGCGTACAGGTTCTCCTGCGTCGGCCAGCCGGTGAACTTCGAGGTGTGGTACTCGGTGATCGTGCCTTGAGTCAGCACCGGGATGTACGGCATCGCCGACTCGATGCGGTTCTGGATGGCGTCCAGGTACGGCTGGCGACCGGCGGCGTCGGCCGGGTTGATGCGCGTGAGGGCGGAGAGGGCCTGATCCACCTGCGGGTCGGAGTAGCGGCTCCAGTTGGAGGTGGCGCTGCTGCCCACCTTCGCGGTCGTGGCGGTGCCGAAGAAGGAGCTGTAGGGGTAGTACGGATCCGGCGCCGGCCCTTGGTAGAGCGAGTCGATGATCAGCTGGTAGGTGCCCTTGCTCCGCTGGTCGGACCACTCGTTCCAGGACAGCTGCTCGGTCTCCAGCCCGATTCCGGCCGCCTTGAGCTGCTGGCTCATCGTGCCGACGGCGGTGATGTAGTCGGTCCAGCCCGCGACGGTCTTGACCGTCAGCGTCAGTCGCTTGCCGTCCTTGGCGTAGATGCCGTCCGCGCCCTTGACGTATCCGGCGCTCTCGAGAAGCTGGCGCGCCTTCGCGACGTCCGGCTGCATGGGTGCGACCCGCTCCTGCAGCCCGTGCGAGATGACGGCGCTGTCGCGGCCGAGCAGAGCGAAGCTGGGCGAGATCTCGGCGCCGGTGTTCTCGAACGCCAGGGAGTTGATCTGAGTGCGGTTCAGCGCGTAGTAGATCGCGCGGCGCACCGCCGGATCGGTCTGCGGCCCGCTGCATCCGAGCGCGGTGTCGGCGCAGGCGTCCAGCACGATCTGGTTGACAGGCGTGGTGATCGCCTGGTAGCCGGGGTAGTCCTTGCTGAAGTCCTTGACATCAGGGACCGGGCCGGTCTGCCAGTCGAGCTGGCCGGCTTTGAGCGCCTCCTGGCCGGCCTGGTTGCCGGACAGCGACAGGAAGCGGATCTGTTTGACCGCCGGCTCGCCGCCCCAGTAGTGCGGGTTGGCCTTGAATGTGAACGCCTGACCCTTGAAGTCGCCGAGCAGGTACGGGCCGGTGCCCACGGGAGCTGCGACCGGGTCCTTGTCGGGGGCCGCGACGCTCTTCCAGGTGTGCTCGGGCACGATGTACAGCCGCCCGAGGATCTGGGGGCCCTCGACGAAGGAGGGGTGGCTGAACTCGACGACGAGGTGGGTGTCGTCCGGCGCGCTCGCCTTGCCGTCGTACCCCATGCCGTTCATGTCCGCGTGCTGGGCCAGCAGGTTGAGGGTGAACAGCACGTCCTGGGCCGTGAACGGAGTGCCGTCGGACCACGTCACGCCGCTGCGCAGGGTGACCGACAACCGCGTGCCGTCGGCATTCCAGGAGTAGGCGGTGCCGAGCAACGGCTTGGGCGGATCGGCGCGCACCGTGTTGTAGAAGAACAGCGGCTCGAAAATGCTGCCCACGCCGCCGATGTTGGTCGAGTACGGGTTGAAGTTGAGGCTGAAGTCGCCCGACTGCCCCGCCCAGACCACCAGCGTCGGCGACCCGCCCGCGCGCGCCGCGGGCTTGCCGGAAGCTCCACAGCCGCCGGCCGCCAGCGCCAGCACCGCCAGCCCGGCCGCCGCGAGCCATCTCTTCACCGTCATGGCCACGCACCCTCTCCGTTGAGCACTGACGCAGATGATTACGGCGGTTAATAAAGTACGTCGAATAAAGTACGTCAATAGGCGAGCCGAATGTTGTCCGTAATGTGCATGAAATTCCGTTTCACCCCATCTTGAAGAGCGCGGCGTTCCTTGACTTTGTTTTAGGTCCGCATAAAGATCCAGTCATGGCCGAGGGACGTGTGATCCGCGAGACAGTGCACGAAGGATGGCGGCTGCGAGCGCTGGACGGGCCGGTGCCCGACTTCCTGGCGGGCCGCGAGATACCAGCTCAGGTGCCCGGTAGCACGCACCTGGACCTGCTCGCGGCAGAGTTCATCCCCGATCCGTACCTGGACCGCGCCGAGGCGCAACTGGCGTGGATGCACCGGGTCGACTGGCAGTACTCGACCACGTTCGACGCCGCACGCTGCCGCCCGGGCGAACGCGCGCAGCTCGTCTTCGACGGAATCGACACCGTGGCCACCGTGGAACTGAACGGACACATACTCGGCCGTACCGCGAACATGCACCGCGGCTACCGGTTCGACGTACACGATGTGCTGCGGGACGCAGACAACGCGCTGTCGGTGCGGTTGGGGTCCGCGCTGGCCTACGCCGAGCAGACCGAGGCGCGGCTGGGCCACCGCGTGCGCGCATATCCGCACCCGTACAACGCGATCCGCAAGATGGCCTGCTCCTTCGGCTGGGACTGGGGACCCGACCTGCAGACCGCCGGCCTGTGGCGGCCGGTGCGGCTGGAGCGCTGGAGCGGCGCGCGGCTGGCCGGGGTGCGGCCGCTGGTCACCGTGGACAACGACGGCGACGGGCGCGTCGAGGTGCACGCTCGAATCGACCGGGCGCGGGACGTGAGCTGCACGCTGGTGGTGCGGGTGGGCGAGCACGAGCAGCGGGCGACGACTGCCGACGACACCGTCACCGTCACCCTGCGAGTGCCCCGGCCTGCGCTGTGGTGGCCCGCCGGCCATGGCGAGCAGCCCCTCTACGACCTGACCGTCACGCTGCTCCTTGACGACGAACCGGTCGACGTGGCGACCCGGCGCCTCGGATTCCGCACCATCACGCTGGATCAGGAACCGGACGAGCACGGAAGCTCGTTCGCCTTCGTCGTCAACGGCCAGCGCATCTTCGCCAAGGGGGCCAACTGGATCCCCGACGACCACCTGCTCACCCGCGCCACCGCGCAGCGCCTCGCCCGCCGCGTGGATCAGGCGGTCGCGGCGAACATGAACATGCTGCGGGTGTGGGGCGGCGGCATTTACGAGAGCGACGCCTTCTACGACGCCTGCGACGAACGCGGCGTCCTGGTGTGGCAGGACTTTCCCTTCGCCTGCGCCGCCTATGCGGAGGAGGAACCGCTGCGCGGCGAAGTCCAGGCCGAAGCCGAGGAGAACGTCGCCAGACTCGCCTCGCACCCCTCACTCGCCCTGTGGAACGGCAACAACGAGAACCTCGTCGCATACGCCGACTGGGGCTGGCAGCCCCAGCTTGAAGGGCTCACCTGGGGACTGGGGTACTACACGCGGCTGCTGCCGCGCATCGTCGCCGAACTCGACCCCACCCGGCCGTACACGCCGGGCAGCCCGTTCAGCGTCGACGGACAGCCGCCCAACGACGAGCAGCACGGCACCCGCCACGAATGGGCCGTGTGGAACAGCCTCGACTACACCCACTACCGGGACCAGGTGCCGCGGTTCTGCGCCGAGTTCGGCTTCCAGGGACCGCCGACGTGGGCGACCCTGACCCGGTGGATCACCGATGAGCCGCTGACTCCCACCTCACCGGCCTTCCTGGCGCACCAGAAGGCCAGCGGAGGACCGCGCAATCTGGATCGCGGCTTCGCACCGCACCTGCCCGCGCCCCGCGACTTCCCGGCGTGGCACTGGACCACCCAGCTCAACCAGGCGCGCGCGGTCGCGCTCGGCGTCGAACACTTCCGCTCCTGGTGGCCGCGCACCGCCGGCGCACTGGTGTGGCAGTTGAACGACTGCTGGCCGGCCACCTCGTGGGCCGCGATCGACGGGGACGGGCGGCCCAAACCGCTGTGGTACGCCCTGCGACACGCTTTCGCGCCGCGGCTGCTGACCGTCCAGCCACGCGACGGCCGGCCGACGCTGTTCGCCGTCAACGACCGGGGCGCGCCGTGGACCGGATCGTTGCTCGCGACCCGGCAGACCTTCGCCGGCGAGACGCTCGCCGACGCGAAGATCGGCATCGACGTTCCCGCGCGATCGTGCGTCCGGATCGATCTGCCCGACAAGCTGTGGAAACCGTCCGATCCGAAACGGGAAGTGCTGTCCGTGGCGGCCGGCGACGCCCGCGCCTGGCACCTGTTCGCCGAGGACCTCGAGCTGGCGTACGACCCCGCACCGCTGACCGCGACGGTCGAGCCGGCGCCCGGGGGCTACCGGGTACGCGTGCGAGCGGCATCATTCGTCCGCGACATCGCCCTGCTCGCCGACAAGGTCGCGCCGGACGCCGAAGTCGACGACATGCTGGTGTCCCTGGCCGCGGGCGATGAATGGAGCTGCCTCGTGCGGACGAACGCGCGGCTGCCGCGGCCCGACGATCTGGTAGCACCGGGCGTCCTTTGCAGTGCCAACGCGTTGGCAGCGCCCTGACTGGTCAGCAACCACAAGGTCGTCGGGACAGTCGCGGGCCGGACGCGATCACGTTCGCGGATCGCCAAGTATATCTGGGTTCATATAAGCTCGGACGCCCGGCTCGCGGCAGCGCAAGGAGAAGGCATGACGGACGGCACGGGCGCCCAGCAGACCGATCGTGCGGCGTCGAACGTCGCAAGGATCGACACCAGCAGGCCGAACTCGGCGCGCGTCTACGACGTCTTCCTCGGCGGCCGTGACAATTATCCGGTCGACCGCGCGGCGGCCAGGGCGGCGCTGGAGGCCAACCCCCGCGGTTACCTCAACGTCTGGCACAACCGTGACTTCGTGCGCCGGGCCGTCAGCCACCTGGTGGGCGATATGGGCATCCGGCAGTTCCTGGACATAGGCACGGGACTGCCCACCGCCGAGAACGTCCATCAGATCGCCCAGCGGATCGCCCCGGAATCGCGGGTCGTGTACACGGACAACGATCCGGTGGTGCTGACCCACGCGCGCGCCCTGCTGACCAGCGGCCCGGACGGCGTGACCGACTACCTGGACGCCGACCTGCGCGACCCGGACGCGATCCTGCGGCTGGCCGCGCCGACGCTCGACTTCGGCAAACCGATCGCGCTGGTGTTGGCGGCCATCCTGCACTTCGTCGAGGACGAGGCAGCCTACGGCGCCGTGGCGCGGCTGGCGCGGGCGCTGCCGTCCGGCAGCTACCTGATCGTCAGCCACCTCACGACCGACCTGAATCCGGAGAGCGGTTCGAGGGCGGCCAAGGCCTACACCGACAGCGGGCTGACTTTCGTGTTGCGCTCGAAGGACGCCGTCCAGCGGTTCTTCACCGACAACGGCCTGGAGCTGATCGACCCCGGAATCGTGCCGGTGCACCACTGGCGCCCGGACCACCGTCCCTGGCCGCTCGGGGCCGGCGGGGCCGAGGATGCGGACGAGGACATGGACGTGCTCGACCACATGGACGACATCGAAAAGATCCGGTTCCGCGACATCAACGATGTCACCGACGCCGACATCAACGTGTATGGCGGTGTTGCTCACAAGCCGTGAAGTGCGGCACCTGTGGGGTTCAACAACCCTCTTGCAGGCCATAAGGACATCGGCCTTCTCGTCGTACCTCGCTGTCCCTTTCGTGCGGGGTTGTGCGATATCCACCCGTTAGGCAGCAGGATCCGGGGTATCCGGGTGGTACGCAAGCCGCTCCACGACGCGACGGAGGCAGGGAAATGAGGGTTCTCGTCGCCGGATCAACCGGCTACCTCGGAAAGCACATCGTCCGGCAGGTGAAGGAACGCGGGCATGAGGTTCGGGCGCTGGTCCACGACCCCGGCCGGCTGAAGCCCGTCCGCGCCATGACGGATGAGGTCTTCACCGCTGACGCCACCGATCCGGACGCTCTCAGGGACTGCTGCGACGGTGTCGACGCAGTGATCAGCGCCATCGGGCTCGTGGGCTGGAAGAGCAAGCAGACCTGCTGGGACGTGGACTACGGGGCGAACCGGAACCTGCTGCTGGAGGCCGGACGGGCCGGGGTCGGCAAGTTCGTGTACTCCTCCGTGGTGCACGCTCCCGCTCTGGAAGGGCTGCAACTCGTCCGCGCCAAACGCGCATTCGAACAAGAGCTGCGCGACTCTGGCCTGCCCTACACGATCCTGTTCCCCAACGGCTTCTTCTCAGACTTCGACATCTACCTCAGCATGGCCCGCAAAGGCCGTGTCTACGTCTTCGGAGACGGCGGTTTCCGCATCAATCCCGTCGACGGCGCCGACGTCGCCACCGCCGCGGCCGAGGCCCTCGGAGCTGGCTCCAGCGAAGTCGAGCTCGGCGGCCCGGAGATCCTCACCCACGAGCAGATCGCTCGGCAGGCCTTCCACGCACTGGGTACGCCACCGCGCATCACCCGCATCCCAGCCGCGCTGCTCAAGACGAGCGCGGCACTGCTGCGCCGACTGACCCCACTGCGCGTGCACGGCGTCATCGAGTTCCCGATCACCGTCCTCACCCACGACGTGATCTCGCCGACCACCGGCGACCACAACCTCGCAGAGCACTACCGGCAAGTGGCGACACCCGGCCTCACCGGTGACGGGATCAGGCCCGCGGACCGCCGATAGTTCCCCGGTACACGATCCTGAACTGAGCATGAAACTTTCCATAATTCCCCTCGACCGTGCGCTGTGATATACCATGTCGTATAGGCGTTCGGCAACGGCAAAAACTGCACGGATCGTTTTTTGAACGGACCGAAGAGCATCATGAAAGTTACCTGGCGCCACGGGTCCCGGGTCGTTTTACCAGCCTCTACTATCACAGGTGGTTGATGTACGCCCCGTTCGCCAGCAGATGTTGAGGGCAGCCCACTCTGCAACCGCACCGACCGTGTACTGCAGGCGAGGCTCGCTGAACGAATTGTTGAGCCGCGGCTCCCTGAGCCATCCTGGCGCCAAGCAGGTATTACATACATTTGTTGGATGGCGCCCCGGTGGTCAATCTGTAAGACTTGAGCACGAACTGAGGCGATTAGATAAGGAGATGCAAGGAAATCTTTGACTTTGATCATCTTTGCGAGGGGAAGCATGGAGATCAGTATTCTTGGTCCGGTATCAATTGCGCACGACGGGACCCACCGCGAGATAAAAGCAAGCAAGGTGCGGGCGCTGCTCGCCACCCTCGCGCTGGAGGCAGGCCGCGCCGTCGCGCGTGTCGAACTTGCTGAAGAACTCTGGGCAGGGCAGCCGATGCGCAATACGCACAATGCCCTCCAGGTGACGGCGACCCGAGTGCGCAAGATTCTTGATACAGCGGCCGGCGCTTCCGTGGGGGCAGCGCTTCGCGCCGTACCCAAAGGCTACTTACTGGATCTGCCGGCGAAGTGGATCGACAGCAACCGTTTCCTCGACATCGCCGCGCAGGGGACCGCCCAGCTGACGAAGAACCCCTTGCACGCCGCGGAACTGCTGGAGTCGAGTCTGAAGCTCTGGCGCGGACCCGCCTTGCTCGACGCGGGCGATGGGCTGCGCTGCCGCGGCGCCGCCGCGCTCCTGGACGAGCGCCGGCTCGTGGCCTGGGAGGACCTGATCACGGCGAGGATCGCCCTGGGCCGGGAGCGGGAAACCGTTCCTGAACTCCAGCAGTTGACGGCCCGCTACCCCCTGCGCGAGCGCTTCTGTGAACTGCTGATGCTGGCTCTGTACCGGACCGGGCGACAGAGCGAGGCGCTCGAGGCCTACGCCGCCACCCGCCGGCACCTGGACGAGCAGCTCGGCGTGCGGCCGGGCGACGGCCTCCTGCGGCGGCAGGCGCAGATTCTGGAACAGGCGCCGGATCTGAACGATCTTTCGGTGTTGTGGGAACGGAAGTTCTCCGCTTCCCGCTCGGCCACAGCGGGATCACGAGCGCAGTACTGAATCCGGGTTCAGCAAGCTGATGAGCCCGGACTCGTAGGCGACCGCGACAGCCTGTGCGCGGGTCCGCACGCCGAGTCTGCTGAGGAGTTGGTGGACATGGGAGCGTACCGTCGCATCCGACACCGCCAGCTTCTCGGCGATCTGCACGTTGGACCATCCCTGTGCGAGCAGGAGCATGATCTCTGCTTGACGTGCGCTCAACTTGGCAGCCAGGCGCCGAGATCTGTCGGAGTGCCATGGCCCCAGCTCGCCGCGGAGCTCGGGAGCGGCGGCCGCCGGCATGATGATCACGTCGCTGATCACGACCATGCGCAGGACCTGGAGCAGGTCTTCGGCGGAGCCTTCCTGGGACAAGATGGCATGGACGCCATGGCGCATCGCCTGGACCGCCCGGTGGGCGTTCTCCCCCTTGGCTGCCAGGACCACCTTGGTGACCTCGGCAAGGGCACTGAGCTCGGGGGCGTCGTCGATCGTCAAGGCCGGCGAGACGACGACTGTCACGTCGGGCCGCAGCTCTCGGGCAGCGTCCAGGATCGCCCCGCCCGTGGCCTCGCCGACCACGGTCAAGTCTTCGGCATGCGTGAGAATCAGCCGCAGACAACCGGAAAGCATCGAGCCGTCGCAGCATAGAAGAACTCTGAGCATCATGTCTGCGCTCCGATATGGCGGCGGCCGGTGCGGCCGGCTGTGTGAGTGCGGTGGAGCGTGCTGACCGGGACAGGATCCTGCGCTGCGGAACGAACTCCGGCGTTCATCTGATCCCCTATGAATTGCGGCGGGTGGCACCATGTCGGCATCTTCCCTTGATGCAGATCAACAACGCCTCGGCCGGACGGTGGGGTTCCACATCCCGCGGCTCCCCACCGCCGGGACCGCGGCCGGGACGACGGCAGGGCGCTGTCGTCGCCGGCCCCGGTACGGCCCGATGCGCAGGACCCGTCGGCGGTCAGGACCGCACGGGGGCTTCGGAGTCCGGCACCGGGATGGCTTCGGCGGCATCCGGCTTGCGCCACAGTGGGCTGGGCCACCAGATGCGCGGGCCGATGTCGATGTTGAGGGCGGTCACCATGACCGAGCGGACGATGACGGTGTCGATGAGGACACCGAAGGCGACCGCGAACCCGAGCTCGGCGAACTGCGTCAGCGGCAGGGTGCCCAGGACCGCGAAGGTACCGGCCAGGACGATGCCGGCGGAGGTGATGACACCGCCGGTGGAGGCCAGGCCGCGCAGCGTGGCGGGACGGGTTCCCACCTCGTGGGTCTCCTCTCGGATCCGGGTCATCAGGAAGATGTTGTAGTCGATTCCCAAGGCGATCAGGAAGACGAAGACGTACAGCGGGAACGAATTGTCCTCGGCCCCGAAGTGGAAGACGTGCCGGAACACCAATGCGCTCACGCCCAAAGTGGTGGCGCAGGACAGCACGACCGTGCCGATCAGCAGCAGCGGGCTCACCAGCGCGCGCAGCAGTAGGATCAGGATGACCAGCACCACGGCCAGGACGATGGGCGCGATCAGTTCGCGGTCGTGCGCGCTGGCGCTTCGCGCGTCCAGGTTCATGGCGCTGTCCCCACCGACCTTGGCGTCGGCACCCGCGATGGCGTGCACGGCGGTGCGGACACCTCGCACGGTCGCGTAGGCCGCCGGGCTGTCCGGCGCGCCGGTGAGCGTCGCCTCCTGGTAGGAGTACCCGTTCTTCAGGACGGGCTGGGTGATGCTGCCCGGCACGATCCCGGACACCGTCCGCAATGCCTGTTGCACTTGGTCCGCGCTCCCGGCACGGGCGGTGATCTCCAGCGGGCTGGCGACAGCCGCGTCGAAGTGGCGGGCGACGGCGGCGTTGCCGACCACCGAGTCCGGAGTGGACGTGAATTCCTGCGCGACCGACAAGCCGCCGGAGTGCAGTTGTCCGATGCCGATGGCCCCCACCCCGAGTACCAGTACGGTGCCGATCCAGGCCAGGCGTGGCCGGCGGGCGATCCGGCTGCCGACGGCGGCCCACCGGCCCACGTTCGCGTGCTCGCCGCTGCCGACACCGGGAACGGACGGCCAGAAGATCCATCGCCCGCACAGGACCATGAGCAGGGGGAACAGCGTCAGCATCACGAAGGCGCCGACCACGATGCCGACCGCGAACACCGGCCCGAGGCCCTTGGTGGCGTTCATGTCGGCGAAACTGAGGCAGAGCATGCTGATCGCGACGGTGGCCGCGCTGGCGATCACCGCGGGCCCGGACCGGCGCAGGGCCACCGACATGGCTTCGGTGCGGCTGTCGTGGGCCCGCAACTCTTCGCGGTAGCGGGCGATCAGCAGGAGTGAGTAGTCGGTGGTGGCACCGAAGACGAGGATGGTGAGGATGCCGGCGCCGTCGGAGCTGACGGTCAGTCCGGCATGGGCCGCCAGCAGGTAGATGATCCCCTGCGCCACCGTCAGCGCGATGCCCGCGCAGATGATGGGGAGCAGCCACAGCACGGGACTGCGATAGGTCAGCAGCAGGATGGCGATCACGACGATGAGCGTGGAGTACAGCAGGGTGCTGTCGATGCCCCCGACCGCTTTGCTCAGGTCGGCCGAGTAGCCCGCGGGCCCGGCGACATGGATCGCCAGGCCCGGCGGCGCCTGGTTCGCGGCGACGTCGTGCAGTCCGTTCACCGCGCCTTTGGCCTTGGTGAGGTAGTTCTGGCCGAGGTTCAGCGGCACCACGGTCTCGGCGGCCTGGCCGTCGGTGGAGAACTGCGGACCGAGGACCGGCCCGGCCAGGTCGGTACGAGTGGCGTACTGCTTGGCGTCGGCCGCGGCCTTGTCCTTGTCCTGAGCCGTCAGGCCGCCGGAGCGCTCGTAGACGATGACGGCCGGCACCGTGTCAGGGTCCTGGAACAGCGACTGGATCTTGTAGACCTGGGTGGACTCGGCGCTGCTCGGCAGGGACTCCTCGACGGTGTTCTTCTCCGCGCCGGAAAGCTTCCCGGAGAAGCCGGCCGTGGCGGCGATGACGAGCAGCCAGAGCATGACCACTCCGAAGAGCACCCGGCGGTGCCCGAACGGGTGGAAAGTGCCGCCCGCCGGCCGCGACGGCGCCGTTTCGGCGGGCGAAGCAGAGCTGGGGGGTCGTTGTGTCGTCATCGGATTGTTCGTCCTTCTCGGTTACGGCGCGCGACGCGCCTGTGCTGAAGGTTGGAGTCAGCGGAGCCGGTGGCCCCGTCAGGCGGCCAGGTAGCCGGGTTCGACCGGATCGCCGGAGATCTCGGACACGACCGAGGCCAGCGCGCAGAACTCGGCGCTGAGCGAACGGAAGGCGCTGATCTGCATGTCTCTTTCGAATGCCGCACGGCTGGTGGCCCAGATGATCTCGAAGAAGTGGATCTCGGCATCCGGATCATCGCAGACCCGGTGCACCGTGAAGGCGTTCACGCTTGGCAACTGGGGACAGGTCGCGTAGTCGGTCTCGCGGACCCAGGCCTCGAATCGGGCGGGGCTGACACCCGGGCGCAGCCGGATGGGATGAACGATCACGTGCATGGTGACTCCATCGTCGATCGGGAACGTGAGGAGGGCTCTCGGCGGACGGGCCGGCGCCTGCTGCCGGGGCCGGTCAGGCGCCGCGTCTGGGCCGGTCAAAGCGGGGCCGGTCAAGGCGTAGGGCGCGGGCGACGTTGTTGCGCTGGATCTCGTTGCTGCCGGAGAAGATGCGGGAGGGGAGGCAATCCCGAAGCATCTGTTCGGCCTCGCCCTCCATGACGCCCTGCGCCCCGCGAACCTGGATCGCGTCGAGACCGACCTGAACCGCCGCCTCGCTGACGGCGATCTTCGCCAGCGCGGCGGAGACGCCGTCGACGGCCCCCTGGTCGAGGTCGTGCGCGGCTTTGTAAAGGAGCAGACGCGCCCCCTCGTAGCGCAGGAGCATATCGACGACTCGGTGGCTGACAGCCTGGAAGGAACCGATCGGCGCGCCGAACTGTTCACGCTGACGGACATAGGCGATCGTCGAGTCGATCACGCGCTTCATCGCCCCCAGGTAGACCGCGAACAAGCAGGTCCGCTCCCAGTGCATCGAAGCCGTGAAGACGCTCGACCCGCCGCCGGGAACGCCCAGGACGTGGTCCGCTGGCACCACGCAGCCGTCGAGATGGACCTCGGCCATGGGAGCTCCGTGCAGACCCGTCTTGTGCTCGGGCTTGCCGACACTGAGACCGGCTGTTCCCGCCTCGACGAGGAACGTGGTCAGGCCGAAGACGCCGCCGCCGGGTTCGGTCGCGGCCTGGACGATGAAGACGTCGGCGACCGGCGCATTGGTGATGAAGGCCTTGGCACCGGTGATGACGTAGTGCTCCCCGACCCGTTCGGCGCGGGTGCGCAGGTGCATCGCGTCGGAGCCGGACTCCGGCTCGGTCACCGCATGGGCGGCGATCAACTCCCCCGAGCACATACCGGGCAGCCAGCGCTGCTTCTGCCGGTCACTGCCGAAGTGCACGAGCGGTGTGACGCAGGCGAGCAAGTGCGCTGCGATGGAGAAGGCGAATCCGATATCGCTGGTGCCTTCTCCGAGGGCCTCCAGGACGCCCGCGGTGTCCGCGGCTCCCATGCCGCCGCCACCGTGTTCGACGGGCGCGCAGCAGCCGGCCAGTCCCAGGTCCGCGGCCGCGCGCCAGCGTGCCCGGAACCGCTCCGGATCCAGATCGGCGGCGCCGGGCAGCCGGCTGTGCGCGAAGTCGCGGACCAGATCGCGCATCAGGTGCGTGTCGGGATCCAGGTCGAGTCTCATGATTCTCCGTCCGAGTGCTCTTCGATCAGGACGTGGTAGTTGATGCCGCCGGTGCCGAAAGAGCTCAGGGCCGCCCGGCGTGGCCGGTTCGGCTCGGCGGGCCACGGGGCGGGCCGGCGGTCGATGAACGCGGGGATCTTCTCGAGGTCGAGTTCGGGGCTGATGGTGCGCAGGTTGGCGTTCGGCGGGAAGGTGCCGGCCTGCAGGGCCAGGAGCACCCGCAGCAGTCCGGCGGCCCCGGCCGCGGCGAAGGTGTGTCCGAAGAACGACTTGGCCGAACCCACCTGCAGCGGGCGCCGGCGCTCACCCCCGCCGTAGACGTCGGTGACGGCCGACAGTTCGACCCGGTCGCCGACCCGCGTCCCGGTGCCGTGCGCCTCCAGGTAGTCGACCGTGTCCGGGCTGAAGCCCGCGTCGCCGAAGGCCTGGCGCATGGCGCGCGCCTGGCCGCCGCGGTCGGGGGCGATGAGGGAGTGGGCGTCGTTGGTGCCCCCCACTCCGCGGATGACGCCGAGGATGTGGTCGCCGTCCTCCAGAGCGTCGCTGTGCCGCTTGAGCAGGAACAGCGCGCATCCGTCGCCGGGGGAGAAACCGTCGGCCGCCGCGTCGAAGGGGGTGATCCTGCTGTGGGAGAGCAGGCCGAGGGACGAGCACAGAACCAGGTCCCGTACGTTGCAGGCCAGTTCCACACCGCCGGCGATCGCGTAGCGGGCGGTGCCGCTGCGCAGGGCGCCCACCGCGAGGTCCAAGGCCGCGAGCGAGGACGCGCAGGCGGCCTCCACGGCGACCGGCACCGCGGCGAGGCGGAACTCGCCGGCTATCAGGGCGGCGGTCCCGCTGGCCAGCCAGCCGTCCAGCGCTCCGGGCGCGTCCGGGTCCTCGGGAGCACCGAAACGGCGGCGGGTCCGGGCAGCCAGCCACCGCCGGTCTTCGCCGTCCAGGTGGGCGAGCGCATCCAGAGCGGGAATCGCTTCGGCTGCCAGATCCAGCTCGGCGGCGCTGTTGAGGGCTCGTTCTCGGCCCAGGCTCAGGGCCGAGCCGATGGCGATCAGACCTGGACCGTGCAGGGCCGCCGGCCGCGGCCCGCCACCGGTGAACAACTGGGCCGCCACGGTCAGGGCCACGCGCTGGGCGGCATCCATCGCCGTCCACCGGCGCGGGGTGATCGGCAGGCCGCGCGGCGGGGCGTCCGGGACCAGGATGGGCGAGCCGTGGTCGGTGTAGGTGTGGGTGAGGCTGAGCGCCGAGGGGTCGAAGTAGAGCTCCCGGTCCAGGATCCGATCCGGGAGGGGGGCGATGCGGTCCCGCCCCGAACGGAAGACGTCCCATACGGCCGCGGGCCCGGTTGCGCCTGCGAAGTGCGCGCCCCAGCCGATGACGGCCACCGGTTCGCCCTCCCGGACGCGTACCGGCGGCCGGCGTGCCGGCAGCGCCGGGACGGGCTCGTGTTCCTCCAGGACGAGATGGCCGAGGATCCCGGTCAACGACGCGCCGCTGACGGCGGCCCGGCGCGGCGCTCCCGCACGGTCCCAGCGCTGTGCGCCGGCCAGGAACCGGAATCCGGAACCGGGCGCCGGCGGGGTGCCGGCGGGCGACCAGGTGGGCGGCAAGGTGCCGTGGTGCAGCGCGAGAGCCGTCTTGACCAAACTGGCGAGGCCCGCGTTGGCGAAGGTGTGACCGAGGCGGTCGCGGATGCTCCCGAGCACCGTCGTCGTGAGCGAGCCTGTGAAGACGCCGGACAGCGCCGTGAGTTCGGCCTCTGTCTCACTGTGGAAGCCGGATCCGAAACATTCCACCATGCCGACGGTGTCGGCGGGCACGTCCGCGTCCTGGTAGGCCAGTTCGGCGACTTCCCGGCGGTGTTCGGCCGAGACCGAGTAGCGGAAGGTGCCAGGACGGGGGTCCTGTCCCACGGCGCAGCCGCGGATCACCGCGTAGATCCGGTCTCCCTCGGCCACGGCGTCGGGCAGCCGTTTGAGGATCACCGCGCTCAGGCCCTCAGCCAATGTGAAACCGCCGTCCGGCCCCGTGAAGGGATGAGCGCAGGCGGAGGTCAGACCCTTGGCATTCAGGGCCGCGGCCAGCAGGTCGCTCTCGCGCAACTGGCCCGCGACCACCAGCACCGTGTCCGAGTCGCCACGGCGCAGACTGCCGACCGCGTGGGAGAGCGCGGCCATCGAGGTGCCGTCCGCGGCTTCCAAGGCCATGGTCCTTCCGCGGAGCTTGAAGACGCTCGCGATCCTCGCCGGGATGGTGCTGGCCATCTCGCCGACCCGGTCATGGGGTGATCCGTCCAGGCGGGGTTCGAGCAGCTCCAGCAACTCGGCCGCCGCGGCTTGCGCCGTCCGGGCGAGGTCGGGGTCGCCGCTGTCCTCGCCGGCGCGGCGCAGATCGTGGGCCAGTCGCAGCGCCTCGATCCGCCACGCGTTGCGATACTGCCGGTCCAGTCCGGCGCAGACACCGACGATCACGTCGAAACGCTCGCCCCGGACCGGTCGGCCGGTCAGGCCCGCGTCGTCCAGCGCCTGGCGGGACGCCTCGAGCATGAGCTTCTGCATCCGGGTCATCGAGCTCGACTGCGCCGGCGGGATTTTGAACCGGGCCACGTCGACCTCGATGTCGAGCAGACCGTACGGGAAGGCCGGGCGCCCGGCGGGGTCCCCGCCGGCCGGCGGATCGGTGCAGGCGCAGCGCAACCGCGTGGTGGTCACCAGGTCCCAGAACGCCTCGACACCGCGGGCCCGGGGGTACAGCGCCGACATCCCGACGATCGCGACCGGCTCGCTCGGGGGAAGGTCCATGGCGGAGCAGCTCCTTCGCGCCTCGGTTGACGGGCTCATGACGGGCTCATGACGGGCTTGGACGGCCGGGGAGGGGGAGCCCCGGCCGTCGGTCAGGGGGTGGCCGGGCGGTTCGTCGCCTCGGGCAGGCCGACCAGCCGGCGCAGCGGGCCGTCGACCGGCACCGCGAGTTCCGGGTCGACCAGGCGGTGCAGGACCAGGCCGTCCAACAGGGCGCCGAGAACCAGGGCCGTCGCGTCCGGCTCCACTGTCAGCCCGTGCTCGTTCAGCCACTGCGCCACGGCCTGGAGCCACTTGCCCTGCACGGCGGCCAGCCCGGTGCGCAGGCGCTCGTTCCGGGTGGCGGCGAGCATCATCTCGCTGGTCAGGATGGTCGAGGCGGGGTCGGCCGAGTACTGCGCCATCCCCGTCACCGCGAGTTCGACTCCCAGCGGGCCGGGAGGGGCCTGGGCCAGCAGGCCCATCACGATTCCGACCTCGCGTTCCAGGGCCTCCAGGGAGGCCTCGATGAGCAGGTCGGTGACCGTGCCGAAGTGGTAGTGGACCAGGCCGGGCCGGACCCCGGCCCGGGCCGCCAGCTTGCGGGTGGTCACCGCGCCCCAGCCCTCCTCGACGATGAGGTGGCCGGCGGCGGCGATCAACCGCGCCCTGGTCTCCTGGCCCCGCTCGGCTGCAGTGGGTGTCATAGCTCCTGGCTGTTCCGCGATCAGGTCGGTGTGGACCGCCGCTGGTGGGCCGCCCGACGTCCGTCTCGTCATCAGTTGGACGATCGCCTTGGGCATCCGCCTTAGCCGTATGCCTTGGCCATTCGCCTTGGGCGTTTGCCCAATACCTCACAGCTTAGCGCCGACGACGCTCTGTGTCACGCCGACGTCACTCAGAAGAGGCGAAGGCGCCGGCCTCCAGGTCGGAATCGTCGAAGCGATCCACCCCGTCGGCGTGGTCCGGACCGGTCGCGGCCTGCTTCTTCAGCTGGTCGCGCATCACCACGTACTTGGCGTTCAGCTCGTCGACCGCCACGAAGCGGTTCACATGCCGGCCGGTGACGCGCGGCTCGATCTGGCTGACCACCCGCATGTCCTGCACCTCCTGGACCCGCTTCTGCGCGAACAGGGCCGCCCGCGGGATCAGCCGCCGCAAAGCCGGCAGGCGCAGCATCTTCTTCAGGTGCGTGTCCTCGTACCAGCGGAACAGGACCTGGGTGTGCTCCTCGTCGATCGGGGTCATCCAGATCGTGACGTCGAAGGGCTCGGTGTGGATGTGCACCATGCCCGGGAACGTGAAGGTGACGTTCATCGGCGCCCGGTTGGTCGGGTCGCCCTCCTGACAGAGATCGAAGTCATGGCGCAGCGTGGTGCCGTCGACCGTCAGGCGGCTGTTCTCGACCTTGGTCATGGCGAAGTAGCGTTTCCTGCCGTCCAGGCCGAGGCGCTTGGCGGTGCCGCTCCAGCCCACGTAGTCGAACCAGTTGAACCAGTGGTCCCGGTGCACGACCGGCACGTGGTAGAAGTCGAGCAGGCTCTCGATGTAGCGGGTGTAGTGGACCGGCTGGGACCAGCTGGACGTCGCGTACAACTCGGGCTTGTCCCGCACCTCCGGCGGGATCTGCACCTCGGGCAGGGGCTCGGTCCGCCGCCCCCACCACAGCCAGATCAGCCCGGCCTCCTCGCGCACCACGTGGGTGTCCAGGCGCATCGACTTGGGAATCCTGGCTCCCGAGCCCAGGCAGGGCGCGAGGACGCACTGGCCGTCGGCGTCGAAACGGAAGTCGTGGTAGGGGCAGCCCAGCGTGTCGCCGCGCAACCGGCCGTCGGCCATGTTCGCGCCCTTGTGCGGGCAGCGGGCGTCCTGGCACACCAGAGCGCCGTCGGTCGAGCGCCACAGGACCAGGTCCATACCGAGCCGGCGGACTCCGACCGGCCGGTCGGTGCGGACGTCCTGGGACCGCGAGATCGCGTACCACTGATCGGGAATCATCGTGCTGTCTCCTTCTCCTTGTGCGGCCCCGGCACCGACAGGCGGCACCCGGGTCGGGATGCGGGAAGCTGGGTGGGAGGGACGGCGAAGCCGAAGGGGGTCGGGCGGGCCGGACTCAGCCCTCGACGACCTCCACCACGCCGGCGTCGCCGTCGACCATGACCAGGTCACCGGTGGTGATGCGGCGCGTGGCCTGCTTGGTGTTGACCACCGAGGGCACATTGAACTCACGGGCCACGATGGAGCTGTGCGAGAGCATCGACCCGATGTCGGTCACCACGCCGCCGGCGATGGCGAACAACGGCGTCCAGGACGCGTCGGTGAAGCGGGTCACCAGGATCTCGCCGGCCTGGAACTCGTCGGCCTGCCAGACCAGGTCCTCCACCACCCTCGCCCGGCCCACCACGCGTCCCGGGCTCGCGGCCAGCCCCTCCAGGCGCGCGCCGTCCGGGGCCGGGACCACGGCCCGCGCCGGATCATGCTCGCCGATCAGCGTGAGCGGGGGTTCGGGAAGCCTGCGCACGTACTGGAACTCGCGGCGTGCCTCCTCCAGACGAACCTTGGAGAAGACCGCCTGCGGCTCGTCGGTGCCCGCCAGGTAGCCGAGCACGTCGGCGAAGTCCAGGTAGGCCACCTCGTCCGGGGACCGCAGCACGCCGGCGGCGATCAGCCGGCGGCCCACCTCGTACACCACGTTGCGGACCAGCCAGATCGAGGTGATCATCGACATCCGCGCGGTCTCGCGCAGCTCGCTGCACTGCACGTACATCGCGATGACCTTCTCGACGACCGTGCGCTTCGCGCGCGGCAGCCGGGTCAGCACCGCGGCGGCGTCGCCGTCCTGGTAGGCGCGGCTGCGGCCGAGGATCTCGTCGATGGAGAAGCCGTCCTCGGCGTAGCGGCGGATCATCTGGAAGACGTACGAGGGATCGTCGATCCAGCGCGGGTGGGTCAGCTCCATCTCCTGGTGGCTGCGGGTGCCGTTGGCGCGCAGGAACGGCTCGACCCGCCTGTTCCAGAATTCGCGTCCCGCGTCGTCGGCGCGCAGCGCGGCGGGCAGGGCGTCCAAAGGCGTCTCGCGGATCAGGCGCATCACCGCCGGCCGGTCCTTGGCCGCCTGGGCCAGGACCCAGATGTCCCGGGCCGATTCGACAGTCCGCAGGCTGGACATGTCCGTCTTGACACGGTTCTGCAGGTTCTGGCCGTCCTTCCCGAGCCACTTCGGGCACAGCTCGGCCAGGACCCCGTAGAAGCCGAACGCGTTGATGTAGTACGGCATGTAGCCGACGTGCATGTCGTGGAAGTAGCCGAGGTAGCGGGCCATCTCGGCGTCGAGCTCGCGGCGGCTCAGCCGGGTCAGGTCCAGGGCGCGGGCCCGGTCGAACTCGTACTCCCGCGAGGCGACCATCTGCTTCGCCCGGCGCTTCATCTGCGCCATCTCCACCGCGGTGCACCGCACCCAGTGCGTCAGCGCGCGCCGGCCCTGGCTGCCGCCGGGATAGGCCCCGAAGGGGTTGCGGTAGTCGCTCAGGTCCGCCTCCTCGCTGGCGAACCGGGCGGTGAAGTGCCGCTGGTCGCGGGTGGGCGGGCACTGGCCGAGCATGTAGGAGGTGAACGAGATGTTGAGGTAGACGTGGCCCTGCAGGTAGCCCATGTGCAACGCCGGGTCACCGGGGTCGAGCACCCCGACCGCCCGCGCGCAGTCAGTGTGCACGTTGCCCTGGTAGTAGCGGGCGAACGACTGCCCCAGCGGCGACATGATGCCGGTGAAGATCTCGCCGATGTCCATCCGGGACCACAGCGTGCCCTCGGCGATCGGGCGCGGCTGCTCGGTGACGTACAGGCGGTTGCGGCTGGTGCGCTGCGGGCGGGTCGTGATCGGACGCGCCTGCAGGAGGTGGAAACGCTGGTCCTTCAGCACCCATTCCAGGTCCTGCTCGGCCTCGTAGTGGGTGCGGACCGAGACCGCCAGCTTGGCGAGTTCCTCCAGCTGGTCGCGGGTCAGGCACGGCAGGTTGCGGTCGGCTTCGTCGACCTTGGCGATGCCGATCGCGCCGGACTCCAGCGGTGCGCACTTGGTGACCTTGTAGCGGATCTCCTGTTCGACCGGCGACATGGTGCGCTCGTCGACGAGGAACCAGTCCGAGGGGACCTTGCCCGACACCAGGCCCTCCCCCAGGCCCCAGCACGCTTCGACCACCATCTGGTGCGGCCTGGGGCTGACCGGGTCGGTCGTGAACAGCACCCCGCTGACATCGGCATGGATCATCTCCTGCACGATCACGGCGATCGCGCCGGCCGGTTCCGGGCCGTCGCGGTAGACCTGCGCCCGGTCGGACCACAAGGAGGCCCAGCACTCCTTGACCGCGTCGATCACCGCCTCGTCCCCGTGGACGTCCAGGATGGTGTCGTGCTGGCCGGCGAACGACTGCCCCGCCGAGTCCTCACGCACGGCGGAGGAGCGCACTGCCACGCGGGGGCGGCCCATCTCGGCGTAGGCGGCCAGGATCGGCTCGGTGATCGCCGCGGGCAGCGTGCCGTCCAGGACGCGGCGGCGCAGCTCGGATCCGGGTTCGCCGCCCGCCTCGTCGGTGCCGATGCCGAGGTGCTCCAGTGCCTGGCGGAACACCGCTGTGCTGATGCAGAACGCCGGCGGGATCGGCAGTCCGGCCGCGGTGAGTTCGGCCAGGCGGGCGGCCTTGCCGCCCAGCACCTGGTCGTCGGGCTTGTCGACCCGGTCCAGGCGGATGACGGTGCTGTCGCGCTCGTCCACTGTCGTGGTGTCCAACGGGGGAACCTCCTTGTGGGTGCCTAGACCTTGTCGGTGCACAGCCGGGTCACGGCTGTCCGGCCGGGGCGTTGACGCCCACGACGGCGTGGAACTGGTCGCCGGGGATCAGCCGGCGGGTGGTCACCTGGGCGAACCCGGCGTCGGTCAGCTGCTGGACGAGGTCCTCGATCGTCGGCAGCGGCCCGCCGAAGTCGGCGTGGGTGAACCACAGGTTGAGGACCTCCAGGCCCAGGTTGCCGCCGCGGCACGCCGTGGTGAGCAGCAGCCGGCCGCCGGGGGCCAGCAGTGAGCGCGCCTTGCGCAGCACGCTGATCCGGTCCTCGATCGGGAAGTAGTAGATGTTGTTGTGCAGCGTGACCAGGTCGAACTGGGGCTCGACAGCCAGCGTCCGCAGATCCGCCCGGCGGGTCTGCACCCGGCCGGCCAGACCCCACACGGCCATGTTCTCGGCCGCCTCGGCGGCCACCTCCTCCTGCAGGTCGATCGCCAGCGCGGTCAGCCGCGGATTGAGCTCGGCCGCGAGCCGCACATAGGTGCCGTTGCCGCAGCCGACTTCCAGCAGCCGCAACGGCCGGTCGCGCTCCAGGGTGCGGCGCACGGCCTCGGCCACGAACGGCTCCACCACCCGCGTCGAGCGGGCGATGACCTGGCCGTCCTGGTCGCTCAGCGACAGCCTCCTGCCGTCCTGCAGCATCTGCGGGGCCTGGAGAAGCACCGGGAGATGGAAGCGGAGCACCTCCTCCAGCGCCGCGCTGACCGGTTCGCGTCCGGGGCGGGCCAGCGCCTTGGCGGTCCGGCTGCGCAGCCGGTAGGCGTCGTCGAACCAGGCCAGGTCGCCCAGCCGGACGCCGATGTCGAGCCAGGTGCGCAGTTCCTCGGCGTGCTCGTCCACGCCCAGACCGTGGGCCAGCGTCTGCAGGTCGCAGGGCCGCACGGCGAGCCGGGCGAGCACCCCGGAACGGGCGGCCGCGGCCAGGAACGCGGCTCGGTACATCGGCGTGACCAGTTGCTTGGTGGCCGACAGCAGCAGTGGCAGCTGGCGCTCCTTGACGATTCTGGTCAGGGTCAGCCGGTCCATCGCGAGTCCTCCGGTAGCTGGTGGATGTGTCCTGTGCCGGCCGCGTGGCACAACCGGTCCAGGTCGGCGCGCACGAAACGCAGCAGCGCGGTGCGGCCCGCCTCGTGGTTCAGGTAGAAGTGGCCGTCGGGCAGATGGCGGCGCAGCAGCGAGCTCGCGGTGTACTCCCGCCATCCCTCCATCTGCGCCGGGGTGGCGACCGGGTCGCCGTCGGCGGAGAAGGCGGTCATGGGGCAGTTCAGCGGCACCCGCGGCGTCCACTCGTACTGGGAGCACAGCCGCAGGTCGGCCCGCAGCACGGGAAGCCGCCGCTCGAGATAGGCCAGTCCCAGCTCCTCGTCCGGGCCGAGCCCGCCGAGTTCGCCGACCATCCGGCGCAGGTCCGCGTCGTCGTCCGGCCAGCCGGCCGCGGCGCCGTACAGATGCGGGGGCTTGCTCGCGGACACGAACAGGTGCTCGGGCTCTGGCCGGCCGCGGTCGCGCAGGGCGCACGCGACCTCGTAGGCGAGCAGGGCGCCCATGCTGTGGCCGAACATCGCGAAGCGATCGGTGTGGCCGGCTGCGATCAGGGCTTCGACGACCTCCCGCACCAGGGGCTGGAGCAGGGCGGCCGGCTGCTGGTGGGAGCGCAGTCCGCGCCCGGGCAGCAGCACCGGCACCACCTGGACCTCCGGATCCAGCAGGCTCGGCCAGTCGTGGTACAGGGACGGGGTGCCGCCGGCGTGGGGAAAGCAGATCAGGCGCAGCGCGCAGTCCGGATCCGCGGCCGGCAGCCAGCCGCCGGTGCGTTCCAGGACGGTGGTGGCAGTGGTCATCAGCGCTTCACCAGCCGGCGGCCCTCGTCGGAGTCGAGCCAGGCCAGGGTGCGGCGCATGCCCTCGGCGAAGTCGACTTCGCTCTTGAAGCCGAACTCCTCGCGGGCCCGGTCGATCGGGTAGGACTGGTCCCGCGCGAACAGATTGACCGCGTGCCGGGTCAGCACCGGCCGGGACTTGATCCGCAGCGTGCTCCAGACCCGTTCGGAGACGGTGGCGACTCCGGTGGCCACGCCGGTCGGCAGGCTCCACTTCGGCGCCGGCGCGCCCAGCCCCTGGGCCAGCGCCTCCATGTAGGCGCGCCAGGTCGTCAGTTCCGGGTCGCGCAGGTTGTAGGCGCGTCCGGCAGCCTCCGGGGCGTCGCAGGCGGCGATCATGGCGTCGGCGAGGTTCTCCACATACAGCAGGCCGGCCGGAACGTCGCCGTGGCGGATGTAGACCATCTGCTTGGCCAGCAGGAGGTTGGCCAGTTCGACGACGAAGTCCTTGCTGCGCGGCCCGTAGACGGACACCGGCCGGATGACGGTCAGCGGGACCCCGGTGTGCTCGGCGGCCTCGCGGACCACGGTCTCGCCGAGCACCTTGCTGCGGTTGTACGGCAGCCCGATGTCGGTCAGCGGGGTGCTCTCGTCGCACGGGACCTTCGGGTACCCGTAGACGTCGGTGGTGCTCAGGTGGACGAACCGCTCGACGGTGCCGGCGTGGTCCGCCGCCGCCATCAGGTTCCGGACACCCTCCACATTGGTCTGCTGGAACTGCTGCCACGGGCCCCAGTCGGCCGACATGCCGGTGCAGTTGAAGACCTGCCGCACCCCGGCGGTGGCCCGCCGCAGGCTCTCGACGTCGGTCAGCGAGCCCACCTCGACCTCCACCGGCAGGCCCTCGAACGCGGACCGGTCGCTGTCCGCGCGGACCAGCACGCGGACCCGGCGGCCCTGTTCGGCCAGCCGCCGGGTCAGGTGGCCGCCGATGAAGCCGCTGGCTCCGGCGACGAGCACCTGCGCCGAACCGGGTGAGGACGGCGTGCGGGAGCGCGCCGGGCGCACGGCGCTGCCGGGCTGGGACCGCTCGCCGTCGGCGCGGCCGCGGTACCGCGGCTGCCGCTGTGTCTCCTCCTCCAGCAGGTCGAGCGCCTCCTCCAGGTCCTCTTCCCGGTGGTCGACGTTGACGAAGAACCGCAGCCGGGCCTGGTCCTTCGCCACGGCCGGGTAGCCGATCGGCATCACGTTGACGCCGCGCTCCAGCAGACGGTGGGAGACCGCCATCGCACGGTCCCAGCTCCCGGTGATCACCGGGATCACCGCGGAGGCCCGCGAGACGCCGATGTCGAAGCCCCGGGCCCGGGCCTGCCGCCGGAAGAACTCGGCGAGCTCCTGGAGCCGGGCGACCCTTTCGGGTTCGTCCCGGATGACGCGGAACGCCTCCAGCGCGGCCGCGGCGTTCGCCGGGGAGATGCCGGTGCTGAAGATGAACAACGGAGTGGTGAACTTCATCAGCTCGATCAGCGGCCTGCGGGCGGCGATGTAGCCGCCCAGGCTGCCCAGGGCCTTGCTGAGGGTGCCCATCCACAGGTCCACGTCCTGCCGATCGACATCGAAGTGCTCGCCGATGCCGCGCCCGGTACGGCCCAGGACCCCGATCGAGTGCGCCTCGTCGATCATGAGCATCGCCTCGTGCCGCTTCTTGACCTCGATGAACCGGGGCAGGTCGGGGATGTCCCCGTCCTGGCTGTAGGCGCCCTCGATGACCACCACCGCGCGCCGGTACCCGTCGCGCATCGCGGCCAGCATCCGGTCCAGCGCGGCCCAGTCGTTGTGCGGGAACGGGCGCCGCCGGGCACCGGAGAGCATGGCTCCGCGCACGGTGCTGTCGTGGATCCACTCGTCGTGCAGGATCAGGTCCTCCGGGCCGAACAGGTGGCCGACGGTCGCGACGTTCGTGGCATGGCCGCCGGCGAACACGATCGCCGCTTCGGTGCCGAGGAAGGACGCGATCTCGGCGTCGAGTTCGTGGTGCAGCGGCGTCTCACCGCACAGCAGCGGCGTGGCCGAGCTGGAGGTGCCGTACTTGTCCACGGCTGACTTGGCCGCGGCCAGCAGCCGCGGATGGCTGGACAGAGCCAGATAGTTGAAGGCGGAGAAGTTGATGATCGAGCGGCCCGCGAGTTCGATCCGCCCGGTGTTGAACCCCTCGTGAGTCCGGCCGTAGGCGTTCGCTCCGGCCGCCTCGATCCGCCGCAGCCGCTGCTGGATCTCGTGGTACTCGTCCCACTCCTCCACCACCCGCTCACGCTTGACGGGCGCGTCGGGCAGGCCGGACAGGTCGGGCGCGAGGCGGGCGGCCGGCGCCGGGGCGGAATACGGAGCCGGGACGGGAGCCGCCGGGATATAAGTCGGGGCCGATACCGGAGCCGGGGGCGATACCGGAGTCAGGGCCGACGCCGGGGGCGCGGGGATAGAAGCCAGGACTGCGGGCTCGGACCGCGGCGCCGCGGCGACGGTGTCTCCCAGCAGCCGCGCCAGATCCCGGACCGTCGGGTCGTCAGGCAGGGACCGGCGTAGTTCGGGCAGACGGTGCGCGTACTTCTGCCCGATGCGTTCCTCCAGTTCCTTCTTCATCAGCGAGTCGAACCCGAGATCCGGTCCGAGTCGCGCGTCCAAGGGCACATGGTGGTCGGGGAAGCCGCTCACGCGGCCCACATAGCGGATCACGTCGCGCGTCACGACCTCGTCGAGCACGACGTCCTCAGTCCACGCCTGCGTGTGCACGGCGCTCTCCCTTCGCGGGGCATCGACGGCGGAGGCAGCCGGGGGTGTCGCCGGGACCGGACCCGGCCCCGGTTCGTTCGAAGGCGCGCTCTGGCGCCAGTAGGACTCCCGGTGGAACAAGGTGCGCGGAACCGGGACCCGGACCCGTCCGTGCGGCCGGTCGAGACCGGCCCAGTCGACCTGGCCGCCGGCACAGTGCAGCCGGGCCAGGGACTGCAGGAACGTCTCCCAGTCCTGGCCGCCGCGGCGGATGGTGGGCAGACGCAGCGTCCGGTTCGCCTCGCCGTCCGCCCGGACCAGCGACAGCAGCGTCGGGTGCGGCCCGATCTCCACGAAGCCGGTGCAGCCCAGCTCGTGCAGCGCGGCGACGCCGTCGCTGAAGCGCACCGTGCCCAGCATGTGGTCGACCCAGTACTGATCACTCAGCCGGTCGACCTGGTTTCCGGTCAGATCCGAGATCCAGGGCAGCCGCGGAGCATGGTGGTGCACCGAGCCGGCGGCGCGGCGCAGGGCGTCCGCGGCGCCGTTCATCATCGAGGAGTGGAAGGCGTGCGAGACCTGGAGCGGCTTGGTGCTGACGCCGGCCCGCTCCAGGGCGACCGTCAACTCCTCGATGTCGGCGGCCGGACCCGACAACACCAGCTGTCTGCTGCTGTTGACGACCGCGACCGCGACCCGGGGCCGCGCCGCCGCCACCGACCGGATCACCTCGGCCTCGCCCGAGCAGGCGAGCATCGCGCCCCGGCCGGGCTGCGCGTCCATCGCCGCGGCGCGGGCCGCGATCAGCGCGAGCGCGTCGGCCTGCGACAGCACGCCGCTGGCGCAGGCCGCCGCGTAGGCGCCGGCGCTGTGCCCGAGGACCGCGGCCGGCTGAACTCCGACCGAGCGCCAGAGCTCTGTCAGGGCCAGTTCCACGGCCACCAGGACCGGTTGGCAGTAGCGGGTCTGCCGCAAGCGGTCGGCGGCTGCGGAAGCCAGCAGATCGTGCAGGGACGTCCCCAGCAACGGCCGCAGAACCGCGTCGCTGCGCTCCAGGCTCTCGGCCACCGCCGGGTGGCTCTCGGCCAGCGCCCGGGCCATCCCCGGGTACTGGGTCCCCTGGCCGCTGAACAGGAAGGCCAGCTTCGGCGCCTCGGCCGGGACCTCGCCGCGCAGGACCGAACGGGATGGCTCGCCGGCGGCCAGGGCCGCCAGCTCACGATCCAGCGCCTCAGTGCCGGCGGCGGTGATGACGGCGCGGTGGGCCAGATGCGTGCGGCCGGTGTTGGCCGCGTGACAGAGGTCTGCCAGCTGCACCCGCGGATGGGCGACCAGGTGGGCCCGGTAGTTCCGGGCCACATCGGCCAGCGCCTGCTCGGTGCGGGCCGACAGGCACAAGGCGTCCAGCGGCCTCGGAATCGCGGAGGTGCGCTGGAGCGGCTCGGGGGCGGCTTCGAGCACCGCGTGGCTGTTCGTGCCGCCGAACCCGAAGGAGCTGACCGCCGCGCGCAGCGGCCGCCCGACCGGCAGCGCCTGGCGCCGGGACGCGACGAGCAGGCCGGCTCCGGCCGCGGCCAGGTGCCGGTTGGGAACGGCGAAGTTCACCTGAGCCGGCACCTGTCCCTCGCGGACCACCAGCGCGGCCTTGATCAGTCCGGCCAGGCCGGCCGCGGCTTCCAGATGGCCGATGCTGCTCTTGACCGACCCGACCAGGCACGGCTCGCCGGCCCCCGGGTCCCGTCCGTAGACCGCGGCGAGCGCCGCCCACTCGATCGGGTCGCCCAGCGGCGTGCCGGTGCCGTGGGACTCCACATAGTCCACCTCGTCACCGCGCAGCCCGGCCTGCGCCAGGGCCCGGTCGATCACGTCGCGCTGCGCCGGGCCGCGCGGCGCGGTCAGACCGTTCGCGCGACCGCCGTGTCCGACCGCGGAGCCCTTGATGACGGCGTGGACCCGGTCCCCGTCGGCCAGAGCGGCGGACAGCGGTTTCAGGCACACCACGGCGACGCCCTCGCCGCGCACGTATCCGTCGGCGGCGTCGTCGAAGGTGCGGCATTCGCCTTCCTTCGAAAGCATCCCGGCATGCGTGAAGGCCGCCGTGAGCTGCGGGGTGAGCATCAGGTTGACCCCGCCCACCAGTGCCAGCGAGCACTCTGATTCGCGCAGGCTGCGGCAGGCGGCGTGCACCGCGACCAGGGAGGAGGAGCAGGCGGTGTCCATCGCGATGCTGGGCCCGACCAGATCGAGCACGTAGGAGATCCGATTCGCGGCGACCGACTGGGCGTTGCCGATCGCGGCGTGCATGTCGGCCGAACCGGTGTCGCCCATCTGCAGCTGGTAGTAGTCGTGGCTGCTGATACCGACGAACACACCGGTCCTGGTTCCGGCCAAGCTGCCCGGTGCCATCCCCGCGTCCTCGACGGCGGTCCAGGCAGTCTCCAGCAGAAGGCGCTGCTGGGGGTCCATCCGCGCGGCTTCGCGGGCTGAGATGCCGAAGAAGCGGGCGTCGAACTCGTCGATCCGGTCCAGGAATCCGCCGACCGGCGACACCCCGGGTACGGTTTCCGGGTTCCAGCGCTCCCGGGGCACCTCGCCGATCGCGCAGCGGCCGTCCAGCAGCAGCTTCCAGTAGCTCTCCACGTCCGGGGCGCCCGGCAGGCGGCAGGCGATGCCGACGATCGCGATGGGCTCGGCCTGCGGACCCGCCGCGGCGGCCCGGGTCTGCGGGCTCGCAGACCCGTGATCGCCGCTTCGCCGGGGTTCGGGATCCGTGCCGAGCGCGTCGGCGACTGCCCGGATCGTGGGGTGGTCGAACACCAGGCTCGCGGTGATCACTCGGCCCAGGTGGGTGGCCAGCTCCTGGCTCACCGCGACGCTCTGCTGGGAGTCCAGTCCGAGCGCGGTGAACGGCGCGTGGATGTCCACCGTTTCGGGAGCCAGGCCGAGCCGGGCGGCGATCCGTTCGACGAGCCAGCGCTCGATGTCTGACGCGGCCGCGGTCCTGGACGCCGGGGACGCCGGCGCGGCCCCCGCGTCGGCGGATGCCGGCGAGCGCAGCGCGAGCGGCTTCGCCGAGGGCTCCTCACCGAGCAGCAGCGCCACGAGGGTGTCGACGTCCGGGCGGGTCAGCACCTCGCCGATCCGCACCGGGACCCCAAAACGGTCCTGCAGCAGCGTCACCGCTCGCAGCAGAGCCGCATAGTCCAGGCCGAGGTCCGCCAGACCGCGCCCGGTGGTCGGAGCCTTGTCCGTCACCGAACCCAGGACGGCTGCGACCGCGGCTTCGGCCTCGCGGCGGTCCAGCGGCCGGCTGGGCGTCGCGGAGCCGGAGGAGGCAGTGCCCGCGGAGCTGAGCACGCTCGCCGCGAGAGCCTGCAGCCGCAGCCGCACGAAGTCTTCCCGGCAGGCACCGCGCTGGATCTTCCCGCTGGTGGTGCGGTGCACCGTCGAGCGCTTCACCAGCACCACCGCGTGCGGGGTCACCTCGTGCTCGGCGGCGAGCGCGGCGCGCACCGCGGCCAGCAGCGCCGTGCCGCCGTCAGCGAGCCGGTGCTCCACCTCGCAGACCACCACGAGTTCTTCGGCGCCGTCGAGCTCCACGCCGAACGCGGCGCAGGCGTTGGTCCGGATGCCCTGCCCCACACGTTCCACGGTCTGCTCGAGATCCGGTGGGTAGTAGTTGCGGCCCTGCAGGACCACCACGTCCTTGCTGCGCCCGGAGATGTGAAGGCCGTGCCGGCCCAGGAACCCCAGGTCGCCGGTGCGCAAGTAGGTCCGGCCCGGCTCGCCGTCGATGACTGCCCGGAACGTCTGCTCGGTCGCCTCGGGACGACGCCAATAGCCGCGCGCGACACCGGGGCCGGCGACCCAGATCTCGCCGATCTCGCCCTCCGGCAGGCGCCGGCCGGTGGCCGGGTCGACAACAGCGATGGACACCTCGTGCGCACGGTCGCCGCAGCCCACCAGTTCCGTGGCCCGGGCGGTTCCGGGGGACGCCGGTCGGGCCGAACCCTGTTCCAGGGCGGCGGCGTCGAAAGCGGTGGCACGCGCACCCTGGCCCGGGAGGGTGGCGCTGACCAGCAAGGTGGCCTCGGCCAGGCCGTAGCAGGGCATGAACGCGCGCCGGTCGAAGCCGCACGGCGCGAAGAACTCCGCGAACCGGTCCAGAGTGTGCGCCCGAACCGGCTCCGCACCGTTCAGGGCCAGCCGCCAACGGCTCAGATCCAGGCCTTCCCGCTGCTCCGGCCGGATCATCCGCAGACAGTGCTCGAATCCGAAGTTGGGCGAGATCCCGGTGTCCGCGCCGGTCGCGGCGATCGTCTCCAGCCACAGCAGCGGCCGCCGCACGAACGTCATCGGCGCCATGGAGTGCAGCGGGATGCCGCCGTACAAGGCGGAGAGGATCCCGCCGATCAGGCCCATGTCGTGGTACGGCGGCAGCCACAGGGCCAGGGCCGAGTCCCGGCCGTACCCGAGCCGGCGGTTGATCGCGCGCAGGTTGTGCAGCAGGTTGGCGTGGCTGACCATCACGCCCTTGGGCTGCGAGGTCGAACCGGAGGTGTACTGCAGCAGCGCCAGCGAGTCCGTTGTGGTCCGGGGTTCCTTCCAGTCGCCCGCGGTCAGGCCGGCGGTATCGTCCGTGGACATCCAGCGCAGGCCGCCGAGCCCCAGTTCGGCCAGTTCGTCGTGCTTGTCGTGGGCCAGGCTGCGCAGCGGCCCGGACGTGAGGGCGTGGGTGGCCTTGGCGTCCTGGCCGATCGCGGCGAGCCGGGGCAGGGTCTGCCCGAACCTCGCGGCGTCCGGCGGATACGCGGGCACTGCGATGGCACCGGCGTACATGCACGCCAGGAAGCTCGTGATGTAGTCCAGGCCGGGCTGGTGGAGCAGAAGCACCGGCTTGCCGCGCAGCCGCTCGGCCTGCAGGCGGGCCGCCACGGCCCGAACCCGTGCCTCGAGCTCGCGGTAGGTCACTTCCTCGCTGCTGCCGTCCACACCGGTGATGAAGCGGTAGGCGAGCGCGTCGGGACGCTGGTCGGCGTGGTGCCGCAGCAGCGCGGCGACGGTGGCGGGCTCGCGGCGCGGGGCGGTCACGGCAACCTCCGGGGGTCAGGGGGCGGTGCCGCGGGCGACTCCGGGCCCCCGGCAGCCAGCCGCTGGTAGTCGACCTTTCCGTTCGCGTTGTAGGGCAGTGCCGCCACGCATCTGGCCGCGCGGGGCACCATGTAGGCGGGCAGGTGGCGCGCGCAGTGCCGCTTGAGATCGAGCAGTCCGAGCGGCGCCGCCCCGGAGTGGACCGTGTAGTGCAGCACGATGTGCGCGCCGCCGCCGGGATCGGCCGCCACCACCGCGGCGGCCGTGGCGATGCCCCGGTGGCGAAGCGCCGCGGCCTCGACCTCGCCGAGCTCGACACGGTAGCCGGAGAGCTTGACCATCCGGTCCTTGCGCCCCCGGTAGATCAGCCGGCCGTGGTCGTCGAGGCTGACCAGGTCTCCGGTCGCGTGGCTCGCGGGGTGGCCGGCCGCGGCCGACTCCCGAGGCCGGCGCCAGTAGCCGGGCGTCACACACGGGCCGGAGACGATCAGTTCGCCCAACTCGCCGGGCGCAGTGACCTCGCTGCCGTCCTCGGCGCGCAGTGAGACGCGGGCGCCGGGAAGCGGCAGCCCGATCGGGAGCGGCTCGTCGGCACGCAGATCCTCGGGGCCGACGCGGTGATAGGTGCACACATTGGTCTCGGTGGGCCCGTACAGGTTGTAGAGCGTCGCGGCCGGGGGCAGCACCCTGGCCAGCGCGCGCAGTTGCGGGATGGGGAACACCTCGCCGGCGAACAGGACGTGGCGCAGCGAGGCCGCGGCGTCCCGGGTCAACGCACCCGAGCGGATGAGCAGGTGCAGGGCCGAGGGCACCGAGTACCAGACGCTGACCCGGTACCGGACGATGCCCGCCGCGAGAGCGGCCATGTCCTTGGTCTGCGCGTCCGGGACGATCCAGAGCGAGGCTCCGACGGACAGCGCGGTGAACAGGTCGAACGTGCTCAGGTCGAAGTTGAACGAGGCGTGGCCGGCGAACACGTCGTCCGGCCCGACGTCGAGTTCCCGACGGGCCCATCCGATGAACACGCCCAGGTTGCGATGGCTGATCTGGACGCCCTTGGGCACTCCGGTGGAACCCGAGGTGTACAGCACGGCCGCGATCGAGTCGGGGTCCGGTTCCGCGGTGCCGGTGCGGTGACCCGCCGCGGGCGCGAAGTCCTCCCAGCCCAGTACCTCGGCTCGGCCCAGTACCTCAGGGCCCAGTAGCTCAGCCCGGCCGAGCGCAGGTCCCGAGACGTCGTCGGCGACCGCGACCACCCGTACCGAGGCGGGCAGGCGCAGCGTCTCCACGAAGGGCAGGTGGTGGCGGTCTACGCACAGCACCACGGGTTCGGCGTCGGCGAGTACGGCCTGCACCCGCTGGGCGGGCTGCGCCGCGTCGAGCGGGAGATAGGCGCAGCGGGCACGCAGTGCGCCCAGGATGGCCACCGCGTACCGCGGCTGCTTGTCCATCCAGATGGCCACCCGGTCGCCCGGGCCGGCTCCGGCCCGCAGCAGCCCGGCCGCGACGCGGTCGACCTCGGTCTCCAGCTCCGCGTAGCTGAGCCGGTGGTCTGCGATGAGGGCGGTGCGCGCCGCCTGCTCGGGGCTGAACCGGCGCGGCAGCGTGATGGGGCAGACGTCCGCACTGCGCTCGGCGAACGCCGGTCCCGCATCGGCCGGGACGGTGGCGGTGGTGTCGGTGGCGGTGGTGTCGGTATCGGTGTCGGTGTCGTTCACGGATCACCACCAGCCCTGGGCGTCGTCGGCCGGCGCCGCGCGATCCGAGGAATCGGTCGCGGCCGGTCGCCGGGCGTTCCCGTGCCGGGGCAGGACACCGGTCTCGCGGCCGGCGTCGATGAAGATGTCCGTGGCCTGGTCGAGATCGGCGGGAGTGTGCTCGGACGTGACACTGATGCGCAGCCGGGCGTCTCCCACCGGGACGCCCGGGTAGACCACCGTCTGGCAGAACAGCCCGCGCGCCCGGACCGCGCGCCCCATCTCCATGGTCCTGCGCTCGTCGCCGATGACGACCGGCAGGATGGCGCTGTCGGAGTTCTCCAGATCGAAACCCGCCTCGACGAGGTTGCGGCGCAGCGTGCGGATGTTGGACCACAGCCGGGCCAGGCGCTCCGGCTCGGTCTCGATCACGTCGATCGCCGCGATCAGGCCGGCCGCGACGCCCGCGGGGATGGTCGCGGCGAACACGTAGGAGTTGGCGTAGAAGCGGAGGTACTCGATCACGTCCTCCTCGCCCACGACGAAGCCGCCCATGCCGGCCAGCGTCTTGCTCATGGTGCCCAGTTCCAGATCGACGCGGCCCTTGAGGCCGAAGTGCTCCGCGGTGCCGGAGCCGGTCGCGCCCAGAACCCCGGTCGCGTGCGCGTCGTCCACCAGGACCCGGGCGCCGTACTGCTCCGCGAGCCGGACGATCCCGGGCAGGTCGCACACGTCGCCGTGCATGCTGAACACGCCGTCGGTGACGATGAGCCGGCCCTGTGCCTGATCAGCGCAGCGCTTGAGCACCCGCTCGAGGTCGTCCATGTCGTTGTGCCGATAGATGCGGCGCTGGCCGCCGGACAGCCGGCACCCATCGACGATGCTCATGTGGTTCAGCTTGTCGACCACCGCGGCGTCGTAGCTCTTGACCAGCGCGGAAATGACTCCCACGTTCGCCGAGTAGCCACCGGGGAACACGATCGCGGCCGGGCGCTGCTTGAACGCCGCCAGGCGCCGCTCGAGCTCCTTGTGCAGGACGTTGGTGCCGCCGATGAGCCGGCAGCCGGTGTTGGTGGCCCCGTACACGCGGGTGGCGTCGCAGACCGCGTCGACGACCTTGGGGTGGTTCGCCAGCCCCAGATAGTTGTTGGACGCGAACATCAGGAACTCGCGGGTCCTGCCGGTGAGTTCGTCGTGGATCACGGCGCGGTTCTCGCAGCGCGACTGCAGCGGCATGCCGTACCAGTGGAGCTGCTCGGACTCCCGCCCGCGGTGGTACGCCCGGAAGCTGCGTACCTTGGCGAACAGGTCCGGGTCGCGCTCCTCGGCGAAGTCCTTCATCGACCTGGTGTCCCAGGGCGCTGCCTGGCCCGCGCCGGGGCGCCGGATCTGGGACGGTCGAGCAGAAGCAGAAGCAGGAGCAGAGGCAGGAACGGGAGCTGGAACGGGAACGGGAACGGGAACGGGAACTGACACAGACACGGGAGCCGGCCGCCGCGCCGGCACCGTCGGCGATGCTGTCGCTGTCGCCGCGTCCGGGTCGAACCGTTCGCACAGTTCCCGCAAGGTGGTGGCGCTCAGCACGGACGGGGCCTCACCCACGAAGGGCAGAGCCTGGCGGACATCCGCGGCGATCGAGGCCAGCACCACCGAGTCGACGCCGAGCTCGCTCTCGAAGTCCGCGTCGGGATCCAGGTCTTCGCGCTTGTAGTGGGTGTGCTGCATCGTGGCGGCGATGACCGCCTCGCGGATCTGCGAGCGCTGGTCCGAAGGCCGCTGCGCCACCGGCCGTCGCGCCGCGGCGACGGCCGGCCGGGCCGGTGCCGGCGCCGCGTCACAGGCATCGACGACCGCGTCGATGAGGTCCTGCACGGTGACCACATCCGAGCGCAGCGTCTGCTCGGCCAGGCCGAAGCGCGTGCGCAGCGCCGCCGCGATCGACTCCAGGACCACGGAATCGATGCCCAGCTCGCCTTCGAGGTGCGCTTGAACAGGCAGGTGCGCCCGCTGGTACAAGGTGCGTTCGGCGATGACGTCGAGGACCTGGTCCTGCACCGTCTCGGCGGCGTGCGGGCTGAGGGCGGGGTTCAGCTGGTCGGTCATCATGCGAGTTCCCGCGCCGGCTGGAGTCCGCGCAGCCGGTCCACCAGGGCCGCGATCGCTGTGACGCTGCGGAAGTTGTCCGGGGTGACCTCCGGGAGCGGGACCTTGACCTGGTAGGCGACCTGCAGGTGGTGGACGAGGTCGAAGATCGCCGCGGAGTCGATGACGTTGAGTTCGACCAGGTTGGAATCAGCGTCCAGACCGGTCGAGTCGCCGTCCATCCAGGTGTCCGCGATGTAGCGCATCAGTGACTGCTGGGTGGTCATGACATCCTCAATGTTTGTTGACGTTTGGTGGCCCGACCGGGCGTGGTGGCCCGGCACTGTCTGGCGCCGATGAAGAACTGGGTGCCGATGAAGAACTTTGCGCCGATGAAGGTCTAGGCGCGGGTGAGAACCAGTACCGCGTTCTGGCCGCCGAACCCGAACGAGTTGCTCACGGCCACCTCGATGGGCCAGTGCCGGGGTTCCTTGGCGACGACGTCCAGGTCGATCCCGGGATCCAGGGCCTGCAGGTTGGCCGTCGGCGGGATGGTCCCGGTCTGCAGGGCCAGCACCGTGAAGGCCGCCTCGATCGCGCCGGCGGCGCCCAGGGCATGGCCGACCACGCCCTTGGTGGACGTCACCGCGGCCCGGTCGCCGAGCACGGCGCGCAGCATGCGGCCCTCGGCGGCGTCGTTCAGCGGGGTCGACGTGCCGTGCGCGTTGACGTGGTCGACCTCGTCCGGTCCGACGCCGGCCCGGGCCAGCGCGGCCAGCAGCGCCTGGCGGGCGCCCTTGCCGTCCGGATCCGGTGTGGTCATGTGGTAGGCGTCGGCCGAGGCGCCGAACCCGGCGATGGTGGCGCGGACCCGGGCCTGGCGCGCCCGGGCGTCGGCGGCCCGCTCCAGGATCAGGATGCCGCTGCCTTCGGCGATGACGAACCCGTCACGGCCCGCGTCGAAGGGACGGGACGCCGCCGCCGGGTCGCCGGTGTTCGCCGACAGGGCGCCCATCTGTGCGAACCCGGTGACGATCAGCGGAGTGACCGCCGCCTCGGCACCGCCGGCGACCACCACGTCGCAGCTGGCGTCGGTGAGCAGCTGCATCGCGGTTCCGATCGCCGTCGCGCCCGAGGCACAGGCTGTGGCGGTGACCAGGTTGGGACCGGTGGCGCGCAGTTCGATACCGAGGTGGCCGGCCACCATGTTCGGCACCATCATCGGGATGAGCAGCGCCGACACCGCCCGCGGGCCGTCTCGCAGGCTGCTGCGCAGTTGCGCCTCGCTGGTCGCGGTGCCCCCGACCCCGCAGCCGATGACGACGCCGACGCGCGCCCCGTCCCAGGTGTGCGGGTCGAGCCCGGCGTCGGCCACCGCTTCGCGGGCCGCGGTGACGGCCAGCTGGACGAACCGGTCGTGGACCAGGCGGCTGCGGCGGCCGACGTGCCGCACCGGGTCGAATCCCGGGACGGTGCACGAGATGTCGACGGGAAGGCCGGCCAGGTTCGGATCGCGCCGCGCGGTGGAGACGCCCGCGCACACTCCCTCCCAGCTCGCCTGCACGCCGATCCCGGCCGAGGTGACCAGCCCGATCCCGGTGACGGCGATGTCCGGCTGCACGCCCGGGGCACTCACCTGGTCCCCGCCGCGGTCACCTGCTCGCGGACGATGTCGACGGCGCGCTCCAGCGTGTCCTGCGCGCTGATCGCGTCGTCGGGGATGGCGGCCTGCACTTCGCGCTCGACGACGAGCAGCAGTTCCACCAGGAACAGCGAGTCGATCTCGAGGTCCCCGAAGGTGATACCGGGTCGGATCAGTTCGGGCTGGACCGCGAACTTCTCCACGAGGATCGAGACGAGGTCTTCGTACGTCAGGTCAGCCATAGCGTGCTCCTTCTCGTGCGGTCGGATGCCCGGTCGTGGACGAAACCGCCGGACGTGATCACGGACGGGTGAGGTCGGGCCAGGTGAGCACCGTGGAACCCCAGGTGAGGCCGCCGCCGAAGGCGGACAGCAGGAGTCGGTCGCCGGCCTGGAACCGGCCGGCTTGGTGGGCCTGGTCCAGGACCAGGGGGATGGAGGCCGCCGAGGTGTTGCCGACCGCTGCGATGTTGGCCAGCACCCGGGCCTCGGGAATGCCCAGGACATCGGCGAGCCGGACCAGGATCCGCAGGTTCGCCTGATGGCAGGCCAACCAGTCGATGTCCCCGGCCTGCCAGCCGGCCCGGCTCAGTACCGCCCGGGCGGAGGCGGCCATGTGCTCGACCGCCTGCCGGAACACCTCGCGGCCGGCCATGGAGAAGTATTCGTCGCCCGCAGTCGGTGCCGAACGGCCGCGGCGCTGTTCCGCGCCGCCGGCGCGCACGGTGATCAGGTCTGCTCCGGTACCGTCGCTGCCCAGGTCGAACGGGCCGATCGCGCCGCCGTCGGCGGCCCGCGCGGCCCGCACCACCATCGCCCCGGCGCCGTCGCCGAAGATGACGGAGGTGGTCCGGTCGGCGGGGTTGAGGATCGTGGAGAACATCTCGGCGCCGATCACCAGGACCGTGTCGGCACCGCCCGCGGCGAGCAGCCCGCACGCGGTGGCCAGTGCGTAGACGAAGCCGGTGCACACCGCCTGCACGTCGAAGGCCGGACAGCCGACCAGACCGAGCTTGGCCGCGACGGTCGGGGCGGTGGCGGGGCACGGCCGGTCCGGGGTGGTGGTCGCCAGCACCACGGCGTCCACCTCGGCCAGACCCGCCGACTTCATCGCCCGCGCTCCCGCCTCGGCGGCCAGATCCGACGTGGTCGTCCCCGGTTCGGCGAAGTACCGCTGCCGGATCCCGGTACGGGTCCTGATCCACTCGTCCGAGGTGTCCAGACGAGCCGTCAGGTGCTCGTTGGTCACCCGGCGGGAGGGCAGGAAGCTTCCGATACCGGCGAGAACTGCCGACCTTGTCATTTGCCTCACCTCCAAGGGGACATCAGCGAAGCCCTGCGTCGTGGTCTGGCACCACCGAAGGGAAGCGCCCCTTACGGGCCGTATCGCCCGACGGGCACGGCAATCACTGTCGCAGCCGAGGCTGACCGAACGCTTTCAAGTTCTTGACCGCTCGCGGACGCCCCCGAACCGCGGCCGGTCGTGAAAGGAAGCGGTAAGCACTCTGTCAAAGCCGCGTGCGACGGTGGACCCGTTCACACCCACGACCGCCCACGAACGGAGTCAGGCCCATGACACGCCAGACCAGCCTGCGGCGCCTGCTCGTCGCCTCCTGCGCCGGAGCCGCGACAGTCGTCATACTCCCCCGCGCCGTCCCCATGCTGGCCGATACCGGTCTGCGGCAACCGGCCGCGCCCGACGACACGGAGGACGCCTCGGCCGCGGAGCCGGCACAGGCACCCGCCGGCCGATCGAGCCGGAAGACCGCCGCCCTCGCGGTATGCCTGGCCTATCCTTCCTACCGGGCCTGGAAGCTCACGCGCAGGCTGCGGGCACGGTTCACCGACGAAGAGAACTGACGGCGGACGCCGATGAGTCTCGTGGTACCCGCCCGCGAACTAGCCGCCCTGGAAGCCGATGTGCAGGCCGCCCTGGCCGCCGGCGACCAGGGGTCCCTCGACGTCCTCGGGTACGGCGAGGTCACTCTCGTGCTGCATCAGGACACTGAACACGGCTCATTCGCCTGCAAACGCCTGCCTGTCTTCCCGGACCACAAGCGGCTCGACCGCTACCGGTCCTCGCTCGACACCTACCTGCGGCTGCTGCACGAGCGTGGCCTGCACGTCGCCGAGACAGCCATGTGGCACATGACGCTGCCCGACGGTCGAGTCGTCGCCTACTGCGTGCAAGAGGCACTGCCGTCCAAGCGCCTGTGCTCCGCACTGCTGCACAGCGAAGGCGAGCGATGGGCCGACGACTTCTTCTCGCGCTTCCTCGACCACGTCGAGCAGACGGTCACACCCACTCTGGGGCTCGACGCGCAGGCCTCGAACTGGATCGACCTCGACGGCCGACTGCATTACCTGGATGTGACCACGCCGCTGCTGCGCGACGCGCACGGCGGCGAACTCCTGGACGTGCGCCTGTTCTTCACCTCGCTGCCCTGGCTGCTCCGCAACCCGGTACGCCTGGCAGTCGGCAGCTCCATCTTCGACAAGTTCTACGACGTCCGTGGAGTCGTCCTGGACTTTCTCGGCAACCTGATCAAGGAACGCCTCGACGAGCTGATCCCCCGCTTCCTGGAGCAGTCCAACGCCAGACTTGAACAGCCCCTCAGCGCGGAAGAAGTCGCCGCCTACTATCGCGGCGACGCCCGGATGTGGGAGCTGATTCAGCGGCTGCGCAAAGCGGACCGGTTCTGGCAACGCCGGGTACGCCGCCGGGTCTACCCCTTCCTGCTGCCTCCGGTGGACCGACGGTGACCACCGCCTCCGCACACGGTGCGACGCCACCGGATACGACGTCACTGGGTACGACGCCACTGGGTACGACGACATCAGTGACAGACGGACCGGGCCTGCAGCATCAGCTCGTCCTGGACCCGGCCCGCCCGCTCCACCTGGCCTGCGTTCCGGACATGCCCACGCTCGCCGTGGTGTCCATCGCGTCGCTGCGCGCCCTCGGGGAGTCGGTGCGGGCCGAACTGGGCCGGCGTCACCTCACGCCCGGGGAACGGGCGCGAGTCGAAACCTTCGCCCGGCCGAGCCGCAGAATCGAATGGCTGGCCGGGCGACTCGCCGTCAAGCACGCCGTCACCACTCACCTCGACCGCGAGTCCGGCCAGTCCCCCGAGACCCGCGCGATCGAGGTCCGCGCGGTGGCATCCGGGCCGCGCGCGGGCAAGCCGTTCGTCGACGCGCCGGTGGAGGTCAGCCTGTCGCACTCCGGTGACTTCGCCGTCGCCGCGTGCGACTTCGGCCCCCTCGGCATCGACCTGGAGTGTGGCCGAGCCGTCAGCCCGCTGCTGACCCAGGTGCTGGACGAATCCCGTCCCGCGGACGACCCCGCCGGGCGACTGAGCTCGATCCCCGCCACCTTGCACTGGGCCTGCAAGGAGGCAGTCCTCAAATACTTCGGGTTCGGCCTGCGCATCGACAGCCGCGAGGTGGTGCTCACCGAATGGCTCCCCAGCTCCCGCTTCTCCTGGCGGCCCGGCCCGACACTCCGCCGCCGCACCACATCGAGCGCCTACCCGTCGCACGGCATCGCGCAGCAGATCTCCGGCTATTCCCTGGCACTCGTCTGGCGACAAGGGAGACCCCAGTGAGCTGTATCTGGCCACAGCCACCGCCCGTCCGGATCCGTCCCTACCCCGACGACGTCCGCCCGGCCGCCGAACCCTCGTTCCAGCAAGCCCTCGACGAGGCCGCGGCCATCGCGAGACTCAGCCCCTCGTCGCACAACTGCCAGCCCTGGGGCCACGCCTGGCTGAAGAGCGACCGGGCGAAGACCTGGGCGCGGGAACTACTCCAGGGCCGCGGCGACAGCACCACCGGCACGGACGGCATCCACCTCGCCCTGGCCCAGGACACCGGCCGCAGCCTCAGCGCGCTCCCCGCGCACACCGCCGAAATGCTGCTCAGCTGCGGCAGCTACTGGCAACACCTGCTGCGCGCACTGGCCGCCCAAGGCTGGCTGCCGACGGCGGTCCACCACCTCGACCCGGAAGCCGCGCACCGGGCCCAGGCCCACGTCGGTTGGCCGCGCGACTGGCGCCCGCTCAGCCTGGCCGTCCTGCACCGAAGCGATGCCCCGCCATCCGCCGACCTGGCCACGTTCGGCGATACGGCAGCCGCCCGGCACACCAACCGCGCGCCCTACCGCGACCTGGCCGTGGCACCGGAGACTCTGCACGAACTGGCTCACCTGACCCCCGCACCCTGGGACCCGAGTGCCCGGGCCGTCACCAGCCGCCCGGGCGCCGGCACCCACACCCACACCCACACCAGCACCAGCACCAGCACCAGCACCAGCACCAGCACCAGCACCAGCACCGCGGCATCGCAGGTGACGTGCCGCCACCTGCGATCGCCGACGGACCTGCGGCGCTTCGCGACACTCGTCGCGCACCGCGCAGGCAGGGATTTCAGCGACGAGGCAGCCTGGCGCGAAACCCACTCGTACTTCCGCTGGACTTCCCGGGACGCCGCGACACGCCGAGACGGCTTCACCGCGCAGCAGATCTTCGGCGCCATATCCCCACCCCGCGAGTTGCTGACGCGCGCCGTACTGAATCCCGCCGTACTCCGCCGCCTCTGTCGCCTGGGCTTCGACCGCTACCTGGGCGCTCAGTTCGCACGGACCGCACGGGCCACGCCCGTGATCACCGCCGCCGGCCTGCCCGTGGACGCGCCCACCGCCCCCGACCTGCTCACCGCCGGGATGTGGCTGGCCGACTACTGGCTCACCGCCACCCGGGCCGGTCTGGCCCTGCATCCGATGAGCATCCTGACGCAGCATGAAGACCTGCGCGCCGAACTCCAACAGCGCTTCGGCCTACCCGGCCGGACGTTCTTCGTGGCTCGCCTCGGCTACCCGGCCGCCGAGGCGGCAGCCACGCTGCGACATCCCGCTTCGACACTTGCGCTGTGACCGTCACGGAACACCGCAATGACAACGCCATACTCAGTCACACAGGCACCGGTGGTCGCCATCGACCGAGGAATTTCAGGTGAGTCTTTACATAATGCGTTCGATACAAGAGGAGCATAAGTTGTAAAAACGGGGGTGCAGTCTCGGAGCCGATAGAGGAGAAGCGATGACTGCCACAACGGAAATGGACACGGCGAAGCAGGAAGCCTTCGCCGGCCGCATGCTGCAGATCGTGAACGACTCCTGTCTGGGCCTGATGACAGGCCTCGGTCACGACACCCACTTGTTCGACACGATGGCCGACATGGCGCCGGCCACCAGCGAGCAGATCGCACGGGCCGCCGGGCTGCAGGAACGCTACGTGCGGGAGTGGCTCGGCGCGATGGTCACCGGCGGCATCGTCGACTACGACGCCGAGCGCCACACCTACGCGCTGCCGCCGGAACACGCCGCCTCGCTGACCCGCGCCGCCGGGCCGGGGAACCTGGCCCGCATCGCCCAGGACCTTTCCATGATGGGCGAGGTCGAGCAGCAAGTGGCTGAGGCGTTCAAGACCGGCGCCGGAGTGCCCTACGAGGCATACCCGCGCTTCCAGTCCGTCCAGGCCGAGGAGTCCGGAGAGGTCTTCGACCTGGCGCTGGTCGACGCGATCATCCCCCTCGCGCCGGGCCTGACAGAGCGGCTCCGCGCGGGCATCGACGTCCTGGACATCGGTTGCGGGCAGGGGCATGCGGTCAATGTCCTGGCCAAGGCCTTCCCGGCCAGCCGCGTCCATGGCATCGACCGCTCCGAGGAGGGGATCGCCGCCGCCCGAGCCGAGGCCGCGGAATGGGGCCTGCCGAACGCCGAGTTCCACGTGGGCGACAGCGCGGACCTGCCCACCGACTCCTACGACCTCATCACGGCCTTCGATGTCATCCACGACCTGGCCCGGCCGACCCGTACCCTGGCGGCCGTCGCCGGCGCCCTGCGCGAGGACGGTGTGTTCCTGATGGGCGACATCGCCGCCTCCAGCCGCGTGGAGGAGAACATCGACCACCCCCTGGGCCCGGGGCTGTACACCTTCTCCGTGTTCTACTGCATGAGCGTCTCCCTCAGCGAAGGCGGAGAAGCACTGGGCACCGTGTGGGGTGAACAAACCGCACTGAAGATGCTCGCCGACGCCGGCTTCAGCCAGGTCGAAACCCAGCGCGTCGAAGGCGACATTCTGAACGTCTACTACGTGGCACGACGCTGAGCATCTGGCTGCGGCGGATGCCCGGACTGTCAGCCCTCAACGGTACTCGGGATTCTCGAAGTCGAAACGGCAACCGGCGTCCCACTCGGACCGCTGGTTGCCGTGCACCGGGATCCCCC
>JABFWL010000029.1 GCA_013362315.1 Catenulispora sp. | reverse complement strand
GTGCCGGCGTGGTGCGGTCCGGCGGCTGCCGCGGCGGGCACGGTGACGGCCGTGACGGCCAGGCCGGCTGCGGCGGCCAGCGCGGCCGTGCTGCGCTTGGGCTTTCGGAGGGTTGGGTGAGCGGCCATCATGAGCCTCCTGATACTCGAACTGCGTGAGACGGACGGTTCGAGCCTCATCCGCTGCTCTCGATGTGCTCTCCAGGTGCTCTCCACCTCTACTCGACACTCGACACTCGACTACTCGTACTGCTCGACGTCCCCCGCCTCAGCCGTGGACAGGCTGAGCCGCGCACGAACCGCGGCCGCCTCCGGCGCTCCCAAAGACTCCAGCGTCCGCAGCGCGCGCAGCCAACTCTGCCGCGCCTCATCCATCCGCCCCAGAACCGCCAGCGCCTGCCCCAGGCAGTCGTCCGTGATGGCGGTGCCGAAGCGGTCGTCGCAGTCGGCGCGGACGGCCAGGGCGGTGCGGCACAAGTCGACGGACGCCTCAGGCTGTCCGAGCGCCAGCCGGGACCGCGCCAGGCCGTCCAGCACGTTGCCCTCCAGCTTCCGGAATCCGCGGTCCCGGGTGATGGCGAGCGCCTGGTTCAGCGGCGGCAGGCTCTGGGCGGCCAGCCCGGCCTCCCGGCGCAGTTCGCCGATGTTCATGGCGGTGACGGCCGCGGTGAACGGGTCCTCGGCCTCGTCCAGCACCTGCTGCGCCTGTTCCAGGCACGCGGCGCCGTCCAGGAACCGGCCCAGGACCCGGTAACAGTTCGCCATGTTGGCCAGCGCCCCGGCCTCGCCGGCCCGGAAACCGATCTCCCGCATCAGCACCACGGCTTGCCGCAGCGGATCGAGCGCGTCCGCGCACGCGCCGGTGAAGTACGCCGTCACGCCGAGCGCGACCAGGGTCCGGGCCTCGGCCAGCCGGTCGCCGAGCAGCCGGGTCGCCGGCAGCGCCAGCCGGCTGCACTGCGTCCAGTCCGACCACAGGCTGCGCGCCTCGAAGTAGCCCCACAGATGGCGCGGGATCCGCCAGGCCGCCTCGGGGAAGCTCTGGTCGGCGGCCGCCGTCACGACGGCCCGCAGGTTGGCCCGTTCGGAGTCCAGCCAAGCCAGCGCGGCGTCGCGGTCCGACAGGACTGGAAGCGCAAGGCCCGGCGGGGCATCGGGGCCGCGATCCAGGCGGCCGGGCCGGATCAGGTCTTCGGCGTGGTTCGTCGCGTGCATATAGAAGTCGACGAGACGACCGAGCGCGCGCCGCCGCGTGTCCTCGCTCTCTTCGGCGAGACACCGCTGCCGGGTGAAGACCCGCACCAGATCGTGGAGTCCATAGGCCGCCGCAGAACGCTGACTCACCAGGTTGGCGTCCAGCAGGGTCTCCAAATACTCGTCGGCCTCGTGCCGGGCCAGGCCGCCCAGAGCGGCGGCGGTCAACGCGCCGAACGTGGGACCGGGCATCAGCCCGAGCAGCCGGAACAGGCGGCGTACCGGCGGGTCGAGGGCCTGGTAGGACAGGGCGAACGCGGGGCCGACCCCGCGGTCTTCGGTCTTCAGCTCGGTCAGCCGGCGTTCCTCGTCCCGCAGCCGATCCGCCAGGTGTCCGACATCCCAGGCCGGGCGGTGCCGGAGCCGTGCCGCCGCGATCCGCACAGCCAAAGGAAGGTTGCCGCACAAGCCGACGACAGCCTCGACGGCTTCGACGGCGCCCGGGTCCGCCGTCGGCCGACCGTCGCCGACCACCGAGGCGAACAGCTCGACGGCCTCTGGTGTGGGCGGCGCGGCCAATGACAGCGGCTCGGCGTCCAACCCGGTCAGCCGGCGGCGGGAGGTCGCCAGCACCAGACATCCGGACACTCCAGGAAGCAGGGGTCTGATCTGCGCGGAGGACGCGGCGTTGTCGAGCACGATCAGGGTCCTGGTTCCGGCCAGCCGAGCCCGCCACAGCGCCGCACGTGCTTCGGGGTCGGCGGGGATGTCGGGCCCCTCGACGCCGATCGCGCGCAACAACTGGTCCAGCGCGGCCTGAGGAGTCGACGGCGGCTGGTCGGGGGAGTGGGCGTGCAGGTCCACGAAGAGCTGCGCGTCGGGGAACCGTGGGGCCAGCCGGTGCGCCACGTGGACCGCCAACGCGGTCTTGCCGATCCCGGCCATGCCGTCCAGCGCCCACACGGTGGGCATGGTCAGAGTAGTTGGCATGGTCGGAGCGGTTGGCGTGCCATCCGCGCCGGGCACGCCGGGCACGCCACCGAGGCTCCCGACGATCCGCGCCATCTCATCCGCGCGGCCGGTGAAGTCCTCCAGATCGTGCGGCAGGTCGCAGCGGGCTTGCCGCACCGTTTCCCGAACCGCGGGCGACACCGGCGCGGCGATCGTCGCAGCGCGGTTCGTCGACCCGTTCACCCCAGGCCGGTCCAGCGCCGGCCCGTTCAGCCCCGGATCGGACTCGATGATCCGCTGTCGCAGGTCCCTGAGCTCCTGCCCGGGATCCAGACCCAGTTCCTCGGCCGAAACGGTACGGGCCTGATCGTAGGCGTCCAGCGCGTCGGCCTTCCTGCCGCACCGGTACAGCGCCAGCATGAGCAGCGACCAGATCCGCTCGCGCAGCGGGTGCTCCTGAGCCAGCGCTCGAAGGTCGGCCACCACCTCCTCGGCCCGGCCCTGGGCGAGGACCGCGGCCAGCCGGTCCGCCACCGCGTGCTGCCGGCGCTCGGCCCACACGACGCGCTGCGCCTGGGCGAACGGACCCGGGACCCCCGCCAGGGCACTGCCGTCGAACAGCGCCAGGGCGGCGTCCAGGTGGGCGGCCTGGGCCGCCGGATCGCCGTCGGCCCCGGCCCGGCGCGCGGCGGTCCGCAGCCGTTCGAACTCGTTCGCGTCCAGCCGGTCCGGCCGCAGGTTCAGCCGGTATCCCGAGCCCCGGGACACCAGCACCGTTCCGGTCGAGCGGCGCGGCCGGCCGGGCTCGAACCGGCGGCGCAGGTCCGCGACATAGGTGTGGACGCCGCCGACCGGGTTGCCGGGGCCTTCGACCCCCCACACCGCGTCCACCAGGTCGTCCCGGTCGACCACCCGCCCGGCGCGCAGCGCGAGCACCGCGAACAGTGCCTGCTGCCGCGGCGGCCCGAGCTCCACTTCGCGGCCGTCCAGCCGGGCGCGCAGCGGTCCCAGGACCCTGACGGACAGAGTCTTGTCGAGGTCGTTCATCCTGCCCCCGGCCGGCCCGCTCCAGTGCTGACGCCACCAGCATTCCCCGCGGCGCCAGCCGGTATCCAGAAGGCATCCAGACGGCCGCGCGACGATCACGCCGGTCCGGTCCGTACTGCACTCGGAGGGAACATGACAGCGTTCATCCATGGCGGACGCCGGAGACGGTGGCGACACTGCGCGGCCGCGATCGGCGTCAGTACCCTGATCTCCTGGGCCGCTGCTGTGCCCGGCGCGGCGGCGGCGACATCCGCGTCGTCGTCCGCGCCGTCGTCCGCGTCGTCGTCCGCGTCGTCGTCCGTGTCGTCTCCCGGGCCGTCCTCCACGACGGCCCGTGCCGCGGCTCCCGTCATCGCATCCACTGCCGTCGCGGCATCGGACGTCGCGACCTTCGTCGGCGGCGACGGCGCCCTCTACGCCTACGGCCCAGCCTCCGCGGCCGCTGCGATCCCCGCCGCGGGCACCGCGCCTGTCGGAGCGCCGACGGCCGTGGTTCGGGCACAGGACGGGACTCCGGTCGCCGTCTACGTCGACCGGCTCGGCTCCTGGCGCGGCATTTGCCTGACCTCGCCACCGGTCACGTTCGAGATCGTCGCGCCGGGACTGGTCGACCCGGGCGCTCCGGTGGCCGCGGCGCTGGCAGGCCCGCAACTGACCTTCGTCGCCGTCGATCACTGGGGGAGCTTTCAGATCCGGCAGGACGGGGTCAGCCCGTGCGGCACGCAGAAAGTGCGGTTCACGCAGCCGCCCAGCTACCGGCCGCAGCCCGTGCCGGGGTACCAGGCCGGAAAACCGTTCGCCCTGAACGGGTCCATCGACGGCAACCTGGGCTTGTTCACCGTCGATTCCTCTGGCGCGGTCCAGGCCAGGTGGGTGGCCGCATCCGGGACCACGATCGACAGGACCCTGGCTCCCGCGGGCTCGGCGAGCCCGCAGACCGGGATCGCGGTCGCACCCCGGAGCAACGCCGCGACCACAGCGGGAGCGGTCGCGCTGTTCTACTTCGCCCCCTCCGGAACTCTGCAACTGGCGCATCCCGTCGCGGGCGCGGGCCTGGCCGGACCGCCCCAGGCCGCACCGGGCGCTCCAGTGGCCTCCGCCGCAGCCCAGGTCTCCGCCGTGGCCGTCACCGGCGACATCATCGCGGGCTACATCGCGGCTGACGGATCGTTCGCGGCGGCACACGCCGCACCCTCCGGCGGCTGGCTGTCGGCGGGTGCGGTGACCGGCCCCGCGTTCGCGTCATCCGGGTCGTCCGTGGCGATGAGCGCGTCCGCCACTTATGCCGGGGACGGCTATTGCGGGAACGCCCTCGGCCAGCCGGGCCACGTGGGCGTGCCGCACCCCGGTGGCGGACTCGGCAGCTGGTTGCCCAACGGCCCGCCGAACATGGTCACTTCCGGAACCCAGTTCGGCGCCGCATAGGGTCCGGATCTAAATCTGACGTGGTGCCGGCCGATTCGGCCGGCACCACGTCAACAAACGCCCTTAT
>JABFWL010000485.1 GCA_013362315.1 Catenulispora sp. | reverse complement strand
GCCAGCACCAGCACCAGCGAACGCACCCAGTACCGGCGTCACCGCCGGAGCCGGCAGCGTAAGCTTCGGCGCGTTCTTGGCCTCCCTGGCCTTCACGAAGCCGTGCTTGGCGTCGAAGACGAACGCCTCGGTCGTCCCAGCCGCGCTCACTGCCAGCAGCCGATCGGCCCCGTCGGCCGTGGGCTCGGTCAGGATGTTCGGCGACGCACCGAGCTCGGCATCCACCGACAGCCCCTCAGCCTTCGCGGTCTTCCCGGCCGCGTCCAGCGTGATCAGCTGCGCGTGCCCGTCCTTGTCGATCCCGATCAGCGACTGCCCCCCATCCCTCGTGAAGCGCCCGACCACCAGCCGGGTGTAGCTGCCCCACGCCGGGCCGGTGATCGTCGCCTGGTCCACCAGCTTGCCGGTGGCGTCGAACCCGTAGACGTGGGCGCTGCCATCCTTGTGGACCGCCAGCAGCTGGGCAGCGTCCCCGTCGCCGGTGAAGTGCCCGGCCAGCAGCGCCGTGACGTCACCGAAGCCCGGGGCAAGCGGCTGCGGCTTGCCGAAGGAGGCGTCGGCGCGCCACGGATAGCGCACCAGCTGCCCAGTGGCGTCGACCGCGACCAGGTCGCCATGTCCGGCGGCAGCGGACGGCAGCACCGCACGCGGCCCGGTCGCGGCACCGGTGACGCTGATCGTGACCGGCCCCCACACGGCACTGTGGCCCTCGTGGTCGGTGACCGTGATGCTGACGGCGTGCAACCCCGCGGTGAGCGTGCCGGTGTCCAGATTCACCGTCCCATGCGCCGCCGCGGGCTGGCTCGGCGCGGCCTTCCCGTCCACAGTCAGCGTCAGCTTGTCCAGGTCCGCAGCCGGAGCGGCACTGACCGCGAACGGCACGCTGCCGGTCAGCAGCGGCGTGTTCGGGCCGGCCACGGCCACCGCGAGCTGGTGGTTGTCCACGTTGATCGCGATCGGCGCCGCCAGCACCGAGATGGCCCCCGCCGCGGTGATCGCCTGCGCGCTGATCTGGTGCGGCCCGTCGCTGAGCCTGCCGGTGTCCAGCTGGAGCTGCGCGACGCCGGCCACCGAGTCGGCGGCGTCAGCGGGCTTGCCGTCGATCCAGTAGCGCACTCGTGTGGAGGGGTGCTTCGGATCGGCGTCGGCCGCGCGCACCGAGACCACCCCGGAGGCGAGACCCCCGACCGCATCAGCGCTCAGATTCGGGGCCGCAGGAGCCGCCAGGAGCGCCGCGATCGCAGGGTCCTGAGTCTTGGCGCCGGAGCCGGCTGCCGAGCCCTTGGCGGAGCCGCTGGCCGCGTTCTTGTGCCCGACCGAATGAGCGGCGTCGCCGTCGACCGCGCTGACCGCGCCCAGCCGCCAGATCCGCGCACCGTCCGGCGGCGTCCAGTCGTGCACCCCGACCAGCTCCGGCGTGGTCGGCCAGCCCACCCAGTTCGAGTCGACGACGGTGAAGGTCCCGCCGCCCTTGTTCTCCAGCACGATCGCGGTGTGCAGCAGCGCGGCGCCGTCGCTGTCGCCGATCTGGATGATGTCACCCTCGGCCGCGTCCGCCGCGGCCACCGGCACCGCCCCGGCGTTGGCGAAGCTCGCCTGATAGTCGCCACCCCCGTCAACCGGCCAGATCTTGCCGCCGGTGGCCAGGTAGACGACACAGTTCACGAATTCCCGGCACTGCCCGGTGGCGTCCTGCCGCGCGTCCAGACACGCCTGTCCGCCCCAGCGGCCGACGTAGCCCAGGGCGGTGGTGGCGATCAGCGCGTTGTCGAAGTGCCCGGCCCCGGCCTTGGGATGCGTCGGCGGCCGGGTCGGCGCGGAAGTCGGCGGCGAAGTCGGGGTGGTCTTGTCCGGCGTGGGGCTCGGCGCCTTCGCCGGTGCCGTCCACGGCGCGGTGATCGGCGACGTCGGCCCGCCGGGGCCGGTCGGGGTGCTCGACGGTCCGGAGTCCGCGACGGCGGCGGTCGCCGAACCGGCGCTCACGACGGTGGTCAGCGCCACCCCGGCTATCAGGCGGCGTCGGACTCGTCGGGCCCTGGCATTCTTCGACATGACTAAATGTTCTACCAGCTCCCCCGCGACATGACGACGGACGCGGCGGTACCAGAATGCATCAGGAACGTGACGGCACGGGGCGCCCGGAGCCGGTGCGCACCGGCGCGCCGCACCTCACAGCCTCATCCGACAAAGGTTCGATCGATGTGAACACATGCGGTCCCGTGTCCGCTACGCTACCCGGCGTGGCGGACGAACATCATCAGCCTTCGAAGATCCGGACGACAGCCCTGCGGACCCCGGTACGGAACGGCACCCCACGGACCACGGCGACCCTGCCGGAGCGGACCGAGATGCGGAACACCTGGAACGACCAGAACAGCCAGAACGACCCGAACGACCTGCACAACCCGAACGACCCCCTCGCCCCCGGCTGGATCCCGCCGGAGCTCGACACCACCCGGGCCCACCCGGCCCGCATCTACGAGTACTTACTCGGCGGCATGCACTACTTCGACGTGGACCGCGAGGCCGCCGAGACCGCGCTGCGCCACGTCCCCCAGGGCCGGGCCATGGTGCAGGAGAACCGGGCCTTCCTGGCCCGCGCCGTCCGCTTCCTGGCCGAGTCCGGGATCACCCAGTTCCTGGACCTGGGAAGCGGCCTGCCCGGCACCGGCAACATCGGCAAGGTCGCCCGCTCGGTCGCCCCGCAGTCCCGCATCGTCTTCGTCGACTACGACCCGATGGTCGCCGTCCACGCCCGGGCCCTGGTGGCCGACGCCGACCCGGCCCGCACCGCCGTCGTCCTGGCCGACGTCCGCCAGCCCGAACAGGTGCTGGCCGACCCGGAGCTGCGCCGCGTCCTGGACCTCGAGCGCCCGGTGGCGATCCTGATGGCGGCGCTGCTGCACTTCATCTCCCCGAAGGAGGATCCGCACCGCATCACCCGCACCTTCGTCGACGCGATGCCCTCCGGCAGCGCACTGGTGATCACCCACCTCACCGACGGCGGCCACCCCGACCAGGCCGAAGCCGCGCGCAAGGCCTGGGACCGCGCCACCTCGCAGCTCTACCTCCGCCCCGAGGAGCAGATCAAGGCCATGTTCGACGGCACGGAGATCGTCGAGCCGGGCCTCGTGCCGCGCCCGCTCTGGCGCCCCGACGGCGAGCCGCGCGGAGACTGGAAGGAGATCTGGGGATTGGCCGGAGTGGGCATCAAGCCGTAGCAGCCGTGCCCTCCCGCAGCGCCGCCTCATTCAGCTGCCGCGCGTCCCGCACGAAGTCGCCGTCGATCGCCGTGAGGACGGTGTACCGCAGCGTCTGCGAAGCGGCCGGCTCCAGCGCGTCGGCGGCCTTCCCGGCCGAGCGGTACTCCAGCGTCGCCGCCACCGCGGTCGCGCTCTCCCTCTTGGCCAGCGCCTCCTGCTCCCGGCACAGCAGGCACGCCGCATACAGCACCAGCGCTCCGGGCCGGGTCATCGGATGCTCCAGCCGATACGCCACCTGCGCGGCCAGCCGGCCCAAGGGCTCGCCCGGATAGCGGTCGGCCAGATGGCGGCACGTCTTCGCGGCCGCGGCCAGCTCCTCGGCGCCCACCGGCGCCGCGGAAGGCACCCGCTCAGCGTCTTCGGCCGGCAGCAGCACGGCCAGTTGGGCGGCGAAATCGTCGCGATGAACCCGCCGGTCGGCATAGCCATAACGGCCCGCGGTGAGGATTTCCGTACCGGTCATCTCGATCTCCCAATTCCTCGCGCCTAAGGCGTCATCTCCATCATCGCGCCGCCACGCGGACGCCGCCCCCGCGTGTGCGCCGTGACCTGGAGGTGCGCACCCCCGCACCGGACACACCGGCCCTGCGTCAGCGGAGAAGGCGCACGCCGCCCGTCAAGGAAGAAGGCCGACTGGATCATCCCCCGGCTGTCATACACCCGCCGGATCTCATATCCGGCGCTCCAAGCGTGGCCACAGCCCCGGCACAGAAAGGAGTACGCCTGCTCGATCGGTAAGTCCTCCACGTCGACGCCTCCCTGAACGCTGCCCCCAACACTTGCATTATGCAATGGTTCGGTCTGCAGCGGCAATCGTCCCGGCCATGCGATAGCTTCGCAGCGTGGCCACCGACAGACTCCCGGGCCGGTATCCACCCGATCCGGTGGAGGACGCCGCCGCCGACGCCGCGCAGGAGGTGACGGCGTCGCTGCTGGCCGCGTCGCGGCTGATCGTCGCGCTGTCCGTGCGCGCGCTGGCCGACGTCGACGAGACGCTGACCCTGCCCCAGCTGCGCACCCTGGTCGTGCTCGCCGACCAGGCGCCGCTGAAGCTCTCCGACCTGGCCGCCGAGCTCGGCGTGAACCCCTCGACGGCCCTCCGGATGGCCGACCGCCTCGCCGCCGGCGGCCTGCTGGCCCGGCAGCCCAACCCGGACAGCCGCCGCGAACAGCTCATCAGCCTCACCCCGCCCGGCCGCGACCTGGTCCACACCGTCATGGACCGCAGGCAGGCCGAGATCGCCGAACTGGTCCGCCACCTCCCCGCCGCCGACCGCGCCGGCCTCGTGCGCGCCCTACGCGCCCTCACCGCCGCGGCACAGGACACCTACCCGGACTCGCCCGACCATCCCGGACTGCGCCTCGGCTGAAGGCGGCCACCGACCGGCGCCGGGGTGCAGATCTTCTCGACCAGTACAGAT
>JABFWL010000183.1 GCA_013362315.1 Catenulispora sp. | reverse complement strand
CTGGGGCTACCGGCACGCCGCCGACACCCGGCTGGTGAACGTCCACGTGCAGCGCCTGCGCAGCAAGATCGAGGTGGACCCGGAGAATCCGGAGATCGTCGTCACGGTCCGCGGGGTGGGATACAAAGCCGGTCCGGCCTGAGCAGCGGGGAAGTAGAAGCGGTACATGCAGGTCTCGAAGTTCACCGGGAGTGCCCGGCGTCTGGGCCGCGCCGTCCTGGAACTGCCCGGGACCTGGCGCGGTTCGCTGCAGCTGCGCGTGGTGTCGCTGACGCTGCTGTTGAGCGTCGTCATCGCCGTCGGCCTGGGCTGGATGCTGAACGCGAAGATCCGCGACGGCCTGGTGCAGGCCAAGGAGAGCTCGTCGCTGGCCATGGTGAGCAGCGGCTTCGGCGAGGCCAGCACCTCGATCACGGCCTCCGCCGACAAGATCAAGTACGGTCAGGACGCCGGCTCGGCAGCGGTCGGCACCCGGCCCGCCAAGGACGCCTCGGCCTGGGTCGAGCCGCTGAACACCATGGTCACCAACCTGTGCAGCGGTGCCAGCAGTGACACCTACCAGGTGATACTGCAGGTCAGCAAGGACAACCCCGAGCTGCCGATCGGCGGCCTGGCCTGTGGCGGGATCCTGCTGAAGTCCACCGAGGCGCTGGACCGGTCCGCGCAGCCGATGAACATCTACGACGCCAACGGCCCCGGGCAGGTCCTGGCGATCACCACCCGGCTGTCCTACGGGGAGCAGGGGGCGACCAACGCGGTGGTGGCGACCTCCCCCTCCAGCACCACCCCGGTCAACAAGACCACCGCCGGCCTGCTCTACGGCGAGCGGTTCGTGCTGCCGGCCCTGGACTACAACGCCCAGCCGATCGAGATCCAGCTCTACTACGCGTTCCCGTTCACCAGCGAGAGCCAGGCGCTGAGCATCGACAACCGGCTGATCGCCACCGCCGGCGCGGTGCTGGTGCTGGCCCTGGCCGGGGTGGCCTGGTTCGTCACCCGCCTGGTGGTCACCCCGGTCCGGCAGGCCGCCGGGATCGCCGAGCGGCTGGCCGACGGCCGCTTCGACGAGCGGATGCGGGTGCGCGGCGAGGACGACCTGGCCCGGCTGGCGACATCGTTCAACACCATGGCCGGCAACCTGCAGCGGCAGATCCGCAAACTCGAGGAGCTCTCCCGGGTGCAGCGCCGGTTCGTCTCCGACGTCTCGCACGAGCTGCGCACCCCGCTGACCACGGTCCGGATGGCCGCCGACGTCCTGCACGACGCCCGCGAGGACTTCAGCGGCCCCACCGCCCGCTCCGCCGAGCTGCTGCAGACCCAGCTGGACCGGTTCGAGGAACTGCTCGGCGACCTGCTGGAGATCAGCCGCTTCGACGCCGGCGCCGCCGTGCTCGACGCCGAGCCGGTGGACCTGCGCGCCCTGGTGCGCCGGGTGGTGGACGGCACCGCGGTGCTGGCCGAGCGCAAGGAGTCGGACGTGCGGATCGTGGCCCCGGACACGCCGTGCGTGGCCGAGATCGACCCGCGCCGCATCGAGCGGATCCTGCGCAACCTGGTGGTCAACGCGATCGAGCACAGCGAGGGCCGCCCGGTGCAGGTCAAGGTCGCCGCCTCCGCCGAGGCCGTCGCGGTCGCCGTCCGGGACTACGGCGTCGGCCTCAAACCCGGGGAGTCCTCGCTGGTCTTCGGCCGCTTCTGGCGGGCCGACCCGGCGCGCGCCCGCACCACCGGCGGCACCGGCCTGGGCCTGGCGATCTCGCTGGAGGACGCGCACCTGCACCACGGCTGGCTCCAGGCCTGGGGCGAGCCCGGCGGCGGTTCGCAGTTCCGGCTGACCCTGCCCCGCACCGCCGGCATGGAACTGGTCCGCTCGCCGATTCCGCTGGAGCCGGACGACTCCCGGCACCACAAGCGGCAGGCCGAAGCCGCGCGGCTGGCCGCGGCCAGCTCCGGCCCGGCCGCGCCGCGGAACAGCGGTCCGGACCTGACCGGTCTGACCACCCGGACTCCGGACAAGCTGGGGGAGCGTTGAGGAGCGTCGAGGAGCAGCCGCACGAGCCGGATGAGCGGGACGAGTGGGACCGACGGGCTGAGCGGGACGGCGCGCCGGACGGACCGGGTAGGGGGCGGCCGGCCACCTGGCGTGCCGCCCTCGCGGTGCTGGGCGCCGTCACCGCGCTGAGCGCCGCGGCCTGTGCCGGACCGCCGGCCGGCGGCACTGCCGGCCTGAAGCCCTTGAGCCAGAGCCACAACAACGTTCTCATCGTGGCGCGGCCACCGGTCAGCGGCATGGAACCGGTGATCCTGGTCACGAACTTCCTGCAGGCCCTGACCGGCGACCAGAAGGATCCGACGTTCAGCGTCGCCCAGGAGTACCTGACGGACGACGCCCGCAAAGCCAGGACGGCGCCCGGCGCCGCCTGGGAGACCCCGACCAGCATCGTGAAGATGACGACGCCGTCCGAGCACCCGCCCGGCGCGACCGAGCACGTGAGCCGGCAGCCTGCGGCGCAGGACCCCCAGACCGCTCCGCTCGGCACGCAGACCCCGGTCTACGTGGAGGCCACCGAGGTGGCCGAGCTCGACCAGCACGGCTTCTATCAGGCGGTCGCGCAACCCACGGCGCAGTCGCTGAAGTTCGTGCTGGTCAAGGAGAAGGCCGGGTGGCGCATCAACGAGCTGCCGACGCAGCGGGTGATCAACCTGGACTCGTTCAAGCGGGTCTACCAGACGAACCAGTCCGCGCTGCCGATCTACCTGCCCGGCTCCGGCGACCTGGCGGTGGACCAGGTCTACCTGACCCAGGCCACCGGCAAGCCCGAGTACACCTACAACGCGCTGGCCGAGGCGGTGCTGCACGGCCGCACCCCGGCGCAGTCCTCGATCGTGAAGCTGGACCCGGCCAAGCCGGTGACCCTGAACGCGCAGGGCGTCGCGACGGTCACCCTCAAAGTGCCGTCGGGCGCCACCGCCGCGGACCTGGACGCCGCGCAGAACGCGCTGGCCAAGACCTTCAGCGCCGCCGCCGCCTCCCCGCAGCTGGTCGGCTCGACGCCGCCGCTGCAGAAGGTGCAGGTCACCTATGACGGCTGCACCGCCTCCGTCTGCGCCCCGCACGACGTCAGCGCCCCGGTGGGCGGGTCGTCGCCGACGGTGTACTGGGCGTGCCCGGAGGGCACCGGCCCCTCGACCGTGGTCTCCCGGCAGCCGAACCCCGGCTCCACGACCGTCTGCGGGGATCCGGGGCACACCGTGGTCTCAGTGAACGAGCCGCTGGCCAAGAACTCGCCGATCGCGGTGCGGCAGCCGACGGACCTGTCCCAGCACAAGCCGCAGACCGTCTATGTGGCCGTGGTCGTCAAGAAGGCGGACGGCACCGGCGCGGTGGTGGTCACCGACAAGCGGAACCCGAACGAGCACGTTCCCTGGTACACGGCGCCCGACGCCACCAAGGTGACCGATCTGGAGTGGGACCCCGTCGACAGCTCCCTGTGGGTGGTCGACAACCACGCCCTGATCCGCGTGCGCGATCCCGGCGACAAGCCGGCGGGCGTCGGCAACCAGGACAAGGTCGACATCCCCTCCGATGCCCGGCTGACCGGGTTCAAGCCGTCCCCGGACGGCACTCGTGCGGTCTTGGTGACCGATGCGGCCGCGTTCGACAACGGCTCGGCCACACCGTGGCCGGCGGCGATCGTCGCGATCGCCCGCAGCGCCGGCATACCCGCCCTGCAGGGGCCGGGCGTCCCGCTGCTGGCCGACCAGACCATGGGGCAGCCGACCTCCGGCGTCCTGGCCCGCGCCACCGACGCCGCCTGGGCCGACGGCCGCACGGTGGTCCTGATCGGCGTGTCGCCCAACTCCAACGCGCTCGGCGTGTTCAAGGTCTACTCCGACGGATCGCAGGACTCGCTGATCAGCGACCCGAGCGACGCCCAGCCCGCGGCCAGCCACATCTCCGCCGCGACCAGCATCCTCAACGGCCGTCCCACGATCTGGATCTTCAGCGACGGCGCCGGCCCGGCCGGTCGGGACGGTGCGGTCAGCAGCAACGTCTACTTCAAGAACCGCAGCGGCGCGGAGGGTTATCAGGACAGCGGGTGGAGCCCGGTGGTGGCCACGACGTCGCCGGACACCGGGTCCTAGCGCCGGCACCGCCTACCGGTTGCGTGATCAATCCGGCATCCCCGACAATTCATCCACGACATCGCGGCGCTGGCTTGTTCATCGAGGCCGGACGCGGTCGCGGTGCCGACGCGCCCTGATCGAACCATCGCACCACCGGGGGGCCGATGCCGTCTGTCCGCCCGCTATGGGCCGCACTGCTCGATCTGGCCGCCGAACGCGACTGCGGGGGATGTGGGCGCGCGGAGCCGTCCGGACGTCCGCTGTGCGGCTCCTGCGGCCGGTTGCTGGACGCCAGTGGGCCGTGGCGCGCCTTGGCGGCGGTGCCCCGCACTCCGCGCACGCACGCGGTCGCCCGCTATGAGGACCCGGTGCGTGGCATGCTCATCGCCTACAAGGAGCGCGGCCGGTGCGACCTGCGGCGGGTGCTGGGCCGGGCGCTGGCCCGGTCCGTGGCCGCGACCGCCGACGCCGCCGGAGCGCTCCCGAGCGGCCCGCTGACGCTCGTTCCCCTGCCCTCAAGCCGCCGTGCGGTCCGGGAACGCGGCGCGGACACCACC
>JABFWL010000122.1 GCA_013362315.1 Catenulispora sp. | reverse complement strand
GCCGTCGCCATCGCCGGGCCGCCGCTGCGCGCCGGCCTGACCGCGGACTCGACCCGCCGCGCGGCCCGCCACCTGCGGCCGCTGCTGGGCACCGCCGCCCTGGCCTTCCACGACCGGGACCGGATCCTGGGCTGGGACGGCGCCGGGCAGCACCGGCACTCCCCGAGCTCCTTCGAGCTCTCCCTCGGTGCGCTGAACTCGGGGGACCTGCGAGTCCTGGGCCCGGAGGAAGTGCACTGCGGCAGCGATTCCTGCGTGCTCCGGCACGCCGTCGTCGCCCCGATCATCCCGCCGAGCAGCATCGGCGGGATTCGTGACGACGGCGGCAGTACCGCGATCGGCACGTTGGCCGTCTACAGTCCCAGCACCTCGGTGGCGCTTGTGCGTGCGGTAGGAGAAGTCGCGTACTGGGTGGCCACCCAGATCGAACTGGCCGAACTGGACCGCTCCCGGACGCGCCTGATGGAGACCGAGCTCAGAGCCCTGCGCGCGCAGATCTCCCCGCACTTCGTCTACAACTCCCTGACGGCGATCGCTTCTTTTACCCGGACCGACCCGGCACGCGCACGAGAACTCCTCTTGGAGTTCGCGGACTTCACGCGCTACTCGTTCCGCGCGCATGGGGAGTTCACGACTCTCGCCGAAGAGCTCCGCTGTGTAGACCGCTACCTGCTGCTGGAACGGGCGCGCTTCGGCGAACGTCTCCAGGTAAGCCTGCACATCGTCCCCGAGGTCCTCCCCGTGGAAGTTCCCTTTCTATGCGTTCAACCGATAGTGGAGAACGCTGTACGACACGGCCTGGAGGGCAAGCCGGGCCCGGGACACGTCACGATCACCGCCGAAGAGGCGCGCCATGAGTACCGCATCACCGTCGCCGACGACGGCGTGGGGATCACCGCCGACGTCCTCCAGGAGGCCCTGGCGCCCGCCGAACCCGGCACCCGCACCTCCGTAGGACTTTCCAACGTCCACGAACGCCTGCGGGCGGTCTACGGAAACGCGTACGGCTTGCAGATCGACTCCCGGCCCGGAGCGGGTACCACGGTGGTGATCCGGATTCCCAAGAAACAGGGGCGGGCCGCATGACCATCGCGCCGTCGGCGGGCCTGCGGGTCCTCGTGGTCGACGACGAGCCGCCGGCCGTCGCCGAGCTCGCCTACCTGCTGTCCCGCGATCCCCGCATCACCTCGGTGCAGACCGCCAACGACGGCGAGGAGGCTCTGCGGGTCCTGAAGAACTCCCCGGTGGACGCGCTCTTCCTGGACATCCGCATGCCGGGGCTGGACGGTATGGAAATAGCGGCCGTCCTCAACCAGTTCGCGACTCCACCGCAGATCATCTTCGTGACCGCGCACGAGGAGTTCGCTGTGGAGGCCTTCGACCTGCACGCTTCGGACTACCTCCTCAAGCCGGTGCGCTCGGAACGGCTGGCGGAGGCCGTCCGCCGGATGGCGACGACCGCGGCGCCGCGGACCGCCCAGCAAGCCGGTCCGTACGACGTCATCCCCGTGGAACTGGCAGGCGTCACGCGCTTCATCCCGCGCCAGGATGTGGCGTACGCGGAAGCGCAGGGTGACTACGTCCGCTTGCATACGGCCACAAGCAACCATCTGGTCCGGATCCCACTGGCTGTTCTGGAAGAACACTGGTCCGGCGTCGGCTTCGCCCGGATCCACCGCCGGTATCTGGTGCGCGTCGACGCCGTTTCGGAGACCCGCTGGGAGAGCGGACATCTGACCGTAATCGTCGGTGGCACGCCGATCCCGGTAGCCCGCCGCCACACCCGAGAAGTGCGCGAACGCCTGAACCACCGCTGATCGTGCTGTGCGATCACCACGAAAGGTAAAAGGTCTATACCAATAGACCCGGGAGCCTTGTGCTCCGCCCTCTCCCTTGGTGTGCTAGCCCTGGATACAGTGTGACCACTGTCATAAAGCGCGGTCATAAAGCATCGAACGAGGAGAGACGGTGTCGAACGAGGCCCTTTCCAACCTGTTGCACGAGGAGCGCCGGTTCGCGCCGCCCGCCGCGTTCGCGGAGGCCGCGAACGTCAAGGCCGGCGCCTATGCGGAGGCTGAGGCGGACCGGCTGGCGTACTGGGAGAAGCAGGCCGAGCGCCTGTCCTGGGACACCAAGTGGAGCGAGGTACTGGACTGGTCGGAGAAGCCGGTCGCCAAGTGGTTCGTCGGCGGCAAGCTCAACGTCGCCTACAACTGCGTGGACCGCCACGTCGAGGCCGGCAACGGCGACCGGGTCGCGATCCACTTCGAGGGCGAGCCCGGCGACTCCCGCGCCATCACCTACGCCGAGCTCAAGGACGAGGTCTCCAAGGCCGCCAACGCCCTGACCGCCCTCGGCGTCGGCAAGGGCGACCGGGTCGCGATCTACATGCCGATGATCCCGGAAACCGCGGTCGCGATGCTGGCCTGCGCGCGCATCGGCGCGGTGCACTCCGTGGTGTTCGCGGCGTTCTCCCCCGACGCCCTGCGCTCGCGCATCGAGGACGCCGGCGCCAAGCTGCTGATCACCGCCGACGGCTACCACCGCCGCGGCGGCACGGTGAACCTGAAGGCGAACGCCGACGAGGCGGTGGCCGGCGCCGAGACCATCGAGAACGTGCTGGTCGTCAAGCGGACCGGCGCGGACGTCGCGTGGAGCGACAAGGACGTGTGGTGGCACGAGACGGTCGGCACGGCGAGCCCCGAGCACACTCCGGAGGCCTTCGACAGCGAGACCCCGCTCTACATCCTCTACACCTCGGGCACGACCGGTAAGCCGAAGGGCATCGTCCACACCACCGGCGGCTACCTGACGCAGGCCGCGTACACCCACCACGCGGTGTTCGACCTGAAGCCCGAGACCGACGTCTACTGGTGCACCGCCGACGTCGGCTGGGTGACCGGACACTCCTACATCGTCTACGGCCCGCTGGCCAACGGCGCCACCGAGGTCATGTACGAGGGCACCCCGGACACCCCGCACCAGGGCCGCTTCTGGGAGATCGTCCAGAAGTACAAGGTGACCCTGCTCTACACCGCTCCCACCGCGATCCGCATGTTCGCCAAGTGGGGCGACGACATCCCGGCCAAGTTCGACCTCTCCTCGCTGCGCCTGCTGGGCTCGGTCGGCGAGCCGATCAACCCCGAGGCCTGGATCTGGTACCGCAAGAACATCGGCGGGGACCGCACGCCGGTGGTGGACACCTGGTGGCAGACCGAGACCGGCGCGATGATGATCTCGCCGCTGCCCGGTGTCACCGAAGCCAAGCCGGGCTCGGCGATGCGGCCGCTGCCGGGCATCTCGGCGAACGTGGTCGACAAGGACGGGTCCATCGTCGAGAACGGCCGGGGCGGCCTGCTGGTCCTGGACAAGCCGTGGCCGTCCATGGCCCGCGGCATCTGGGGCGACCAGCAGCGGTTCATCGACACCTACTGGGCCCGGTTCGCCGAGCAGGGCTACTACTTCGCCGGCGACGGCGCGAAGAAGGACGCGGACGGCGACCTGTGGCTCCTCGGCCGCGTCGACGACATCATGCTCGTCTCCGGCCACAACATCTCCACCACCGAGGTCGAGTCGGCCCTGGTCTCCTACCCCTCGGTCGCGGAGGCCGCGGTCGTCGGCGCCAAGGACGAGACCACCGGCCAGCGCATCGTCGCCTTCGTCATCCTGCGGGCCGGGCAGGAGGAGACCGCCGACCTGGACGCGGCGCTGAAGGCGCACGTGGCCAAGGAGATCGGCCCGATCGCCAAGCCCAAGCAGATCCAGATCGTGGCCGAGCTGCCGAAGACCCGCTCCGGCAAGATCATGCGCCGCCTGCTGAAGGACGTCGCCGAGGACCGCGCGGTCGGCGACACCACCACCCTGGCCGACTCCACGGTCATGGACCTGATCAAGGCGAAGCTGCCGCACGCCAACGAGGACTGATCCGGGCTGATCCACCGCGCGTCCCGGCGCCGGGCACACGGACCGAGGGGTCCGTGTGCCCGGCGCTTTGTGTTAGCCCGAACAGCCCAAGTACGCCGGGCGGGTCGGCCCGGCATGGGTAGTGATCCGAAGATCGCCACCCGTCTGCCGCCGACCGCACACCGCCCTCCAGGACGCCTCGATGACGCCGCCCCCGGCCCGGCCCGCAGCCCCGCTGCGGGTCTTCGCACGCCTGAAGCGGATCGAGCGCCGGCACGTGGCGGCGGTCCTGCGCACCGAGACGGTCGGCGGCGCATTGTTGATCACCTTCGCGCTGGTCGGTCTGATCTGGGCCAACTCCCCGTGGAGCGGCGCCTACGAGACAGTCAAGGACACCGTCGTCGGACCGCACCTGTGGCATCTCGACCTGTCGCTGGCCAGTTGGGCGGCCGACTTCCTGCTCGCGTTCTTCTTCCTGGTGGCTGGCATCGAGCTCAAGCACGAGCTGCAGGTCGGGGAGCTGTCCGAGGCGCGCGCCGCGGTGCTGCCGGTGGTCTCGGCGCTGTGCGGGATGCTGGTGCCGATCGGCGTCTATCTGGCGGTGAGTGCCGGGCACCAGCACGCGGCCAGCGGCTGGGCCGTACCCACGGCGACCGACATCGCCTTCGCGCTGGCGGTCCTGGCCGTCGCCGGGCAGAACCTGCCCTCGGCGCTGCGCGCCTTCCTGCTCACGCTGGCTGTGGTCGACGACCTCGGTGCGATCATCATCATCGCGGTCGCCTACACGGCGAATATCGACGCTGTCGCTCTGGTGGTCGCCGTGTTGCTGATGATCGCCTTCTATCTGGCGCAGCGGCTGCGGATCACCAGCTTGTGGCTGAACGTGCCGCTCGGCCTCGTCGTCTGGATCGCGGTACACGCCAGCGGCATCCACGCCACGGTGGCCGGAGTCGCCATCGGGCTGATGCTGCGCGGCACCCGTGACGACGAAGAGGAATCCCCGCCGGCCGAGCGTGTCCAGTGGTGGCTTCAGCCGTTCTCGGCCGGATTCTGCGTCCCGGTCTTCGCGGTCATGTCCGCCGGCGTCAGCATCGGCGGCGACACGTTCGGCGCCCTGTTCACCGACCGGATCCCGCTGGCGATCGCCGCCGGGCTGTTCGTGGGCAAGGCCGTCGGCGTGTTCGGTGGCGCGTATCTGACGGCGCGGTTCACCCGGGCGGAGCTGTCCGACGAGCTGCGGTGGAGCGACATCGCGGCGGTGGCCACGCTGACCGGTGTCGGGTTCACGGTGTCGCTGTTGATCGCCGAGCTGGCCTTCGAAGACGCGCCCGACTTGCTGAACCTGGCCAAGGGCGGGGTGCTGGAGGGTTCGCTGCTCTCGTCTCTGGTGGCAGTGGTCCTACTCCGAAGGAGGAACCGCTTCTACATCCAGCTGTGTGGTGACGAGGACACAGAGGACACTAGGGAAGAATAGGGGAGCGTCCCCTCCGCACTGGCCGTGGAGGGGACGCTTCTGTGTTCAGAACGCTTCTGTGTTCATGACGCTCCTATGTCAGTCCGACAGGCGGGCTTCCGCATAAGCGGCCATCGCTTCGGCCTGGTACTCGGCGAGACCTTCGGCGATCTTGTCGTAGTTGGCCTTGAACCGCTCGTCGTCGACGTACATCCGCCCCAGGCAGGTGTACGCCGTACGGTTCGGCGTCCACCAGGTGCAGATCCCCTGCCAGTGCTGGTGGACCTCGTCCTGCACCGCGGGGTCGTCGACCGGCACACCGGCGGCCATGAACTCGGCCATGCGGATCATGGCCGCGGTGGCCTCGCGCTGCCAGCGCTCCATGTCCTGCTCGGACATCGTGGCCAGGACCTGCCTGGAGCGCTCGAACTCCTCAGGCCAGCGTTCGCGGGCCTCGTCGTCGTACTGCGAGGAGTCGAATCCCTCGAAGAGGTTCTCCGGCCGGTTGATGCGGACGGCCATCGGGGGCCTCCCTTCCAGTTCGGTGATGGTCCGCGCCACGGTCTCGGCCACCCGGGCCAGCCGGTCCCGCTCCACGACCAGCCGGGCGTACTGCCGGCGCAGGGCCGACACCATGTCCGGCTCGGAGTCGATCGCGGAGGCGATGTCGGCCAGCGCCATCCCCAGCTCCCGCAGGACGAGGATCTGCTGCAGCCGCAGCAGCTGCGGCTCCTCGTAGTAGCGGTAGCCGTTCAGGCCGACGTGGTCGGGCTTGAGCAGCCCGATGTCGTCGTAGTGCCGCAGGGTCCGGGCGGTGACCCCGGACATCCGCGCGACCTGCGCGATCGACCAGCTCATGACGCTTACCTGCCCACCCGTCGCCCACCGCCACCCGTTAAGGTGACGCTTCGCGTCGCAGACTCATCGGTGTGTGGCCGGCCTTTCCGACCACTCCCTCGAAGGTAGAAGCTTCCGTTACGTCAAGGTCAACCCGGCTTCGGCTGCTGCGCCACCGGTCACCGTCACCAAGCCACCGGTCAGCGTCACCAGAGCGTCAGGGCCGACCGAGGATCAGGTCGAAGGCGTCGGCGGTGCGCTCGATGATGTGCTCCGGCTGCGGGTCCCCGGCCAGGGCCGAAGGCAGCGGGCGGCCGTGGTGCAGCCAGGCGGTGTGCATGCCCACGCCGTTGCCGCCGGCGATGTCCGCGCCGAGCGAGTCGCCGACCATCCAGCCGCCCTCCAGCGGCGCGCCGGCCCGGTCCGAGGCCAGCTCGAAGATCTTCGGCTCCGGCTTCCACGTGCCCTCCACGTCCGAGACGCAGACCACGTCCACGTAGGCCCGCAGGCCCACGGCGTCGATCTTGGCGTTCTGGAAGTCGCCGTATCCGTTGGTGACGATGCCGATCCGCCAGCCGGCGTCGCGCAGCGCCTCCAGGCCGTCCGTGACGCCCGGGTAGGGGACAAGCAGCTCGACCATCCGGTGGCGATAGTCGCGCATCAGCTCGGCCGGATCGGCGGGCAGCGCGAAGAAGTCGACCACTCCCCGGAACGCGTCGTCCGGCGATCCGGTCCAGTAGACGTGCTCCTTCTCCAGGAAGGCGTGCGCGTCGCCCCCCACGCCGTGCTCCGCCACGACCTGCTCGATCCACGCGATGAACGCGTCCCTCGAGGAGATCAGAGTGTCGTCCAGGTCGAACAGCGCGAGACGGGGCATGGCTCCGAGATTAACTGATCGTTCCGACAGCCAACGGAACATAGGGTTACAGCTGGTGGCGAAGGGGCTGCTCAGACAGCACTGAGGAGCAGCCCGGAGGTGGGGACGCCGGTACCGGCCGTGACGAGCACGTTCCGCACGTCCGGCACCTGGTTGACCGCCGTGCCGCGAGCTTGGCGCACCGCTTCGGCGATGCCGTTCATGCCGTGGATGTAGGCCTCCCCGAGCTGTCCGCCATGCGTGTTGAGCGGCAAGCGCCCGCCGAGGTGAATGGCACCGTCCTGGATGAAGTCGCGGGCTTCCCCGCGGCCACAGAAGCCGAACTCCTCCAGTTGGGTGAGCACGAACGGCGTGAAGTGGTCATAGATGATCGCGGTCTGGACGTCCTGCGGGCCGAGCCCGGACTGGGCCCACACCTGCCGGGCGACGGTGCCCATTTCCGGGAGCCCGGTGATGTCCTCGTGGTAGTAGCTGGTCATCATGTGCTGGTCATGAGCCGAACCCTGTGCGGCACCGGCTATCAGGACTTCCTTACCTGGGAGATCTTGCGCGCGCTCTGTAGCGACCACCACAAGCGCGACTCCTCCATCGGACTCCTGGCAGCAGTCCAGGAGTCGGAGAGGGTCCGCGATCATCCTCGAGCTCTGGTGGTTCTCCAGAGAGATCGGCCGCTCGTAGAACCAAGCGTTGGGGTTGGTGGCCGCGTGGGCGCGGGCAGCTACCGCGATACGACCGAAGTCTTCCGACGTCGCTCCGTATCGGTGCATGTAGCGCCGGGCTGCCATGGCGACCCACGCCGCAGGTGTGATGAGTCCGTATGGCGCGTAGTACCCGAAGTGCTGTGCCATCGGAGACTCGCCGCGCATCTGGACGGCGGCGTCGCCGGAGCCGAACCGGCGGCCGGAGCGCTCGTTGAAGGCGCGATAGCAGACGACGACGTCGGCCAGGCCGGCAGTGACCGCCGCGGCGGCGTGCGCGACCGTGGCGCACGCCGCGCCGCCGCCATAGTCGACGAGGGAGAAATAGCGCAGCTCTTTGACGCCGAGACCACGGCTGACCATGATCGAGGGACTGGAGTCCATAGAGAAGCTGACGAGGCCGTCGACGTCCTGAGGCGCGATGCCGGCGTCGTCCAGCGCGGCCTTGCACGCCTCCAGGCACAACTGGAGCTCGCTGCGTCCTGACTCTTTGGAGAACTCCGTAGCGCCGATACCGACGATGGCCGCCTTGCCGGACAGCGAAGCGCTCACTGGCCTAGGCCTTTCAGCATCACGGTGCCGGTTACGTGATCGCCGAGCCCGTTCGCGCCGCGCACCGCGACCTCCACGGTCCCGTCCTCCTCGCTGCGGATCACCGAGCCGGTCAGGGTCATCGTGTCGCCGGGATAGTTCGGCACGCCAAGCCGGATCGCGATCTTCACAATCCGCGCCTGCGGTCCGGCCCAGTCGGTGACGTATCGGCCGACGTAGCCGTTAGTGGTCAGGATGTTCATGAAGATGTCGGGGGAGCCTTTGGCGCGCGCCGCAGGGACGTCGTGGTGGACGTCCTGGTAGTCCCGCGAGGCGATAGCCCCGGCGACGATCCGGGTCGGGGTGATCGGGACGACGAGCTCGGGCAGCGCCGCACCCACGTCGGGCAGCATCGTTATTCGTCCTCTTCAATGGGATAGGTAGCGATCAGGTCTCCGAGGTCGCCAGACCAGGCTTCGGCAGAGCCGCCATAGAGCTCCCAGTAGCGAGCCCAGGCGTGGTACCTGTGCAGCGGATAGGTGACATCCACGCCGAAGCCACCGTGCAAGTGCTGTGCGGAGCTGACTACCCGACGCGCGCCGTCGGCGGCCCAGATCTTGGCGGTCGCGATCGCATAGCGGACGCGGGGCGAACGGTGATCCTGCTCTGCGAGCGCGTGGACGGCGTCCCATAGCGCCGCGTGCATAGCGCGGGAGTCGATATAGCGGTCGGCAGTTCGCAATGCGACAGCCTGGAACGTGGCGAGCGGATGCCCGAACTGCACGCGCCCGCTGACGTACTCAGCGGTCATCGCGAGGGCCCGGGCCGCGATCCCGCACAGCATGGCCGAGGAGAACAGCGCCGCGAGGCTCCTGGCCTGGTCCGCGGCGTCGCAGATCTCCATGACCTCGGCGTCGATGAACTCCAGAACGCCGAGCGGCTCCCCCGTGGTCGTCACCTGATCACCGATCCGCGCGGTGGACAGGGAGACGAGAGCGAGGACTTCGCAGCCTTCCTCCCTGACCGCCGGGACCAGGACGGCGTCGGCGCTGAGCGGATACGGCACGAGTTGTGTGATGCCGTTGAGACGACGGCCGGTCAGTCGCAGGGGACTGGCGATGGTGGACGGATGCTCAGTGAGCGCGGCGGTGATGACCAGTTCGCCGGACATCACTGCGGGCAGGTGCTTCTCTCCGATGACAGAAACGGCTACACAGGTCTCCACTAGAGGTACGCGCGCAAGCGCCGCTCCCGCTTCAGTCAGCAGTCGCACCATGCCGGGGATGCCGGTCCCGCCACCCCCCACGCTCTCCGGAAGTACGGAGGCCAGCAGGCCGGTGTCAGCCAGGGTGCGCCACAGGCGGCGATCGTGTTCGTCGGAGACTGCTTCGTTGCTATAGGCCGGGCTACGGGTGGCTTCTACATCAAGATCGCCGAAGACTTCTGTAGAGAGATCCCCCACAGCCTCCAAGGCGTCGTCCACAGGCTGTTCCACAACGGTCATGACGCCGCCTCCGGTGTCGCGAAGACGAGGCCGTCCTCAAAGGTCAGGCGCAGCGGCATCTCTATACGGAGGTCTTCGTTAGCGATGCCACGCGTGCCACAGACAATGCGGGCCCCGCTATCGCTGCCTTCCACCTCGAGGTCTACGAGGACGACTGCATAGGGACCCTGCTCCCAGGGAGGGAGCGGATGGTGGCAGATCGTGTAGCTGTGAAGAACGGCACGGCCGGTAGCCGCCACGGTCGTCCAGTCCAAGGACTGGCACTCCGGACACATGGGGGAGGGCGGATGCCGCAACGATCCACAGGCTGTGCACTTTTGGATGAGAACAAGGCCCTTCGCGACGCCTTCCCAGTAGTAAGCGTTGTCGCGACCGATCAGCGGTTGCGGCCTGATCATGCTCGCTCCTTGGGTTTGAACCACAAGGTGCGGAACGACATCTCACCAACAAGCTCGCCGTGCTGGTCCCGGTACTCCGTAACCGACGTGAGGAAGTAGCCCTCGCCGAGTGCGGTCTGCTTGCGCGTCGACACGGACTCCAGCTTGGAGACGGCGTAGAGGTGGTCGCCAAGAGTGAGATAGCGGTGGTAGGTCTGCTCGCAGTTGGTGGCGACTACTGCGGCGTAGCCGGCGTCGACGAGTTCGGCCTGGGCGCGCGTGGTCCCGTCCTGGAACCCGCGCGTGCGAAGGCCCGGCATAGTCCAGGCCTGCAAGGAGGCCGGCGGTGCGACGACGTCCGGATGCCCGGCGGCACGCGCCGCCTCGGCATCGGTGTAGATCGGCAGCTCGTCCCCCATCGCGTCGCACCAGTGCCGGATCATCGGCTGGTTCACCGGGTCCCACGCGGGGACCGGATCGGAGGGGGGATCAGCGAGGTGCGCGGACACTTTCTCGTATAGCGGATCGGTCTCCACGGCTCTCCTATCTGCGTACTCGCGGCATCGCCAGGCCGGTCATCGCGATGATCTCGCGCTGGATCTCGTTGGCCCCGCCGCCGAAGGTGTTGGTCACGGCGTACCGGTAGAGGAATTCGAGGTCGCCCGCCAGCAGGGCGCCGGGGGAGCCGTCCTTGAGGATCCCTCCGGCGCCGAGGACCTGGAGCAGTTCGGCGAGCGCTTCTATGTGGGTTTCCGTGCCGTGCACCTTCGCGGCCGACGCGTCGGCGGGGGACAGGTGGCCGCCGGTCTGGTCCTTCTGAAGGGCGGCGACCATCTGGCCGTTGAGGAGCCGCAGGCCGCTGATGCGGACGTAGGCACGGGCCATGGTCGCCTTCACCCATGGCAGGTCTAGAACGCGCTTCCCGTCGGCGGCCGGGGTCTCGGCCGCCCAACGCTGGACCTTGGCGAACGACCGGATCACGCCCTGGGCGACGGCGGCCAGCGCCACGCGCTCATGGTTGAGCTGGGTCGTGATCAGCTTCCAGCCCTCGTTCTCGGCGCCGACGCGCATCGCCGCCGGGACACGCACATCGTGGTAGTAGGTGGCGGTCGTGTAGTGCGAGGCGATCGTGTGGATCTTGGTGGCCTCGAAGCCGGGGGAGCGGGTGTCGACCAGCAGGATGCTGATCCCCTTGTGCTTGGGCGCGTCGGGGTCGGTGCGGCAGGCGAGCCAGACGTACTCGGCGGAGTCGCCGTGCGTGGTGAAGATCTTCTGGCCGTTGACGACGTAGGCGGCGCCGTCCTCGGTGCGCACCGCGCGGGTGGCGAGGCTCGCCAGGTCGGTGCCGGCACCCGGTTCGGAGTAGCCGGCGGCGACGTCGATCTCCCCGGACAGGATGCCCGGCAGGATCAGGTCCTTCTGCTCCGGCGATCCGTAGCGCATCAGGGTCGGTCCCACGGTGTTCAGCGCGACCAGCGGCAGGGGACAGCCGGCGCGCGCCGCCTCGTCGAAGAAGATGAACTGCTCGACCGGGGTCAGACCTCGGCCGCCGTACTCCCGGGGCCAGCCGACGCCGAGCCACCCGTCCGCGCCGAGCTTCAAGTGCAGGGTGCGCGAGGTGGCGGTGGAGGTGTCGGGCAGGCGCAGGTCGCGCCGGACGTCCGCGGTGACCAGCGCGGCGAAGTAAGCGCGCAGTTCGGCACGCAGGGCGCGCTGGGCCGGGGTATAGGCCAGGTGTTCCGGTGGGCGCATGCGGCGGTGTCTCCGGCGGTCGATGGTGATCCAAAGGATCTGAGCACTCGTCAGATTAGAACACGTTCTATCTCTTGGGAACCGCGGTCTGTACTCCCTCCTCGAAACCTGTGCCCCTGCCCCTCATCGAAATCTGGGCCCCTCATCGAGTTCCTGTGCCGCCCTGGGCGAAATGCTGCCTGTCTTCGGAGCCATAGGGTGCTCTTATGAACGGTCCGGACAGCGCCAGCACGCCCTTCGACGCGATCGTGCTCGCCGGCGGCGGTGCGCGGCGGCTCGGCGGCGTGGACAAGCCGGCCCTGGACGTCGGCGGGATGAGCTTGCTGGACCGGGTGCTGGCGGCCTGCGCGGGCGCGAAGTCGGTCGCCGTGGTGGGGCCGGTGCGCGAAGTCCGCTTCCCGGTGGTCTTCACCCGCGAGGACCCGCCCGGCGGCGGCCCGGTGCCGGCCTTGGCGGCTGGAATGGGAATCGGTACCGCGCCGGTGGTCGCCGTCTTCGCCGCCGATCTGCCCTTCCTGGACTCCGCCGCCGTCGAGTCGTTGCGGCGCGTCTTAGACACCGATCCGACCACGGACGCCGTCGTCTTCACCGACGCGCACGGCAGAGACCAACCGCTGGCCGCCCTTTACCGCCGCGGGGCATTGGCCGCGGCCTTGGCGGCGCTGCCCGAGCTGCCCGGCGCCCGGCTCTTCACACTGCTGCGGACGCTGAGGGTGGCCCGGGTCGGCGATCCGCGCGGCGTCACCGCCGACTGCGACACCTGGGACGCGGTGCACGCCGCCCGCGCGCTGCTCGCGACACCGCCCCCGACAACGGCGAAGATGGACGGCATGGACCATGACAAGCTGCTCGCCGACTGGTGCGCCGCCGCCGCGGCCGAGCTCGGCCTGGCCGGCCACGAACTCACGGCGGTCGACCTCGACGCGATCCTCGGCCTGGCCGGCGTCGCGGCCCACAACGTCGTGCGGCCCGCCGCTCCCCTGACCACGTTCCTGGCCGGATACGCGATCGGCCTGCGCAGCTCCGCCGACGGCGGGCGCGGCGCACTGGACGGCCCGGTCGCGAAGCTCAGCGCTCTGGCTCAGGCCTGGGGCAAGGACAGCGGCAAAGCCGGCGACCAAGACAGTGCGGCCGGCGACAAGAACAGTGGCGCGGTCGGCACGGCCGCGGCGGGAACCGGGGCTGGGACTAGCACAGGCGCTGGAACCGGCGCTGCCACCGGGGTTCCACCGGCGGCCGACCCGGCGCCGGCCCGCGGCTCGGTAGCCGAACACGCCGCCGGCTCCGGACCGGCCCGCGTGGCCGCGCCGAGCCAGCCGATCACCGACGTCGGTGTGCCGGCCGACCCCCGTGGCGGCGCTTCCGGATCCGCCGACCGGTGAGCACGACCTCCTGGCCCGAGGCGCGCCGGATCGCCGGCACCACGGCGATCGCCCTGCCGGTGACCCGGGTCCCGCTGGCCGCGGCCCACGGCATGGTGCTGGGCGAGTCGCTGTCGGCGCTCGTGGACCTGCCGCCGTTCGCGACGGCGGCCATGGACGGCTGGGCCGTCGCCGGGCCCGGGCCGTGGAAGGTCACCGGACAGGTCCTCGCCGGGCAGCGGTCGGCGCGGATCGCGGACGGCGAGGCGGTCGAGATCGCCACCGGAGCCCGGATGCCGTCCGGAGCCGAGGCGGTGCTGCGACGCGAGCGCGGATTCGTCGACGAGCACCACCGGCTGCACGTCGGGGAGACCGAGAACCAAGCAGCCGCGGTCCCGGCTCAGCAGCGCACCTACGGGTCGCCGCCGCAGGGAGCCGTAGCCACCCGAACGCCGCGCGGCTCCGAGCTCGGGCTGCCGATAGGCACCGACATCCGGCCGCAGGGCCAGGAGTCGCGACGCGGCGAGACGCTGCTGTCGGCCGGGACCCGGGTCACGCCGGCGGTGCTCGGCCTGGCCGCGGCGGCGGGGTACGACGATCTGCCGGTGCACGAGCGTCCGCGGGTCGCACTGCTGGTCATCGGGGATGAGCTGGCCGACTCCGGGCTGCCGGACGGCGCCCGGGTGCGCGACGCGCTCGGCCCGATGTTCACCGCGTGGCTGGACCGGCTCGGCGTGGACGCCACCGTGGCCCGGGTCGCCGACGACGCCGGCGAGCTGCTGGCCGCGGTCGCCTCCTCCCCCGCCGATCTGGTGATCACCACCGGCGGCACGGCGCGCGGGCCGGTGGACCACGTGCACCGGGTGCTGTCCGAGCTCGGGGCCCGGCTGCTGGTCGACGGCGCGGCCGTGCGGCCCGGGCACCCGATGCTGCTCGCCGAGCACGGCGGCAGCCGGCGGCACCGCCGGTTCGTCGCCGGGCTGCCCGGCAATCCGCTCGCCGCGGTCGCCGGGTTCCTCACGTTGGTGCGGCCGCTGGTGCGCCGCCTGGGCGGTCTGGACATCGGGGTGACCGGCCCGGCGCCGTACTTCCTGCCGCTCGGGGACGCTGTGCGCACGCACCCGACCAGCACACGACTCGTGCCCGTCTCCATCACCGACTCCCGCGCGGTTCCCCTGCGGTTCACCGGTCCGGCGATGCTGCGCGGGCTGGCCCTGGCCGACGCCCTCGCGGTGGTGCCGCCGGGGGGAGGGGTGGTCGCGCTCGGAGCCGGGCAGCGGGTGGAGGTGCTGACGCTCTGAGCGAGGACGGAGCACCCCACGTCAGGCCGGTGGAATTACACCGGCCCGCTACGCGCCCTACGCCGAACCCCCTACACCGAACTTCGCACAAGCCGCTGCCGCCGCCGGCCGCGCGTCCCCAGCCACCAGATCGTCCCGGAGACCGCCAGCGCCAGGCCCAGGGCTGTCCCGGACACCGCCGGCTTGGCCGCCAGCTCGCCGACCCGGGACCGCAGCGCCACCGGCTTGTCGAAGACCAGCACGGGCCAGTCCCGCACGGCAGCCTCCTTGCGCAGCGCCCGATCCGGGTTGACGGCGTAGGGGTGGCCGACCGCCTCCAGCATCGGGACGTCGGTGGCCGAGTCGCTGTAGGCGAAGGACCGGCTCAGGTCATAGCCGCGCTCGGCGGCCAGCTCCACGATGGCCTTGGCCTTGTTCTCGGCGTAGGCGTAGAACTCGATCTCGCCGCTGTAGCGGCCCTCGTCGTCCACCGCCATGCGGGTGCCGATGGCCAGGTCCGCGCCGAGCATCTCGGCGATCGGCTCGACCACCTCCGAGCCGGAGGTGGAGACGATGACCACGTCCCGCCCGGCCGCCTTGTGCTCGGCGATCAGCGCCGCGGCCTCGGAGTAGATCAGCGGGTCGATCAGCTCGTGCAGGGTCTCGGCGACGATCTCCTTGACCTGCACCACATCCCAGCCGGTGGCCATCGCCGACAGGAAGGCGCGCATCCGCTCCATCTGGTCGTGGTCCGCGCCGCCGGCCAGATAGACGAACTGCGCGTAGGCGGTCCGCAGGACCGCGCGCCGGTTGATCAGGCCGCCGTCGTAGAACGAGCGCCCGAACGCCAGGGTCGAGGACTTGGCGATGATCGTCTTGTCCAGGTCGAAGAACGCGGCCGGGCGTCCCGCGTCATCCGCACGTGCGTCCGCATGCTCATCCACACAGTCGAGGATAGCGTTGCGTTTAGCGACTAGGTCCAGCGCGCCCGCCAGATGCGCGCCGGTGACGGCTTTGAAGCGCAGTTGCTCCCGGTCGCGGCGTCGCTCTTCACGCATTCGGCGTAATGGATCCGCCCGGGGTTTGCATTCTGCGAGCGTCGGGTACACCATGGAAGTCACGGATCGTTCGCGACCGTGCTACCACGGCCCGGCTCCTCCCCCCCGAGCCTGGTCGTGGAGAAGACCCCCGCTCTCCCCCCCGGCGGGGGTCTTCACTTTTCTTCGCCGGGCTCCCGCACGACCGTGTGTCACATGGTTCTCCACGTCACGGCCCCGTACCGGCCTCCCTGACCCCGCTTCGGCCGGTATCCGGCCCGCGTGCGGAGCGTCGCCGGTCATGCTGACCGGTTGTGCGGACAACGGGTGTCTGGACCCGGTCCGCCACTTCCCCGGCGTAACCGTGTTCCCTCACGCCTCTGTGGGCACATCGATCGGAGGAGTTCACTCGGGCACACTTCCGACAACCGATGTCCGCCATTTCTGCGCGACTTCGTTTGCCCTTCCTGAGAAATCCATAAGTTCGCGCACGAACTAAGACTTCGCATCCAATAACCGCGTGCGCACTAGGCCGATCGAGCGATAGCCGTTTTCTCCGGCCCGGGTTTATCCACAAGTGCTTCTCCTCGTCCTGGCGCGAACCGCGATTCCTCCCCGACCGTGGAGCCACGGCCCGCCGAGCAGCCGGCGGACCACCTGCGAGCCCACGGAGGAGCCATGCGAGAACCCACGCGGCAGCCCGCGTCCGGTCAGCCGGGCCGGGCGCGACGGCCCGGTCCCGGCACCGGCGGTGTCGGCGGTCTCACCGGCGGCGCTGGCGGTATCGGCGGTATCGGCGACGCCGCCGGCTTCCCGGATCCC
>JABFWL010000685.1 GCA_013362315.1 Catenulispora sp. | reverse complement strand
CGCCACCAGCGAGAGCAACCCGTTCGCGGGCAAGGCCAACAGCGGTGCGACGTGGACCAACGACATCAGCCACGGCGACCTGGTCCGCAACAACCCGGACCAGACCATGACCATCGACCCCTGCAACCTGCAGTTCCTCTACCAGGGCCTGTCGCCCGGCACGCCAGCCGGCACCCCCTACAACCTGCTGCCGTGGCGGCCGGGCCTGCTCACCCTGCAACGCTGACCGCCTGACCCGCCGCAAGGTTCCACAAAACGGATTCCCCACAAGGATCCATCGCCTTGATGAACCCCGGCCGCGCCTCGGCCGGGGTTCATCAAGCCAGGCGCGTGAACCGCACAGACACCTTCAGATCCCGGCCAGGCGCCCCGTGGTAGATCCCTTTGTGCGGAAGGACGTCGCCGTAGTCCCGGCCGTGCCCCACCACGATGTGCTGCGGGCCCGGCGGAGTGCGGTTGGTGGCGTCGACCCCCACCCAGGAACCGGCCCAGTACTCGGCCCAGGCATGGCTCTGGCCTTCGGCGCTGACCCCCGGCTCGGCGTCCGGGTCGGGGAAGAGGTAGCCCGAGACGTAGCGCGCCGGCAGGCCGATGGAGCGCATCATGGCGATGGCCAGGTGCGAGAAGTCCTGGCAGACCCCTGACTTCTGCTCCCACGACTCCTGCGCGTTGGTCTGCACTCCGGTCGCCCCCGGCACGTAGGCCATGGAGTCGTTGACCAGCGCCGCTATCGCGTCGGCAGCCTCGTGGGGATCGGCGCCGTCGGTGCGCTCGCGGACCGCCTGCTCCAGTTCGGGGGTGATCGTCGTGCGGCCGGTGCGCGCGAGGTACTCGATGAAGGCCCCGGTGGTGGTCTGCTCGGTGAGGTCCGACCAGGAGATCGGCGCCCGAGCCGCCGCGGCCGCCGGCGATCGCGAGGCGGCCGTCGAGCCTGCCGGCCGGTTCGTCTCGACGGTGCTCGACGCCCGGATGGTCAGGACGCTGTGCGGCTGTTGCAGGTCGAACGACGTGACCCGGGTGCCCCAGTAGTCGGTGTACTGCCACATCTCGGCCCGCGGATGCAGCTCCACCTGCGAGGTCAGCATCATCTGCCGCCCGGTGCTCAGGGGCGTCATCCGCAGCTCGTTGTACGAGGCGTGCGCCGTCCCGTCGTACTCGGCCACCGTCTCGTGCACGATCGCCAGTCTCCAGGTCATGTCAGGAATCCCTTCCCCGCAGCCAGACTACCGGGGTGCCGTATTGGAAGTACCGGTCGGCGATCTGCCGGCTCGCCAGCAGACAGGCCTCCTGCAGATCCTTGAGCACCTGCGGCAGCTGGGCGACCAGCGTGTCAGCGTCCAGATACTCCAGCACCGTGCGCATGCGGCCGATGGTGCGCCGCGCGGAGGGGACCAGGACCTGGGTCTGGGACCGGCCGGAGCGGCGCGAGGAGGATCCGGCGGCCAGGGTGCCGGCCAGCTCCGCCAGGCACCGCTCGGCCGTCGCCAGCGCGTGCATGATCGAGCGCGGGAACAGCGGCTCCAGCACCAGGAACCGGGCCGCCGACTGCGGATCGCTGTCCCAGCCCTCGGTCCGGCGGTAGGGCTCGTCCGCGCCCGCCGCCCGCAGCAGGGTCGCCCAGTCCGGGGCGTAGGGCGAGGCCAGGACCTTGACGGACAGCAGCCGTGCCGTCATGTCCACCCGCTCCAGGCTCTGCCCCAGCGTGAGGAACAGCCAGCCGTCGTCCCGGCTCATCGTGGAATCGGCGAGCCCTGAGAACAGTGCGGCGCGCTCGCGCACATAGCGCAGATAGGCGTGCGGACCCACCCGCCGAGCCTGGCGGCGCTGCGCCGGCAGCGCGAGCCGGGTCGCGTTCAGGCACTCCCACGACTCGGTGGAGATCACCTCCCGCACCCCGCGCGCGTTGTCGTGTGCGGCCTGCCACGCGCCGGCGACCGAGCTGGGATTGCCGGCGTCGAAGCCCAGCGCGCTCAGCACGGTCTGGGCGTCGCAGCCCCCTTCATCGCTGTCCGGCACCGGGACGCCCAGCACGGCGAACAGGGTGCGGCAGGCCGCCTCCTCGTCGGTGCCGGGATCGTCGAGCAGGCGGTGCATGACGGCGTCGAGGACCCGCGCGGTGTCGTCGGCGCGTTCGACGTACCGCCCGAGCCAGAACAGCGATTCCGCGATACGGCTGAGCAAGGCCGTCCCCTCTCGTCTCACTGCTGCGTCCCCTTGCTGAGTTCCCCTGCCGCGTCCCACGGCCGCGCTGCCGTAGCTCATTGCTGCAGCTGGTAAGCGGACTCGGCCAGGCCCGGCCCGGCCTGCCGGTCGGCGACCGCCTCGCGCACCACCGACGGCGGCGGGGCCTGCTGCTCGGCGTCGTCCTCCGTGCGGGCCACCGGCCGGCGCGCGTCGGCCAGCACCCACGTGTCCTTGGAGCCGCCGCCCTGGCTGGAGTTCACCACCAGCGCGCCCTCCGGCAGCGCGACCCGCGTCAGTCCGCCCGGCAGCACCCAGATGTCGTCGCCGCTGTTCACCGCGAACGGGCGCAGGTCGATGTGCCGGGGCGCGAACCGGTCGCCGACGAAGGTCGGGGAGGTGGACAGGGCCACCGGCACCTGGGCTATCCAGCCCCGTGGGCCGGCCGCCACGGTGCTGCGCAGCTTCGCCAGGGTCTTTTCGTCGGCCTGCGGGCCGATGACGATGCCCTTGCCCCCGGCGCCGTCCACCGGCTTGAGCACCAGCTCGTCCAGCGAGTCCAGGACCCACGCCAGGCGTTCGGCATCGTCCAACCGGTAGGTCCGAACGTTCTCCAGCACGGGCTCCTCGTTCAGGTAGAACCGAATGAAGTCGGGCACATAGGTGTAGATCAGCTTGTCGTCGGCGGCCCCGCAGCCGACCGCGTTGGCGATCGTCACGGCCCCGGCCCGGGCCGCGTTGAGGATGCCCGGGCAGCCGATCACCGACTCCGGGCGGAAGTGCAGCGGGTCCAGGTACTCGTCGTCGATCCGCCGGTAGACCACGTGCACGGGCTGCTCGCCGGCGGTCGTGCGCATCCGGACCCGGTTTCCGGAACAGGACAAGTCCCGCCCCTCCACGAGCTCCACGCCCATCTGCCGGGCCAGCAGCGCGTGCTCGAAGTACGCCGAGTTGCCCACCCCCGGTGTCAGCACCACCACCACCGGGTCCCGGACGCCGGGCGGCGCGGCCGCACGCAGGGCGGCCAGCAGCCGGGCCGGGTAGTCGTCGACCGGGCGGATCCGGTGCTCGGCGAACAGCCCGGGGAAGGCGTGCGCCATGATCCCGCGGTTCTCGATCACATAGCTGACCCCGGAGGGCACCCGGGCGTTGTCCTCCAGCACCCGGAACCGGCCGTCGACGTCCCGGACCAGGTCGATGCCGGCGACGTGGACGCGCACGCCGTTGGCCGGATCGATCCCGTGCGCCGCGCGGTGGAACCCGCCGCCGGTGAGCAGCACCGAGCGCGGCACGATGCCCTCGGCGATGATGGTCTGCGGGCCGTACACGTCGGCCAGGAACGCCTCCAGCGCCCGGACCCGCTGGCGCACGCCGCGGTCGATGACGTCCCATTCCGCCGCGGCGATCACCCGCGGCACCAGATCGAGCGGGAACGGCCGCTCCTCCCCGCCGAGCGCGAACGTCACCCCGCGGTCGGTGAAGGCCCGGGCCACCAGTTCGGCCCGGAACCGCAGATCGTCCGGATCAAGGTGCTCCAAGGCCTGGAACACCCGCTCGTAGGCGCGCCGCGGCATGCCCGGCGCCTCGAACATCTCGTCCCAGGCCTGGGAGAACGTGTACGCATCGAAAACGTCCGCCATGTCCAGAACGTAGAGGACCAGTGTTTCCAACAGGTGTACCTGGACAACTTCCGAGAACACAGTGGGACGCGAGCGACCCCGCGCCCGGGCGGGGCAGTGGTGAAAACTCGTAGGCGATGCCGTCGTGGCGGTGGCTCCCGTTCGGCCGAGGGCGACTACACTAAGTGGCCACAACTAAAGGCCACGGGCAGGTGAACCTTGGTTTTCGAGATCGATGATGTGTCCGGGCGGACGGTCGTCAAAATCATGGGCCGCACGTTCTCGGCGGTGGCGGTCGACGGTGAAGTCGTCATCGCCGATGTCACGGACATCACGCGTCCGGTGCCGCTCGGCGTCGCCCGGGGGCGACGGGCCGACGGCCGCTGGCGGATCGTCGGCCGGAACGACCGGGACCTGCTGACCACCGGCAGCCTCTTGAGCGCCGCGGTCGCCTTGTGGCAGGAACACTGATCGTTGGCGGCGGGAACGTTCGTCGTTCGTGCCGAGAACACTGATTGTTCGCGCCGAGAGCGCTGGTTGTTCGCGCCGAGAACGCTGGTTGGTCGTGGCGAAAACATTGCTCGTGCGAGGCCGCGGGATGCGCAGGACTTAACGCGGCGGCTATTGACCCGACACGGACACGTGACGGACGGACCTCACCTTAACCAATACCTGTCGATCGACAGGTAACGCCGGGACGGTCCGTCCCGCCCGAGTCCGCCGAGGTCAGCCATGACGCAACAGCAACCGTTGAACATGCCCCCTCCCGCTCCCAGCTCCGGCGCCACCCTTGCGACCTCCGAAGAGATGGACGGCCTGGCCGCCCTCGGTTATCGCCAGGAGCTGCGTCGCGGGGTCGGGACGTTCTCGTCCTTCGCCGCCGGGTTCTCGTTCGTCTCCATCCTCACCACCGTCTTCCAGCTGTTCGGGCTCGGCTTCGGGTTCGGCGGCGCGGCGTTCTTCTGGACCTGGCCGGTGGTCTTCGCCGGGCAGCTGCTCGTCGCGCTGAACTTCGCGCAGCTCGCGGCCTGGTGGCCGGTGTCCGGCGCGGTCTTCCAGTGGTCCAGCCGGCTGGCCGGGCGGGTCTTCGGCTGGTTCACCGGCTGGACGATGATCATCGGGCAGATCCTCACCGTCGCGGTGGCCGCCGTCGCGGTGCAGGCCGTGCTGCCGAGCATCTGGGCCGGGTTCCAGATCGTCGGCGGGTCGCACGCCGATCCGGCTCCGACCTCGACCACGGGCGCTGAGAACGCCGTGCTGCTCGGCTGCGCGATGCTGGCCGTCACCACCGTCGTCACGGTCCTGCGGGTCCGGATCACGGCGATCGCGACCAGCGTCGGCGTCGCCGTCGAGATCGTCGGCGTCACGGCCCTGATAGTGCTGCTCTTCTTCCTGCCCAAGCGCTCGGCGACCGTGGTCTTCCACCACACCGGCGCCACGTTCTCCGGCTCCTACGTCTTCGCGTGGCTCGCCTCCGCGCTCATGGCCGCGTACGTCCTCGTGGGCTTCGACGCCGCGGGGGAGCTGTCCGAGGAGACGCACGCGCCGCGGCGCACCACGCCCACGACGATCGTCCGCGCGGTGCTGGTCTCCGGCCTCGGCGGCGGCCTGCTGATCCTCGCCGGCCTGGTCGCCGCGCCCAGCCTGACCGACGGCAACCTCGCCTCGCAGGGCCTGGCCTGGGTCGTCGGCGAGCGGTTCGGCTCGGTGCTGGGCCGGCTGCTGCTGTGCACGGTCGCGGTCGCGGTGTTCGCCTGCACGCTGGCCTGCCAGACCGCCGGCTCGCGCATGGTCTTCTCCATGGCCCGGGACCAGGCGCTGCCGTTCTCCAAGACACTGTCGCGGGTCTCGGCACGGACCGGGACGCCGATCGTCGCCAGCCTGGTGGTCGGGGTCGGCGCCGTCGCCGCACTGCTGGTCAACATCGGCCAGACCGCGTTGTTCACCGCGCTGTCGAGCTTGTGCATCGCCATGCTCTATCTCGCCTACCTCGGGGTCACCGGACCGCTGCTGTATCGGCGTCTCACCGGCGGGACCGCGGCCCGCGCCGGGGACGTCGCCGAGGACGGCAAGCCGGTCTTCACCCTGGGCCGGTGGGGCATCCCGCTCAACGCGGTCGCGGTCGGCTACCAGGCGCTGATGATCGTGAACCTGCTGTGGCCGAGGACCGCGGTCTACGACACCACCGGGCACACCTGGTGGCTGCGGTGGTCCGCGGTGCTGTTCATCGCGGCGACCACGGCTGTCGGCGGGCTCTACTACGCCTTCAGCCACCGCGGTCATCGCGGATTCGCCGCCGCGCCGCTGGCCGCCGCGGAAGCCGCCTGAGCCGGCTCAGCAGCCTGAGCCGCTGAGCCGCTTGAGCCGCCTGATTCGCCTGATCCGAGGGGAAGCTCGACCATGCCCACGACCGCCGAACAGCACCAGCCGGACCATCAGACGGAGCACCAAACAGACACGGTGTCCGCCGCCCGCCAGGACGCCCGTGCGCAAGGCGGCCGCACAGCCGACGCGATGCCCTATGTCCCCGCGTCCAGTTCGCCGTACATCCCCGGCGGCGTTCCGGCCGAAGCGCTCACCTGGGCGCAGACCGTCGCTCCCGGCGGCTACACCCACCGGGTCGTGGCCCGGGGCACCCGCATCCGCCTCGACGATCCGACCGGCGACGCCTGCGCGCATCTGTTCCTGCTGCGCGCCGGCGCACCGTACGAACGCCTCAATGTCGCCGACACGGTCAAGGTCCCTTGGCAGGCGTACCTCGGGGCCGGGCACCCCCTGCTCTCCGGCGACGGTCGCGTGCTGGCGACCGTCGCCCTGGACAGCTCGGGGCGGCACGACGCGTTCTGCGGGACCTCGTCAGAGCTCTGGAACGCGGCGAAGTACGGCGACGGGCGCCCCGAGGGCCCGTCGCCGTCCGGCCAGAGCCTGTTCACGGTCGCGGCGGCGCACCAGGGCCTGACCCAGCGCGACCTCGGTCCGTCCATCTCGTTCTTCCAAGGCGTCCGGATCGGTGCCGACGGCGCCACCGACTGGACCGGCTCGGCCGGCGCCGGCACAGCCGTGGAGCTCATCGCCGAGCTCCCGCTGATCGTGCTGATCGCCAACGTCCCGCATCCCCTGGATCCGCGCGAGCAGTACGTCGTCGGACCGCTGCGCGTGCACGCCTGGCGGTCCACCCCCACCGGGCCCGGGGATCCGGCGTTCGCCGCGAGCCCGGAACGGACCCGCGCCTACCTGAACACCATCGACGACTGGGAGTCCCGCGCATGACCGTTCTGGACTGGTCGCATCCGCTGGTGCCCGGCGCCGTGACCCGCGACGACCGCGTCGCCCCGCGCGCCTCGTGGTCGGCCGTGGTGCCGGCCGGCCAGGTGCTGACCATCGTGGACGTCGGCGGCAACCAGAGCGCCGACTGCCTGATCTTCGACGCCGCCGATCCCGCCGAGCGCTACAGCGTCCCGGACACGATCACCTGGCAGGGCAACGCCTACGTCCGCACCGGCACGGTGCTGCGCTCCAACCTCGGCGCGCCGCTGATGACCGTGGTCGGCAACGAGCTCGACCGGCAGGACACCATCGGCGGGGCCTGCTCCAAGGCGTCCAACACCCTGCGCTACGGCCACCACACCGCCTTCCACCACGCCTGCCGCGAGAACTTCCTCAGCGAGGGCGCCAAGCACGGCCTCGGCGCGCGCGACCTGGTGTCCAACCTGAACTGGTTCATGAACGTCCCGGTCGAGGCCGACGGCTCGCTGGGCATCGTGGACGGGATGAGCGCGCCGGGCAAGCGGGTGGCGCTGCGGGCCGAGCGGGACGTGCTGGTCGTGGTGTCGAACTGCCCGCAGATGAACAACCCCTGCAACGCCTTCGACTGCACGCCGCTGCGGATGATCGTCACCGTCCCGGCCGGCCCGGCAGACGACACGGTAGGCACGGTGGGCGACCCGGTAGGCGACACGGCCGGCACCGACGCGACGACGGAGTACCCAACCGCATGAGCCCGCGCTTCGACACCGTCCTGATCGCCAACCGCGGCGAGATCGCGCGCCGCGTCATCCGCAGCGCGCGGACCCTGGGCCTGCGCACTGTGGCGGTCTTCTCCGACGCCGACCGCGCCGCCGCGCACGTGCGGGAAGCCGACGAGGCGATCCGGCTCGGACCGGCCCCGGCCCGAGACAGCTATCTCCGTACGGACGCCGTCCTGGAGGCGGCGATCCGGTTCGGCGCGGCCGTGCACCCCGGCTACGGGTTCCTGTCCGAGAACGCCGACTTCGCCCGCGCCGTCGAGGCCGCCGGCCTGTCCTTCGTCGGCCCGACCGCCGACCAGATCGAGGCGTTCGGCGCCAAGCACACCGCGCGCGCCCTGGCCGGCGCGGCGGGCGTGCCGATGCTCGCCGGCAGCGGCCTGCTGGCCGACGCCGACGAGGCGGTCGCCGCCGCCGAGCGCGTCGGACTGCCGGTGATGCTCAAGGCCACCGGCGGAGGCGGCGGCATCGGGATGGCGGCGTGCTCGACCGCTGACGAAGTCCGCGCCGAGTTCGCCCGCGTGTCCCGGCTCGCCGAGTCGCACTTCGGCTCCGGCGGGGTCTTCCTGGAACGGCTGGTCCGTCCGGCGCGGCATGTCGAAGTGCAGCTGTTCGGCGACGGAGCCGGCCGGGTCGCGGTGTTCGGCGACCGCGACTGCTCGCTGCAGCGGCGCAACCAGAAGGTCATCGAGGAGGCGCCCGCTCCCGGCCTTCCCGACGACGTGCGCGACCTGCTCCACGCCTCGGCGCGCGGCCTGGCAGAGAGCGTCGGCTACCGGTCGGCGGGCACCGTGGAGTTCGTCTACGACCCGGTACGCCAAGAGGCGTCGTTCCTGGAGGTCAACACCCGGCTGCAGGTCGAGCACCCGGTCACCGAGGAGGTCTTCGGCGTCGATCTCGTGGCCCTGATGCTGCTGCTGGCCCGCGACGGCGCGGCGGCGCTCGACGAGAGCGTGTTCGCCGCCCGGCGGCCGTCCGGCCACGCCGTCGAGGCGCGCGTCTACGCCGAGGACCCGGCCAAGGGCGGGCTGCCCAGCTCCGGGCTGGTCACGGCGGCGGTGCTGCCGGGCCAGGGCGCCGAGCCGCTGGCCGGGATCCGGGTGGACGGCTGGGTCGAGACCGGATCGGAGGTCAGCCCGTACTACGATCCGATGCTCGCCAAGGTGATCGCCGTCGGCCCGAGCCGGGACGACGCGCTCGACGCGCTGCGCGAGGGCCTGGACGCCGGCCGGATCGACGGCATCGTCACCAACCTCGGCCTGCTCCGGGCCCTGACCGGGCACGAGGCGCTGCGCGCGGCGACCCACTCGACGTCGACCCTGGAGAGCCTCGGCGCCGTCGCCGATCCGGAGCCGCGCATCGACGTCCTGGAACCCGGATTGCAGACCACCGTCCAGGACCTGCCCGGCCGGATCGGGCTGTGGTCGGTCGGCGTGCCGCCCAGCGGCCCCTTCGACGCCGCCTCGTTCCAGGAGGCGAACCTCGCGGTGGGCAACCCGGCCGGCGCCCCGGCGCTGGAGATCACGGCCGCGGGTCCCACGCTGCGCTGGTCGGCCGAGGGGCTGATCGCCGTGACCGGCGCCCCGGTCGCCGTCACCGTGGACGGCGAGCCGGTGCCGATGTGGGAGCCGGTGCCGGTCGCACCCGGATCGGTCGTGGCCGTCGGCGCCGTGCCGGGTCCCGGACTGCGGGTGTATCTGGCGGTGCGCGGCGGCATCGACGTCCCGCGCTATCTGGACAGCGCCTCGACCTTCACGCTCGGCGGCTTCGGCGGCCACGGCGGCCGGGCTCTGGGCTCCGACGACGTCCTGCGCCCCGGATCGCCGGACTCCGACGGCCGCCACCCGGCCTTCCCGCCGGGGGAGCGCCTGACCCGGGTCGGCCCGCCGACCCCGGCCCACCGGCGGCCGGCGATGACCGGGGCGTGGGAGATCGCCGTCACCGAGGGACCGCACGCCGCGCCGGAGTTCTTCACGCGCGCGGACATCGACACGCTGTATGCGACGTCTTATACGGTCCACCACAACTCCGCACGCACCGGGATCCGGCTCATCGGCCCGAAACCGCACTGGGCTCGCGATGACGGCGGTGAGGCCGGGCTGCATCCGTCGAACATCCACGACACGCCGTACGCGGTCGGCGCCCTCGACTTCACCGGCGACACGCCGATCATCCTCGGGCCGGACGGCCCGAGCCTCGGCGGCTTCGTCTGCCCGGCGGTTGTGGCCAGCGGCGACCTGTGGAAGCTCGGCCAGCTGCGCCCGGGGGACAGCGTCCGGTTCGTACCGGTGCCGGAGTCCCGCGCGGCCGAGCTGATCGACCACCGGGCCTCGCCGGTCGTCCCGGTGCGCGTCGGCGACGGCGACGACGGCGTCCTGGCGCGCATCGAGGCGGCCGACGGACGGCCGTCCGTGACCTATCGCCGCGACGGGGACGACAACGTCCTGGTCGAGTACGGCCCGATGGCGCTGGACATCGGACTGCGGATGCGGGTCCACGCGCTCCAGGAGCGGCTGGCCGAGCAGGGGCCGGCGCACGGGATCCTGGACGTCACGCCGGGTATCAGGTCCTTGCAGGTCCACACCGACGCCCGGGTGTTCCGCGCCTCGCACATGGCGGCCCTGCTGCAGGAGCTGGAGGAGACGATCCCGCCGACGCACGAGCTGGTGGTGCCGTCGCGGACGGTGCGGCTGCCGCTGTCCTGGGACGACCCCGCGACCCGGCTGGCGATCGAGCGCTACACCGCCGGCGTCCGCGACGACGCGCCGTGGACGCCGTGGAACATCGAGTTCATCCGGCGGATCAACGGGCTGGCGGATGTGGAGGACGTTCGGCGGATCGTGTATGAGGCCTCGTATCTCGTCCTCGGCCTCGGCGACGTCTATCTCGGCGCGCCGGTCGCCACGCCGCTGGATCCCCGGCACCGCTTGGTGACGACGAAGTACAACCCGGCGCGGACGTGGACGGCGGAGAACTCCGTTGGCATTGGCGGTGCGTATCTGTGTATCTACGGGATGGAAGGACCGGGCGGATACCAGCTCGTCGGACGGACTGTGCAGGTGTGGAATCGGTTCCGGCGCGCGGGGCTGTTCCAGGAACATCCGTGGGCGCTGCGGTTCTTCGACCGGATCCAGTGGTATCCGGTCAGCGCCGAGGAGCTTGAGGAGTTGCGCGCTGACACTGCTGCGGGGCGCGGGGACTTCGAGACGGTTGAGGGCGAGTTCTCGATCGCGGACTACGAGCTGTTCCTGGAGCGGGAGGCGGAGTCAATCGCCGAGTTCCGGGCGCGGCAGTCCATTGCGTTCGATGCTGAGAAGCAGCGGTGGCGGGCGGCTGGGGAGTTCGACCGTCAGGATGTGGAATCAGAACCTGGTGACGCGGGTCCGCTCGCGGCGCTGGAGCTGCCGGCCGGCGCGACCGCCGTGGCTGCGCCGTTCCTGTCGACGGTGTGGCAGCTGCTGGTGGAACCGGGTGCGGAGGTTGTCGAGGGGGAGAAGATCCTGGCTGTGGAGGCTATGAAGATGGAGTCGATGGTGCTGGCTCCTTGTTCGGGGCGGGTGTTGGAGGTTTATGCCAAGCCTGGGGATCAGGTGTCGGCTGGGCAGGTGCTGGTGACGATTGGAGCGGGAGCGTGAGCGCCGTGGAACGCGTCCGCGCGGCGTTCGAGACGCTGCGGCGGGTGGACCGGCCCGAGGTGTGGATCAGCCTACGGTCGGAGGCGGAGGTGCTGGAGGAGGCAGAGGGCGTTGATCGGCGCGTCGCTGCTGGCGCGCGGCTGCCGCTGGCCGGACTGGTCGCGGGGGTCAAGGACAACATCGACGTCGCTGGGTTGGCGACGACGGCTGGCGCCGCTAGCTATGCGTATCAGCCTGAACGCGACGCCGAGGCGGTCGCTCGGTTGCGGGCTGCCGGAGCGATCGTCCTGGGGAAGACGAACCTCGACCAGTTCGCGACCGGGCTGGTGGGGACGCGTAGCCCGTTCGGTGCCGTGCGCAACGCTTGGGATCCGGAGCGGATCTCTGGGGGGTCGAGTTCGGGGTCGGCGGTGGCCGTGGCGTTGGGGGTCGTTGATCTCGCGCTGGGGACGGACACAGCTGGGTCTGGGCGGGTGCCGGCGGCGTTGAACGGTGTGGTGGGGGTGAAGCCTACGCGTGCGCTGGTGCCGACGACTGGTGTGGTGCCTGCGTGCCGGTCGCTGGACTGTGTCACGGTGTTCGCCGGGGAGTTGGCGCTGGCTCGGCTGGCCGCGAGTGTTTTGTCTGGGGACGACGAGCGGGACCGGGCTGTGCTGCCGGCCGTGCCGCGCGTGGCGATTCCTACGGCGGAGCACCTGGGCGGGCTTGATGACGGCTGGGCTGAGGCGTTCGGGGAGGTAGTTCGGAGGCTGCGTGGCACGGGGGTGGAGATTGTCGAAGTCGACATCGCTCCGCTGCTGGAGGCGGCGGGGCTGTTGTATGGCGGGGCGTTTGTGGCTGAGCGGTATGCGGCGGTCGGTGAGTTCATTGAGAAGAACCGGGCTCTGATTGGCGGGGATCTGGATCCGACCGTTGCGTCGATCGTGCTGGGGGCGGGGTCGTGGAGCGCTGCCGATTTGTTCCGGGACCGGGAACGCTTGGAGGCGCTGGGGGCGGCGGGTCTTGCGGCGCTCGCTGGGTGCGATGCGTTGCTGACGCCGACGACGACTGGGCACCCGAGGTTGGCTGAAGTTGCTGCGGAGCCGGTTACGGTTAATGGGAGGTTGGGGCGGTTTACTAACTTTGCGAATCTGCTGGAGTTGGCGGCGCTGGCGGTTCCGGCTGGGTTCGTTGGTGGGCTGCCGTTTGGGGTGATGTTTACGGGGCGGGCGTTCAGCGACCGGGCCTTGGCGGCACTGGCCGAACGGCTGGCCGCCCCGCGCGTGGACCTCGCGGTGTTCGGCGCGCACCTGCGAGGGCAGCCGCTCAACGCACAACTGGTCGCGGTCGGTGGGAGGTTTGTCGTGGAGGTCCAGACGAGTGCGGACTACCGGCTGTACCGGCTGGCGACGACGCCTGCGAAGCCGGGGCTGGTCCGCGTCGGGCCGGGGGACGAGGGCGCCGCGATCCGCGGCGAGCTCTGGTCGCTTCCGGCAGCGGGCTTCGCGACGTTCGTCGCCAGCCTGCCGCCGCCGATGACGATCGGCTCGGTGTCCTTGGACGACGGCGGATCGGTGCCGGGATTCCTCTGCGAGCCGGTGGCCGTCGCCGGCGCCGTGGACATCACGGTCTGGCGAGGGTGGCGCGCGCACCTGGCCGGGGCATCAGCCGGGACGCGGCACAATGGACCTTGTGAGTAAGCCTGCTGCGAACGGCCGGGCGGGCCGCCCCCGGGCCGTGCCCGACACCGCACCGGACCTGGCCCCCCGGGAGCAGATCCTGCTGGCGGCGGCGGCACTGTTCACCGAACAGGGCTTCGGCGGCACTTCGACCCGGGCCATCGCGCAGGCCTCCGGCATCCGGCAGGCGTCGCTGTACTACCACTTCGCGGGCAAGGACGACATCCTGGCCGAGCTGCTGGACCGCTCGGTCCGGCCGAGCACCGAGATGGCCCGCCGCCTGGAGCGCGCAGCGGGCGACGACCCCGGGGCCGCGGCGGCCGCTCTGCACGCCCTGGCCGAGGCCGACGTCACGCTGCTGGCTGCTGTCCCGCACAACGTCGGCAGCCTCTACCTCCTGCCGGAGGTCCGCGACCAGCGCTTCGACGACTTCCGCGCCCAGCGCGCAGCGCTCCAGGCGACGTACGGGCGGCTGGGAATCCAGGCTCAGGCGCTGGCCGAAGCTGAGCCCGAAGCCGGGAACCCGCTGCCGTCGGCGGCGCTCGGGGCCCTGCTGATCCAGGTCGTCGAGGTCGTCATCCCGCTGCGCCGTGCCGAGGAACCCGTGCCGGATCCGACCCCCGCGGCCATCGCGGACGCCGTACTCCGCCTGGTCGGGCTGGACGCCGTCCAGATCCGCACGGCCCGAGCCCGGTCGGCGGAGCTGGTCGGCATCGCGCCATGACGGTCGGCGCCGCCGACGTGTCGGTGAGTCAGCCGGCGATCAGCACCGCTGCTGCGGCGAGCGCCGCCGGGATGCTCTGGCCGAACAGGGCGCGGCGTACGCCGGTCGCTGCGCCGTATAGGCCGGCGATGATGACGCAGGTCAGGAAGAAGAGCTTGAACTGGAAGGCCGCGTGGTCGGTGATGAGGCCCCACAGGAGGCCTGCGGCCAGGAAGCCGTTGTACAGGCCCTGGTTGCCGGCCATCGTTGCTGTGGCGTCGGCGAACTCGGGGGTCGTGTCGAACACGGCTCGGCCGCGTGGGGTGCGCCAGAGGAACATCTCCAGGACCAGGATGTAGAGGTGCGTGAGCGCTACGGCGGCCACGAGTACGTCGGCGACGATCTTCACGATGGGTCAGCGTACTGGAGTGGAGGGGTGCCTTTGGCGCGGTGTGGTTCGAGGCGATGTGGTGCCGGACGTCGTCGGTGGTCGCCGGTAGCGTGCGGCGGGTGACGGTTGCGGATGGCGAGCGTGTGCAGACCTCCTGGTTCCGGGCGCGGGCCGAGGTGCTCGGGGGGCAGGCGTGGGACGATGGCGCGCTGAGCTGGGTCGACAGTCCCGAGGGTGTCAACCTCATGTTTCCCCGGGAGCTCGATCCGGCGGCGGTCGCGATCTGCTGGGAGTGGCGCGTCGGGAACCGCGCGTTGCCTGGTATGCGGCCGCGTATACGCAGTCGGCGTCGGGGGGTCGGCGGTTCGCCGGGCGCGCGTGGTCGTATTACGACGGCGGTGCGGACGGGGTCGCCGGGGTGTTCGACATGGAGGTGTGGCCGCCGTTCCGCCGGCGTGGGCTCGGGACCGGTCTGCTGCGGACGGTGTGTTCCGCGGCGCGGCAGGCCGGGGCGTCGCGGGTGGTGCTGAACGCGACGGATGAGGGCAGCCTGCTTTACCGCACGTGTGGGTTCACGCCGGTCGGCGAGGGCATCACTTGGTGGCTGCACTTGTGACGTTTCCGGCAGGCGTCGTTTTGCGCATGCCCGACTGCTCGTTTTCCGCGCTGTGGCGGTGCAAGATCTGAAAGTTTCAGCTGCCGGTCGTGTCGTGGCTCCCGCGGTCATGGTCCTGACGTGGCCGAGCGGATCAGTGGTGCGGGGGTGCCCGCCCGGGTTCGGGTGAAGGGGTTGACAGCCCCTCTTCGGCGATTTCAGTGTGACCCGTCCGATGTTAGCGGTAACAATCAGCCGCAGCTGACTGATGGGAAAGGTCGTCGATGATCAGTCGAAGTATCAGCAGCAGGAGTCGATCGCTGATCGCCTTGCTGGCCGCACTGGCGTTGGCCGCGGTGGCACTGGTGGTGTCGGTGGGGGCCAATCCGGCGCGGGCCGATGTCACGGGCGCGTTGCGCGGGGTCGCCTCGGGCCGGTGCCTGGACGTGCCGAACTCCAGCCAGACCGATGGCACCTTCCTGCAGATCTATGACTGCTCCGGGGGTGCGAACCAGCAGTGGACACTGACGTCCTCCGGGACGCTGACGGTGTACGGCAGCAAGTGCCTGGACGTGCCGCACCAGGCGACCAGCGCCGGGACCAAGGTGGAGATCTGGAGCTGTAACGGCGGGGCGAACCAGCAGTGGCGGGTGAACGCCGACGGTACGGTCGTGGGTGTGCAGTCCGGGCTGTGCCTGGACGTCACGGGCGCCGCCACCGCCAACGGCACCGCCGTGGAGATCTGGACGTGCAACGGAGGCAGCAACCAGAAGTGGACGGGGCTGTCGCCCACGCCGCCCCCGACCTCGTCGACCCCGCCGACCTCGACCACGAGCAGCAGCCCCGGCGGCGGGTGCTCGCTTCCGTCGAGCTACCACTGGTCGTCCTCCGGCGTGCTCGCGCAGCCGCAGCACGGCTGGGAGTCGCTCAAGGACTTCACCAACGTCGTCTACAACGGCAAGCACATCGTGTACGCCTCGAACGTCGCGAACGGCAGCTATGGCTCGATGGCCTTCGCGCCGTTCACGAACTGGTCGGACATGGCCTCGGCCGCTCAGACCGGCATGAGCAGCGGCACGGTGGCGCCGACCCTGTTCTACTTCGCGCCGAAGAACATCTGGGTGCTGGCCTACCAGTGGGGCCAGTGGCCGTTCCTGTACCGCACCTCGAGCGACCCGACCAACCCCAACGGCTGGTCCGCGCCGCAGGCGCTGTTCACCGGCAGCATCTCGAACTCCGGTACCGGTCCGATCGACCAGACGCTGATCGGTGACGACCAGAACATGTACCTGTTCTTCGCCGGCGACAACGGCCACATCTACCGGGCGAGCATGCCGATCGGGAACTTCCCCGGCAGCTTCGGCTCGAACTACACCACGATCATGACCGACTCCACGCCGAACCTGTTCGAGGCAGTCGAGGTCTACAAGGTGCAGGGCCAGCAGCAGTACCTGATGATCGTCGAGGCGGAGGGTGCGAACGGGCGGTACTTCCGTTCGTTCACTGCCAGCAGCCTCAGCGGTTCGTGGACGCCGAACGCGGCCAGCGAGAGCAACCCGTTCGCGGGCAAGGCCAACAGCGGTGCGACGTGGACCAACGACATCAGCCACGGCGACCTGGTCCGTAACA
>JABFWL010000397.1 GCA_013362315.1 Catenulispora sp. | reverse complement strand
GGATCCCCAGGTCCGCCGTCCTGCCCTGAAAGTTCATTGCACCTCACATACGTAGAATCAATCTTACGTAGATGCCAGCATACATTGTACGGATGCGGCTACCCCTCATATCGGACGGAGGAGGGCGACGATTTGACCGCTCGGCGTGACCCCTTGAGTACATATGACCGGTCTGCAGGCTTCGGCCGCCATAGCGCGGCGCGCGCCTTCTATGCGTGTGCCGGTGCCTCTGCTCTGCCGGTCTTGGCATGTTCATCGTCGAGCGCGCAGCAGCCCGTCGGTCTCGGCCAGGTCGAATGCGGTGGGGTCGAACTCGGAAGCGTCGTCCAGGCCCAGCCATTCCAGGCGTTCGGCGTGCTGCTCGTCCTCGGGGTCGGCGAGAATCTCGCACAGTGCTTGGTAACCCCAGATCCCGCCGCAGTCCTCCGGCGGGGCGGCACGGCGCCCGCCGGTGCAGCGCGGGTAGGCGACGCCATCGGCGGCCGGGGCGACGGACTCCGCGACGATGATGTGGTCCCAGCTATCGCCGAAGTCGTACGTGTAGGTCATCTTGCCGCCCTCGACGAGGACCTGTTCCAGGGTGGCCTTGTGCTCCGGGTGGCCGAGATCGCGGCCGGCGACGCCGAAGGTGCCGAAGTCCGTCTCGAAGCAGTGCAGGTGGTCGTTGTCCCAATCGAACGCGATCTGCAGGATGCCGTGCAACTCGGCCAGGGTGGTGTCGCCGGCGACCTCCAGCCGCCGCCAGATCGGGGGCTTGGCCCCGCGCAAGTCCACCCGCAGCTGGAACACGGGTGCCGGGCCGTCGGACTTCCCGCGCCGAGCGGGAAGTCCGACAGAAGTCGGCTGCGCGAGTCCGTAGGGGTTCCCGCCTGTGGACAGGTCTCGCAGACCAGTCAAGGAACCGCCGCCCTCGCCGCCATGCGGCGGCTTCGGCTTGCCGGAGTCGGGCAGCTGCCCGATCCAATACCGCAGCATCGCCGCCAGCGCCCGCCAGCCTGGGCCCTCGCCGTCGGTGGCGGACAACCCGTCGAACACGTCGACCACGTCATCGACGTCGTCGAGGTCGTCGAGGTCGTGCATCTCCCGGGCGTCCATCGCCGCCTCGGCCCGCCAGCGCCACTCGGCGGCGTCGAGCGTCACCTCGGCCAGCGACGCGCCGGTGCGCTGGCCGAGAGTGCGCATCCGCTCCAGCACGTCGGGGAAGGCGGCACCCTCCACCACCCAAACCTCCGCCAGCGCGCCGCAGTCCTCGGGGTCGATCGTCATCACCAAGGCGACCTCGGTCCCGACCCGCGACAGGCGGCCGGCCAGCAACCAGGTGGCGTCGTCCGGACCCTCATAGGCGCGCAGGTCGCCAGCCGTCACCGGTACCCGGAGCGTCTGCACCCAGGCCGGAGGCATGATCCCATCTGCAGCCAGCCGCTTGAGCTCGACATCCGCCGCCTGTCCGATCTCACCGCCGCCGAGCACGCCGATGGCGTACACGACCGCCGCCGCCTGAGGCGTGCCCCGCTGCCGCAGCATCGGCAGCACCACCTGGGTCCAGCCGTGCAAGGGCTCGTCATCGACACTGAGGAACATCACCCCGAACAGGGTCGAACACGCGACCTCCAACTCGTCGGGGTCATCGATCCCTGACAGGTCCTCCAGCCCTGGGGCGAACGCCCTGCGCACCGATGCGATCCCTCCCTCGCACACCGCGCACTGACACCCGGGCACCGCCGCAGCCGCGTCCGCACGGCGATGGGTGATCTTCAACGACCGGTTGGCCTTGCGGCGACTGCTCATAGCCGGATTGTCCCATCCGCGCAGACTGCCAGAGGGCGTGGTTGGCGAGATTCGCCCCCCACGGCAGGGCGCAGAGTCAAGCAGTGGAACGCACAGTATTTGAACCAACAGCATGATGACCTGCGCGGACGGCCGCTCGAAGGCGAAAAATGGGCGTCCCGTTGTCACGCCCTTGCTACGAACACCGTTCCGAACAGCGTTTGAGGCCATCGCCGCAGAGCGACCTCGCTCCACCGGGGAGCCACCCGCAGGGTTTTGACCTGGTCTTTTATCATGCGGACAGCAAAAAGGCCGGATGTTCGTGTCGAATACCCGACCGAAGCGGAGGCGGAGGGATTTGTGAGCGACTACCCGTCGTAGGCCCATGACCTGCGACGGGTTCGCCCGTCTAGACAAATTGCATTACCTGTTGTCAGGCCCTTGTTACACCTGCCTGTCGGCAGGCGCCCCGGCGCTGGTCGGCGACGCCTACCGCAGCTATTTCGCCGCGATAGACCATGGAGAACTTCTCTGTCGGGCCTGCTCGCTCAGGGACATCGAGTCATCAGCCACCGAAGCCCTTGGGCGGCGCAGCCTTCCAAGATCGATGGAGGGCTGTTGTCCCGGCTGTCCTCGGATTCGTCGCCGGAGCTCGCCGCCCGGTATCCGCGACTCTCGGGCCTGTCGGTTTAACTCAACAAGCCTCTCTTACGAGCCTGCTACTACGGATCTCCTTGCCACAGTGACGGCAAGTTGTGGTCACCTACAACGCTCCGGTCCGCTCTTCTACCGCGAGCTTCGGTACCTGAACCATACGCGTGCGACGGGACGTCTACTCGACGATCAAGCATACGTCCCAGTAACGAGTAGCCGCACGATACGAGCGAGCTCTTGATCGTCGTGGTCGGCTGCAGCCCTCGGTATCAGGACGCGAAGAGCCGCGCGGGATCATTCGGTGTGTGAAGACTGGATGGGCCCGCGCGGCCTGCTCTGATTCTGCCCTGTGCGGGATCTCGAAGGAACACCTGGGTGCTTTGATCGCCGAGCTGGCCGGTCCGTGGTCGGCGGCCAGGGAGTCTGAGCTGGGCGAGCGTCGTGGCCACGGTCGGTTGCGGGCAGCCGGGGCTGACCCGGACCACCAGTTGGTGTTCGTCGACCGGGTGCTGGTCACGTTGGTGGCGCTGCGCTGGCAGCTATCGCACAAGGTGCTCGGGCTGCTGTTCGGGACCTCTGCCTCCACAATCGACCGGGCGGTGGCCGAGATCCGTCCGTTGCTGGCCGCGCGCGGGTTCGCGGTCCCGGAGCGGCCCGGGATCCGGCTGCGCACCCTCGCGGACGTGTTCGCCTACGCCGAGGCCGAGGGCATAGGACTGCGGCTGGACGGCACCGAGGTGCAGGTCCGCCGCCCGAAGGCCAAACGCCCCGGCCGCAAGGCGTTCGTCTCCGGGAAGAAGAAGCAGAACACCGCCAAGGCCACGATGATCAGCGACGGGCAGGGCCGGGAGCAGTGGCTGGGCGCGATCTGCCCGGGCGGATGCACGATGTCACCCAGATCCGTACCGAGGGCATCGAGGAACAGCTCCGGCTGCACCCGAACGTCCACGTCGAAGTCGACGCCGGGCCTGGTCCGGGACTTTCCCGGCCAGGTCAGCGGCCCGCCGAAGAAGCCCGGCGCCGACGCGGGGCCCGGCGAGCAGAACCTTGTACGACCATGCCCGCCGCCGCCAATCCCAGCGGCGGATCATGGTTGAGCACGCCAACGCCGAGGTCAAGCAGTGGCGGTCGCTGCAACGCTGGACCGGCGACCGCGATGACCTGCCCGAAGTGATCGCCGCCATCGGCGCCCTGGTCTCCGACCGTGCCGCGAAGCGACTCACCTGGCGCAAGCCAAGCACCGAGCTCGTCCCCGTCCGCGCGACGGCCTGCTGATCAACCCCAAGCGAACTCGCCAGGCCGTCACGCCATAGTTCTTATCGTGCGGCTACTCGTTACAACGGCGAGTTCGTGGGCTCGGACTCGATCACCCACAGGGTTCCGGTGCCGCAATCGACGGCCAGTCCATCGGCTGGCTCCAGGCTAGTTCGGATGAGACGCCGCCACTTGGTGTCGATCTTGGCGACAGGATATTGCTGGGAGCGCATATAGCGGTGGGTCCTTACTTGGTTGTGGATCTCGTGCGCGCTCATCGACCAGTCGACGACGTTGAATTCTTTCTCCATGAACCCCGCGTAGCTGCTCATCGACTCGTCCTGCGCCCACCCGGTGTGGCCGGCCGCGGCCAGGCTCAGTGATGTCATCAGGAGCTGCTTGATCACCGGCATGGCGTGTCGGCAGTAGCCAGCCCACGTGATGTCGTCGTCGAGCGGGATTCCGTCTTGTTGGGCGAGGATGTTCCCCGTGTCGAAGTTCTCGTCCATACGGTGGACAGAGACTCCGCCGGTCACGTCGCCGTTTCGAATCGCCCAGAGCAGCGGTGCTGGGCCGCGGTACTTGGGCAGCATCGAGACGTGGACGTTGAGTGCCCCGAGCCTCGGGATGGAGAGTACCGAAGGTGGCAGCTTCCAGGCGAAGCCGAAGACGATTAGGAGGTCGATTCGGTGGCTCTGCATGGCGGTCGCAAGCTGGTCGATAGTGCCAGGGAGGATAAAGTCCATTCCCGGAGGTAGGACCCGGAGGATCGAGGCGGTCGTCTGCTCGGCGTCTGCGAGATTCGGTCCGCCTGACCTCAGTGAGCGGCCGTAGACGTAGACGACTGGTTCGAATCCGGATTCCTCACAGGCTTCGTGGATCGTGACGAATTCATCTGGTCCGGACGAGATGATGCCGACTCTGCCGCCTGTCGTTGTCGGCGAGTAGGTTGCCACCTCAGCGGATCACGTACTCGTCATGCGGGATTGCCAAGGCCCAGACGGATTCGAAAGCCTCGGAACAGAGCTTCGCCACCTTTGGGTCCGTGGTCAGCTCGTTGCCAACCCAGCCGCCGTCGCCGGAGAAATGGTTGAACAGCGCCGTCGTGCCATCGAAGACCCAGAAGTCGTTGCCCGGGAGCGCCAGACCCGATGCTTTCGCCCGAGGTAGCCATCGGATTTGTTCGCCGGCTTCGATGTTCTGCGGAGTGCCGAAGTGCTCGAAACGAATGTATTCGGTGACGGGCTCGGAGACGATCCTGGCACGGCGTAAGCTCACGCCTCGGGTGGCGGTTTTGCGCATCAGTCTCAGCCAGTCTGCCTTGCTTTCAGCATCATCGCGCGCGGTCCATTGCCCAGCTCGCCATTTTGCGATGTCTTCAAGCTCTTCTTGAACTGCGTAATTATCGCGCATCTCCAGGTGACAGGCCATTCTCTGGCAGCTGTCGAAGAGCCGCGTCCAGCCCTCGAAGTCGAGAGACTCCATCTGGTCACCCTTCGGCAAGTCGTCGGATGGGACGCCAGTACGGACGGCCGTGCCCCCGCAACTGGTCGTGACGCGGACCGATACTACCCACGGCGACCTCGTCTGCGCGGGAACTTACAAGACGTGGCTGCTGCCGGATGATCAGAGGTCTTTGGGAAGATGATCGAACAGAGAGGCGGGTACCCGGACGACCGTCTCCCCTTCGGGGATCGCCATTTGAGCCAGATCTGCGGGCTCGGAGACGACGTATCCCTGGACGATGAAATCTCCACTGTCCTCGTCCCGGTAGAACCTGGGTGAACCGCCCTGACCTGTGGATCCGCCAACGAATGAGATGCGCATGGGGGCCCCGCTTCCCGGAGTGGACTGATGCTACTAGCATGACACTGCGATAAGAGGTCTGCGTCAAGTTTCGCCAGGTGTCAAGGGGCTGGCTATTACGACTTGAGCTTCCTGTATGAAGATTGGGCTAACTGGCATGGCGAACGTCTTCTGTGTTGCTTGAGTTTCTTGTGTGCCAAGAGTGACGGGAGGGTACTCTTGCCCAGGGGCGGGGAATCGTCCGAGTCCGTTTCCGGGACGCGGTCCGAGATTTCTGGTTCAGCTGATAATGTCGTTCAGGCTCGTGATGTCAGTGGAGGCGTTCACTTTCACGCTCCACGCAGGGAAAGCCGTTCGCGACCTGCTCAGCTACCACCTGATGTTCACGGTTTCGTGAATCGATCCCGTGAACTGAGTGCGCTGGACGCTCTACTGGGCAGCGGATCTGACCAGCCCGGGGCCGCCCGCATGGCGGTGATCGTGGGCACGGCGGGCGTGGGAAAGACGGCATTGGCGATACGTTGGTCGCACCTGGCTCGTACGCGGTTCACTGATGGTCAACTGTATGTGAACCTTCGTGGATATGACCCGGGGCCGCCGGCCACGGCGATGGATGTTCTGGGACGTTTCCTTCAGGCGTTGGGAGTGCCCGCGGCACGGATTCCGGCCGGGGAGGAGGGCCGAACGGAGCTGTTCCGGTCACTTGTGGCCGACAGATCCATCCTCGTCGTTTTGGACAATGCGGCCTCTGTCGAGCAGCTCCGTCCGCTGCTTCCAGGGGGAGGGCACTGCGCCGTATTGGCGACCAGCAGGAGCCGTTTGTCCGGTTTGGTGATTCGAGAAGGGGCACATCGTGTGAGTGTGGAAACGCTTTCGGAGGCCGAATCGATCGAACTGCTGCACAGAGTCCTGTCCGGATACCGCAATGACGAGGACGACGACCTGCTCGAGCTTTCACGGTTGTGCGCCCGTCTACCGCTGGCGTTGCGCATTGCCGCTGAGAGGGCGGCAGCACGGCCTCGCATGCCGCTGAGCGAGCTCATCGGCGATCTCCGAGACGAAGCAGGACTTTGGGATGCCCTGTCAGCCGATGACGCGACCGAGTCCGAAGCCGTCAGGACCGTGTTCGCCTGGTCCTATCGAGGGCTATCACCCCAGGTGATGCGCATTTTCCGGCTATTGGGGTCGCATCCGGGCCCCGAGTTCGGGGTACAAGCCATCGCTGCTCTGGTCGCCACCCGTCCCACGGAGGTCCGAAGGGCTCTGGACACTCTGGCAGGCGCGCACCTGCTAGAGGAATGCGGCCCCGACCGGTACCAGTTTCACGACCTGCTTCGCGCTTTCGCCATGGACCAAGCTCAGCAAGAGGAAGCTGCCGGCGAACTGACGTCAGCCCAGCACCGCGTGCTTGCCTGGTATCTGTACTCGGCCGCGGCGGCCTCACTCCGCGCGACCGGCTCCTACACGCTTCCGGTGGAGTTGGAGCCACTGCCTCGCGGAGTGACGGTGGCAACCTTTGACAGCCACCGAGCCGCTATTGCTTGGTACGAGGCTGAACGCGACAACCTCATGGCCGCAGTGCGGACGGCGCGTTCGCTCGGCATGCATCGTGTCGCCTGGCAGATCCCCGCCGTGCTGGCAATGATCATTGCAGATCGGGAGCCCGGCTTGGCCTGGTTGTCGACACAGGAGTTAGCCCTGGACTCCGCGCGGGATATCGGCGACCGTTACGGTGAAGCCATCACGCTGGACAATCTCGGCATCGCGTGCCGTCACCTGTTCGACCTCGAGCGGGCGGCTGACTATTTCGAAGCCGCGTCGGCGGCATTTCGTGACGTGGGCGACAGGCCTGGTCAGGCCCGTGCTGCGAACGGACTCGGTGTCGTTCGGATCTTCGGACATCGCCTCGACGCTGCGCTTGACAACTTCCGACAAGCACTGGAAACCGCACACGAACTCGCCAATCGAGCCTTCATCGGCTTCTTCACCAGAAACGTCGGTTGGGCGCTCCTCGAACGCGGCGAACTGGACGCGGCTGAGCAGACACTGCGAGAGGCTACCGAGTTGCTTCAGGACCTGGGCGAACCGTTGGAAGTCGCCGAGTCGCTGACTCTGCTCGCCGCCGTATTGCGGCAACAGGGACGCGTCCAGGAAGCGAGGGAAGTCGCCGAGAGCGCCTTGCAAACCGCCGGCGAACTGGGCGGAAAACTCTTCGAGGGACTCGCCTTGCTGGAACTCGGTCGGATCGCGATTGCGGATGCCGATGTGGGCGACGCGCTCGCGCGCCTACAGCAGGCAGCAGCGCTCTTCTGGCGGGTCGGTCGCCTGGATCTCCAGGCTATGGCCTGGAATACCACCGGCCAGGTGTATGTCATGGCGGGTCGCCCGGACGACGCCGACCAATTCTGTCGCCGCGCCGTGGCTGCCCAGCGCGAGCGCGGCGATCGCTGGCAGCTGGCGCTGTCATTGGTGACCTTGGCGGAGGCCGTCGAACTCAGTGGCGCGGCGACAGAGGCTCGAACACATCGAAGTGAGGCGGATGGTCTGCTCGGGGAATTCCACGATCCGGTGGCGCGGGCTGTCCACGCCCGTGTGCTCAGCGCGATGGAGGCTTGACGACTACTGCCTCGATTTGAAGGTCTGCGACACGGTCAGTTGAACGTGATCGGCCCGGAGACATCCCGAGCCTGCACCACCGGACCGTGTATGGTCCCTGAGACCGTGCTCGAAACGTCGCCGGCCCCGGAAACGACTACAGTGACGGAGTGGTGCCAGTTGGCGAACTCGTAGGCAAGCGCCGGATCCGAAGCGGCGGCGGTCTCCAACGACTTGGCCAAGGCATCGATCCCCGCGGCATCCGGTGGGTTCTCAAGCTCGCGCAGGCTTTCCTCGCCGGCCCCGGATCGGGCCCTCCACTTCTTGGCGATCCGTACCAGCGCCGCCCAGCTCTGCCGCCCAGCCTCTCCGGCAGCGGTATCTAAAACTTTCGATACCGCCCCGGCAAGCATCTGCATATGGAAGAAAGCGCGAGACAAGGTCTTCGACCCCGCACAGGTCCGATCTCCATTGGGGAAGCGCCCCTACGACCTGCGTCACGCTTGTCTCTCAACCTGGCTGAATGCAGGCGTGCCAGCTTCTCAGGTGGCCGAGTGGGCCGGCCACAGCATCGCGATGTTGCTGAACACGGATGCGAAGTGCATCGAGGGACAGGAGCAGGAGGCCAAGAAGAAGATCGAGTCAGTCTTCGGGTCCGCCGGCGAGGATGACAGCTCTGCCGATGCGGATGGGCCCGGCGCGGAGTAGTCGACCTACTGGCCGACGGGTGGGGATATTCGGGAAAAACCGTTGTCACGCCCTTGTCGCGATCATCAATTTTCAGCGCCAAACGATCACTACTGGTGATCATGGAGTCTTGATCCGACGACCGGGAAACACGGCCTCCGACCTGCATAGGAATGGCCCTGAGCAGCAAAAGGGCCGGAAGATCATCTAGATCTCCCAGCCCGACTGCGGAGGCGGAGGGATTTGAACCCTCGATGGGCTTTAAGACCCAAACCGCATTAGCAGTGCGGCGCCATAGACCGGACTAGGCGACGCCTCCAAAGCGCACGGACTGCCGGAAGTGCGGCCGATCCGTACGATCGCCGATAGCGTACCCGGTCGCTTCGGTGGAGACAAAAGTCTTTCGTGAGGGGAGGGGGACGCGCCGGAGGCGCAGGCGGGGGAGACGTGGCCGGGGGGCTTGTGGGATAGTCGGCTACCGGTGACCAGCCCCACCCTCGTCCGTCACGTCCGGGTCCGTCCGGGTCTTCGGCGGTTCGGGTGCGGACCCTGCCGCGGAACCTTTCCGGCGGGGTGGGCGGGGCGCCTGTCGCACGCCACGAGGAGGGCCACGGCTGGGATGGACCGTTCACCGGTTCGGGGTGTCGCCCGGTTGGCGGCGATACTCGACGCACTGCCCGAGGCGCTGCTGCTGGTCGACGCCGGCGGGCGGGTGGTCAACGCCAACGCGGTGGCCGTCGGCTGGTTCGAGGCGCCGGGCGTGCCGCTGGTCGGCCGGCCCGTCACCGAGCTGCTCTCCGGCTTCGGGACCGCGCTGGCGCGGGTTCCCGCCGTCGAGCCCACCGCCGGGGTGTGGACCGAGCCCGGGGACTCCGGCGCCGGTCGCGGCGGCGAGGACGTGGGCGTCCCCACGCGGATGGTCGCCAAGCTCGCCGACGGCACCGGGTTCCCGGCCGAGGTGGTCCGCTCCTTCCTGCCGGCGATGCACGGCGGGCTGGAAGTGGTGGTGGTCCGGGACGTGTCCGGGGTCGCCGACGCCGAGCAGGAGCTGCGGCGGCAGCAGCGGCAGACCGAGCTGATCCTGCGCGCCGCCAGCGAGGGCATCGTCGGCGTGGACACCGCCGGGCGCGTGGTGCTGGTCAACCCGGCCGCCGCCCGCATCCTCAAATACCGGGCCTCCGAACTCGGCGGCCTGGAGTTCGACGCGCTGCTGACCGGGATCGCGCCCGGGGAGCCGTCGCCGGTCGCCGACACGCTGCGGACCGGACGCAAGCACCGGCTCGGCTCCGAGGCCGGCCTGCAGCTGACCGCCAAGGGCGGCGCCGTGGTCCCGGTGGAGCTGTCGACGGCACCGGTGCTGGAGGGCGAGACGCTGGTCGGCGCCGTCGTCACCTTCGTCGACCTGGCCCGCTTCCGCTTCCCGGCGCTGGCCGCCCCGGCCGCCGCGCCCGGCGGCGGCCTCGGCACCGCCGCCGGAGACGGTGGCAGCAGCGGCAGTGGAATCAGCGCCGAGTCAGTGGGCGCACTGCGCCGGCCGCTGGAGGCGGCACGCTCCGAACTGGCCCGGCTGGCCGTCTCCGGCGACGCCCTCACCGCCTCGGCCCGCCACCAGCTCGCCCACGTCACCGCCGAGCTGGCCGAGGCCGCCCGGCTGGTCGACGAGCTGCTCGACGTCGCCGCGGGCCCGTCCGGCCTGCGCAAGCGCCCCGCCGAGCTCGGCCGGATAGTGCACGCCGCCACCGACGCCGCCACCGACCTGGCCGGCACCGCCGGCATCGACCTGGCCGTGCACACCGGCCCGGCCGAGGTCGTGATCGACGCCGAGCGCATGACCCAGGCGGTGCGCCACCTGCTGGTGGACACCGTCCAGGCCTCGCCGCGCGGCAGCACCGTCGTGGTCGCCGCCGCCCGCCGCGGCCCGATCGCCCGCATCGAGGTGCGCGGCGCCGAGATCGGCGGCGTCCCGGAGCACCTGGGCTTCGCCCGCACCGTCGTGGAACGGCACGGCGGCCAGCTGACCGTGCACCGGGTCGAGGGCAAGGGCGTCACCTACGTGATCGAGCTGCCGGTCGGCCCCGAAGGCGAGAACGAGCTCGCCGCCGGCGGCCCCGCGGCCGCCCGCAACCTGGTCGAGGAGACCCGGATCATCCCGGTCGTACGGGAGCTCGACGCCCCGGAGACAGGCTCGGCGCACAGCGGCCGCCGGCGTCTGGAGGTGGCGGCCGCCGTCGCCACGACGACCACCATCCCGCGCCAGGCCGCCCCGTCCGCGTCCGGGGAGCCGGGCTGGTTCGCGACCCCGGTTCCGGCTCAGGCTCAGATTCCGTCCGCAAGCACGAGCACAAGCGGAACCACGGTTACGAACGGAAGTACGGGTTCGAGCTCGTCCACGAGCGCTGACACGACCCCGCAGGTCGAGCCGCGAGGACGACGCCGCGCGGCCCAGCACGGCACCGGCGAATACCTGATCCAGCACGTCGAACCCTCCGCGCCCTACGAACCGGACGCGCCGTTGCGCACCTCTGGCTCGTACCAGGAGGAGGCGGCGCTCGCGTCCTCGGGCAACTACACGCCGGAGGCGCAGCAGGCCGGCTCCCTCTACGGCGAGTCGCTGTTCCGGGATCCGGTGCCGTTCGGCACCGACGACGGGCTGCCGCTGTTCCGCGATGAGGTGCCAGCGGCCGGCGGGCAGGCAGGCGGCGCGCGGCACGGCGGTGCCCATGGCGCCCTTGGCACTCACAGCGCGGAGCCGCAGAACACCGCTTCGACCAACGGCTTCGGCGGCGCGTTCGGGAGCCAGCCGGCTCAGCCCGCACCCACGACCGGTTTCGGCACCGTCTTCGGCTCAGAGCCTCAAAACTCTCAGTCCTTCGCGAACCAGCCTCCCTTCATGTCGGAACAGCAGACCCCTGCCTTCCCGGCGGAACAGCAGACTCCTGCCTTCCTGCCGGAGCAGCAAGCGCCGCCCTTCATGACCGAGGCTGAGCAGCCCTCGCCGTTCGCCGTCGAGCAGCAGCGTCCGGCACCGTTCGCCGAGCCCCAGCTGCCGAGCCCCTACACCCCGGACACCTCGACTCCCGCCATCGGTGCCGGTCCGAACGCCTGGCCCAACCCGGCGCAGCCGGACCCACAGCCGGCGCTGACCGCCTGGCCCCCGCCAGACGCGCCCGAGCCGACGGCCCCGCCCACCCTCCTGGTCTGGCCCACGCCCGAGCCCGGTACCGAGCAGCTGCTCGTCCAGCACGGCTACGCCCCGACCGCTCTCAAGGCGCCCTCCCAGCTCCAGGAGACCGGCCCGGACCGCCCGGTGGCGCTGCTCGCCGACCCGGTCGGCGTCCCCGTCACCCGCGCCGCCCTGCACACCCTACGGGCGGCCGCAGCAGACTCGGGCATCCCGCTGTTCGTCACCGCCGGCCTGGGCGCGGTCCCGGCCGCCTCGATCGCCGCCACCGCCCGCCGCGGCGCCGACCCCTCCGCACTGCTCAGAGCCCTGACCCCAGAGCAGGTGGCCTCCCCCCGCGTACTGCTGCTGGAGGAGAACCCGGACCTGGCCGCCGCCTTCGCGATCTCCCTGGAACGCGACGGCATGCGCGTCGTACAGGCCGCCACCGAGAACGACGCCATGTCCGCCCTCTCGGCCGAGCATCCCCAGCTCGTCGTCATGAACCTGACCCTGATCCGCCGCCGCCGCTCCGGCGTGGTCGAATGGCTACGCGCCTACGAACGCCTGCACCTGGCACCAACCGTGCTCTACACAGTCCCAGCCGCCATGCTCGCCGACACCGACCTCCTCCACGCACTACGCTCCGGCGCCGCAGCCGTCCACCTCACCGACCGCGAGGTCGGCCCCGAGACCGCCAACCGGCTGCTGGACCTCATGGGCAAGGTCGCCGACTGACGACCGAGAGCCCAGCGACGAACAACCTCTCCAGCTGCCGCACGCCCGCCGCACACCCCTGGCCCGCCCGACCGGCAGCCGAGCTACAGAGTCGCGACGCGCCTGCCTCGGACCTGCCCTACCGCCAGCCGAAGCGCGAAGCCGCGACGTCGTCCCCCGCCAACCCACACACCGGTGGCTGCAGACCCCCCCGGTGGACTTGCGCCAGTTCCCCGAGGGAACCGAGGCCCCGCCGGAGGCACCGGCCTTTCATCAAACTTTTGACTTTCTCTTGACTTACTCACCCCTCGACCTGCGTAAATCGCAGCATATTGCCATAAGGATCAAGAACCCGCAGCGTCGCCCCACCAGGAGCATCGGCATCAACACCCGGCCGCACCGGAGCATCCTCATGCGCCCGCAGCTCCTCGTGCAGCGCGTAGACATCCCGCACCGGGATCCACACAGCGCCGTTCGGACTACCGTCCCCAAAATGCTCGGACAAGTGCAGCACGGCCGACGCCCGCGACACCTGAACATACAACGGCATCCCCGCCTCGAACCGATGCTCCCAGTCCAGGCTGAACCCCAAATAGTCAAGATAGAACGGCAGCGCCTCCGCCACGGACATGACCCGCAAAATCGGCACCGCCGCCCTCATCGCCTGCGCTGAAGGTGCTGAAGGCGCTGGCGGTACCGAAAGCGTCGCCGAAGGCACCACCGAACGCCGCACAAGCGCAGCCAGAACATTCCAGTCCTTGCTACCCAACTGATGCGCAACCACCTCAAGCGCCAAACTGTGCGAGATCTCCACGCCAGCATCACCCAGATCAGCCCGCAGCAACCGCGCAAGGCTCTTAACCTGGTCACCGTAGGAAGGAGTCGGAGGAGTCGGAGGAATCGCAGCGTTCATAGCTTCCGCTTTCCGCGCGGCACAACCAACCGATGCCCGCATTGTCGGGAGGTACCACGCTCAGACAAGCCGAAGCGAACCAATCCCAAACCACCGTACGTTCACCAAACCCTCAAAGGGCGCGAGCGGCCGGCCGCACGAAGCCAGACCCCAAACTAGTCGTCCGCCCCCTGCTGCGCCACCTGCGCCACCCCCGCCACCCACGCCTCGAACGTCGTCGGCGCAATCCACGCGTCCTTACCCGGCAGCAGCACGTTTCCAGCCATGGCCACCCCGAACAGCGGACCGTCCCACGTCGGCACCAGCTTGACGCTCCGGCCGCGCGCGGCCAGCGTCCGCCGCGCCATGTCGACCAGGTCCTGCGGGTCCGGGCCGGCCACATCCACGTGCCGCCCCTGCGGCTCGCCGCCGGCCACCCGCGCCAGCACCTCCGCGACGTCGGCCGGCGCGATCGGCTGCATCAGCAGCGGCGGGACCGGCGCGACGCCGTCCTGCTCGCTCCAGCTCACGATCATCTCGGCGAAGTCGTGGAACTGGGTGGCCGGAACGATCGTGAACGCCACCGGACCCGCCTCGACCAGCCGCTCCTGCTCCTGCTTGCCCGCGTAGTGCGCGTTGCCCTCCACACCGTGGACGTTGGCGATCGATAGCAACACATGGTGCCGGACCCCGGCGCGCTGCTCTGCGGCCAGCAAATTACCGGTCGTGCCGCCGAAATAGGCGACGGTCTCCTCGCGGCCGGCGGCCGGGGCGTTGGTGACGTCGACCACCGCGTCCACGCCGGCCAGCACCGCGTCCAGGCCCGCACCGGTGGTCAGGTCGACGCCCTGGGACCGGCTGATCGGCACCACCTGATGCCCGTCCCGAGTCAGCGCGGCGACGGTGAGCTTCCCGATGTTGCCGGTGGCGCCGGCGACGGCGATGCGCATAAGAACTCTCCCATTCTCGGCCGTACAGTCCGGCGTTTCGACCCTATCTCGGACTAAATAGATCCGCAATCTCTGAGATAGTATCGCCGGCATGAAGCTGCCCACCAGCACCGAATGGGTCCTGCACTGCGCCACGTCGCTGGCGCAGCTGCAGCCCGGCGACACCGCCTCGGCTGCGCAGCTCGCGGCCTACTACGACCTTCCGGCGCCTTACCTGGCCAAGCAACTGCAGGCGCTCACCAAGGCCGGCGTCCTGGCCGCCTCGACCGGGCCGCGCGGCGGCTTCCGGCTGGCGCGCCCGGCCGCGGACGTCACGTTGCTGCAGATCGTGGAGGCGGTGGACGGCGCGGCACAGCCGTACGAGTGCCGCGAGATCCGGCAGCAGGGACGCGGGGCGCTGCGGCAGGAGGACTGCCAGGACACCTGCGTCCTCGCCGCGAAGCTGGCGGCGGCGCATCAGGCCTGGCGGGCCAGCCTGGCGGCGGTGTCACTGGCGGACATCATGGAGGAGTTGCCCTCCGGCGCGCCCGCGCGGACGCGCCGGATTCTGATGGGCTGACGAGAAACATGGGCTGACGAGAAGCCGACGCGAAATACGCACCGGATCTCCCAGAAGCCGTTCTACGCGCGCCGGATCTCCCGGAGACCGTCGTCCGGCGTCCAGAACCGGATCACCAGATGGTCGTTCTCCACGGTGGTGTGCACGACCTCGCGAATATCGAGCTCGAACAAGTCCGAGCCCTCATTCGCCACCTCATTCGCCACCTCATTCACCACCTCATTCACCACCTCGGTCGCCACTCCGGACAGCTTGCTGTCGCCGCCGTCCATCGAACCGTCGCCGGGGTTGGCGTGCAGCGCGAACCGGCCGTCCCGCTTGAGATCCCGGCCCTTCATCGCGTCTGCCATCGAGCCGAGCCGCAGCCGCCCCTCGGCGTCGAAATCCACCTCGGTGCCGCTGACCCGCGGGCTGCCGTCGCGGCGGAGCGTCGCGAGGACGTGGTGCTTCGTCGCGGTGAAGCGCGCTTTGACGGCGGCGGCGAGGTCCGGTGCGGAACTTTCGAAGTACTGCCAGGTAGCCATGCGGCGATTCTTACCGACGGCTCGGACAGTGACCAATGGCTCGCTTACTCGTTCTCCATAGCGAGGAAGGGAGGGCTTCGTGCTCGTCGACCGCGACCGCCCCTCGGACGGGCGCGAGGATCTCGAGGCGGCGCTGGTGCTGCACTACTCCCGCCTGGTCCGGATCGCGTATGTGGCGCTGCCGCCGGAGGGGGACCGGCACGGCCGGGTGCTCGCGGCGCACGCCATAGTGCAACGCACGCTTCCGGGCAGCGGCGGACGACGCCGGGAGACGACGGAGAGCGGCGACTCCTACGCCGTGCTGCGCGCGGCTGTCGTCCGCTCAGTGTTGCGCGGCGGCCGGGCGCCGCGGCTGCTGCGGCAGCCGTATGTCTGGGGTCTGAGACTCTTCCCGCTCGGCGGCGGCTCCGAGGAGATGCAGGTCGACGCCGCGCTGCGGAGCGTGAGCACAGCTGCGCGGATGGCGTATGTCCTGCTCGGCGTGGAGGATCTGGATGCCGAGCAGACGCGGGAGTTGCTGACCTTCGCCGGAGCCGAAGACGTTCCGGCGGCGATGGCGGCGGCACAGCAGTTGCTGGCTGAGCATCCGGCGGAAGTGTTGGAGTCCTCGGAGTTCGATCCGTGCACGGTACGCACGCGACCCACAGACCTTTCGCGCCGTCGGCGTCGAGTGCGCGGTGTCTTCGGCGCCGGGGCCCTGGCGCTGGTGGTGGCGGTGGCGACGGCGATCGCGGTCGGTGCGTCCGGCCCCGACGAAGCGAACGCGCTGACCGGCGGCAGTGCCGGAGCGGATGCCGCTTCCCTGGCGCCGGTGCGGGTGGCGGCCGATGCCTGGCAGACCAGCGCCCGAATCGATTTCGGCGTCTGGCCGGCCCGCGGTGCCCACAGTGCCGGCAGCCCA
>JABFWL010000475.1 GCA_013362315.1 Catenulispora sp. | reverse complement strand
CGCACGTCGTACGCCGGCGCAACGGTCAGCACCTCGACGGCCGCCTCCGGCAGGTCCGCGGGCCAGCCGAAGGCCGGCCACGGCCCCGGGTGCTCGACCACCAGCCACGCCTTCGCGCGCGGCGGCGCCGTGTCCGCCAGCGGCTCCCGGACCGCGCGGCACAGCGCGGCACAGCCCCCGAGGGCGGAATCGCAGACGGACACGGACGGTTCTCCGGCGGCACATGAGTCGATCAGAGTTCTGAGGGTAGCCTCACCTTACCCGTCCGGGTCCGAGCTTCATCCGGCGGCCCGAACTGTGATCGCCCGAACCGGTGACGGTCATGCCAGCGCGTCGTTCAGCACCCGCCGCAGCACCCCGCCGACCGCGAGGTACACGAGCGTGGCCAACCCGTAGTTCAGGAACACGTTGAGCTTCGGGCTGCTCGGAGTGAACAGGTCCTTGAACCAGGTGGCCAGCCAGCCGGCCCAGTCCGCGTCCGTTCGCACGATGTCGTTCCCTGGATTGGCATCGAGCAAAACGAAGATGATGTGCAGCACGAGGATGATCGCGATGATGACGGCCGCTACGAATACCAGGTCCCCGGCCGCGCGCTTGCCAGAAACTGCCATGCCACCCCGATAACCCGTTCGACTCGGAAGAAACTCCGGCCTCTCCGGCCACCTCCGCGTCGGCGGTAGGGTCATCGCATGATCGCCGCCGCGCCGTTCACCGTCGGTTTCGACCTCGACATGACCCTGATCGACTCCCGTCCGGGCGTGCACGCCGTGATGACCGAGCTGTCCCGGGAGACCGGCGTGCACATCGACGCCGACGCCGTGGTCAGCCGGCTGGGGCCGCCGCTGGACGAGGAGCTGGCGAACTGGTTCCCGGCACCGGAGATCCCGGCGATCGCCAACCGCTACCGCGAGCTCTACCCGGCCTTCGCGATCAAGCCGACCCCGGCGATGCCCGGCGCCGCCGAGTCCTTCGCGGCGATCCGCGCGGCCGGCGGCCGGATCATGGTGGTCACCGCGAAGTACGGCCCGAACGCCGCTCAGCACCTGGAATACGTGGGCCTGGAGCCGGACATCCTGGTGGGCTGGCACTGGGGCCCACAGAAGGGTGAGGCACTGCTCGAACACGGGGCCACCGTCTACGTCGGCGACCACATCGCGGACATCCACGGCGCCCGGGCGGCGGCCGCGGTGGCGGTCTCGGTGGCCACCGGCCCGATCGCCGCCGCGGACCTCGCGGCGGCCGGAGCCGACGTCGTGCTGGCCGACCTGCTGGGTTTCCCGGCCTGGCTGCACGGGTATCTGGCCGCCTGCTAGCCGTGCCCCGCGCCGGCGCGGATAACGCTGCCCATGGGGGACGTTCCCTGGTTAGGCTTACCCCGCAAGAGTGAACGACCGACGACGACAAGCAGACGCGAGGGTCCACCGTGCCTACCGGCAAGATCAAGTGGTACGACACCGAAAAGGGTTTCGGCTTCATCACCCGCGACGACGGGCCCGACGTGTTCATGCACTCCTCCGCCCTGCCCGCCGGGATGTCCGACATCAAGGCCGGCCAGCGGGTGGAGTTCGGCGTGGCGGCGGGCAAGCGCGGCGACACCGCCATCGGCGTGCACCTGCTGGAGACCCGGCCGAGCGTGGAGGCCGCGGTCGCGGCCCGGGACCGCAAGCCGGCCGAGGAGATGGTGGTCATCGTCGAGGACGTGATGAAGCTGCTGGACGGCATGTCGGAGACGTTCCGGCGGGGCAAGTACCCGGACCGGACCACGTCCCGCAAGCTGGCCGGGGTGCTGCGCGCGGTCGCCGACCAGTTGGAGAGCTGAGCGGCTGGAGCTGATCGGCTGGAAGCCGACCAGGCCACCGCATGCCGAACGGCTATGCCGCGCCCGGTGCATCGCTCCCATAATCACTTCCATGAGCGTTGATCGGAACATAGCCCGGGTAACCGCCACAACAGCCGTCCACGCCGGACGGATCGTCACGAATCCGACGCCGCCGATCGACCTGTCGGCGACCTACCACCTGCCCGGCGTCGACGCCGGCGGGGAGAGCTACGCCGAGTTGATCGCCGGGCGCGGGCCGACCGAGGGCGGCCTGGTTTATCAGCGGATGTGGAATCCGACGACGGCCGGGTTCGAGCAGGCGCTCGCCGAGCTGGAGGGGTTGCCGGAGGCGGTGTCCTTCGGCAGCGGGATGGCCGCGATCAGCGCCTGTCTGCTGGCCGCGACAGCGGTTCCGGCGGCGCGGGGCAAGCGGCACATCGTGGCGGTCCGGCCGATCTACGGCGGCACCGACGGCTTGCTCAGCAAGGGCACGCTCGGCACGCAGGTGTCCTGGGTCGACGACGTCGCCGGGATCGCGCCGGCGCTGGCCGCCCGGCCGGACACCGCGCTGGTGGTCGTGGAGACCCCGGCCAACCCGACGGCTCGACTGCTGGACCTGGACGCGGTGGCGGCGGCCTGCGGCGAGGTGCCCTACCTGGTGGACTCCACGTTCGCCACGCCGGTGCTGCAGCAGCCGGCACGGCACGGCGCCACGTTGGTCGTGCACAGCGCGACCAAGTACATCGGCGGGCACTGCGACGTCCTCGGCGGCGTCGTGGCCACCACCGAAGAGTGGGCCGCGCGGCTGCGGGACATCCGGATCCAGACCGGCGCGCTGCTGCATCCGCTGGCCGGCTACCTGCTGCACCGCGGCCTGCAGACGCTGCCGCTGCGGATCAAGCGCGCCTCGGAGAGCGCGCAGAGCCTCGCCGAGTGGCTGGCCGCGCATCCGGCGGTGGAGCGCGTCCACTACCCGGGCCTGACCGGCGGCGACCCGGACGGGCTGGTCGGGCCCGACCGGCAGATGCTGCTGCCCGGGGCGATGATGGCGTTCGAGATGCGCGGCGGCTACGCGGCGGCCGCGACGGTCGCCGAGAACGTCCGGCTGATCCTGCACGCCGCCTCGCTCGGCGGTGCCGAATCGCTGATCACCCACCCGGCCTCGCTCAGCCATCGCAACGTCCATCCGGACGCGCGGCCGGACGCCGGGCTGCTGCGGTTCTCGGTGGGGTTGGAGGACGCGCCGGACTTGATCGCCGACCTGGAGGCGGCGTTCGCAAAGCTGTAGGCGGGTAGGCGGTGTAGCGGGGGCTTGGCGCACGGTCGCTCTGGGACGCCAGTCGAGCCGATTCGCCTCGACTGGCGCCGGGGCCGTAATACTCATGGTCATGTTGATGGCCCCCGCACCGATCAAGCGCGACCCCGACGCCGGCCCGCACCTTCCCCGGCCGGCCTGACGTGTTCGACAGCAAACTCTTCCTCGAGGCCTACATCACGCTGTTTGTGATCATGGATCCGCCGGGCACGCTGCCTATCTTCCTGGCGCTGACCAACGGCCGCTCCAAGGCCCAGCGGACCCGGGCGGCCTGGCAGGCGGCGACGGTGTCGTTCTGCGTGATCTGCGTCTTCGCGCTGTTCGGGCAGCAGATCCTGGACTACCTCGGGGTGACGCTGCCGGCGCTGCAGGCCTCCGGCGGGCTGCTGCTCCTGCTGATCGCGCTGGAGCTGCTGACGGGCAAGAGCGAGGAGCCCTCGAGCGCCAACGAGTCGGTCAACGTGGCGCTGGTGCCGCTGGGCACGCCGCTGCTGGCCGGGCCGGGCGCGATCGTGGCGGTGATGGTGTTCGCCAAGCGCGCCGGCACCGCGCACTGGGCCGGGATCGACGCGGTGGCGCTGGCGATCGTCGCGATCCACCTGACGCTGTGGCTGACGATGCGCTTCTCGGTGCAGGTCATCCGGATCATCAAGGACTCCGGCGTGACGCTGGTGACACGGATCGCCGGCCTGCTGCTGTCGGCGATCGCCGTGCAGATGGTCGCGGACGCGGTGCGGGCGTTCATCAAGGCCGGGTGACCTACGATCACCTCTGTGAGTTTCGGACAGCAGTTCCTCGACCAGCTCGACGCCTCAGCGCAGGAGTTCGCCTTCCCGTACCTGGACCACGGGAACTACCACGCGGTGGACGTGCGGCTGCACGTCTACCGCGACGACAAGCGCTGGGCGGTGGTCTTCGAGACCGTCGGCTACAACGCCGGGGCGCGGACCGTCACGGACGCGCTGACGGGGTATGGCGTGCGGGCTGGGAGCCAGATCGAGCGCGTGGAGAACATGGAGGAGCTGCTTGATGATGACGGCAGCTACGTCGGCGACAAGCCGATCCGGGTACGCGGGCAGGAGCTGGCCGTGGAGGCGACGGCGGGCGAGTACTTCCCCGAGGTGATCCGCGAACTCGTGCCCGAGCATCGCGATCTGCTGCTGGCCGACGAGTCGGAGCTGCGTGCACTGGTGCCGGCGGAGCTGCCGGAGGTGCTGCGCCTGGAGGCGTGGCATCACCCGGATGTGCTGGTGGAGCGACCGAGCGGGGAGGAGGCGTTTCAGCTGATCGCCAGGGTGCTCGACAGCGGGGATCCGCGTGAGTACCGGCCGACGGTGGCGCCGAATACGCATTGGGCGAACTGGCCGGAGTCGGGGACGGCTTGAGGGGTGGTGGCGGGGGCGCCTGGCTGGTGGCGGGTGGCGGGTGCCGGATCGCGGTGGCGGGTGCCCCGCGCCGCGTGTCGTGGTTCGGGGCGCGCGGTTGATGTGGTGCTCGGGATTGCTGGGCGGCTTGCGGGTGGGCTGTGGGTTACAGGCTATTTTTACGAAGCGCGGGTGGATGCGGCCTCGGGGT
>JABFWL010000644.1 GCA_013362315.1 Catenulispora sp. | reverse complement strand
ACCGGCGTCGGCCGACGGCTCCGGCCTCTGCGCCGCCAAGCCGTCCGGCTGCCGGCTCGGCACCGACGGCGCCACCGTGAAGCACGTGATCTATCTGCAGTTCGACAACCTGCACTTCACCCGGGACACCCCGAACGTCCCGAGCGACCTGGAGCAGATGCCGCACCTGCTGAACTTCCTGGAATCGCAGGGCACGCTCGACGACAACCACCACACGCCGCTGATCGCGCACACCGGCACCGACATCCTGACCTCGCTGACCGGGCTCTACGGCGACAAGAACGGCATGCCGATCGCGAACTCCTACCGCTACTTCGACCAGAACAACGTCTCGCAGCCGGCCGGGTCGTTCGCGTACTGGACCGACGGTGTGTACGACTTCAACAACCCGAACCCCAGCGACACCGCGCCGACGATGGTCGGCCAGGACGGCAAGACCGCCCCGGCGCCCTGGACCGCCTACACCCGGGCCGGCTGCGACTTCGGCGCCGTCGCCACGGCGAACACGATCCTGGAGAACACCGGGCCGGACGTCCCGAAGGTGTTCGGCGCCAACTCCCCCGAGGCGGCCGAGGCGGCGGACAAGACCAACAACAACCTCGCACAGACCGACTTCGTCGGCATCGGCGTGCACTGCGCCAAGTCCTCGAAGCTGTGCGCGGCGGCCGGCGGCAACGCGCGGCCGGACGTGCTGCCGGACGAACCGGGCGGCTACACCGGCTACAGCGGCCTGTTCGGCGCCAAGTACACGAACCCCGTGATCAGCCCGAACGGCCAGGTCTTGGACGTCTCCGGCGGCACCGTCATCGCCGACTCGCTCGGCCGGCCGGGCTTCCCCGGCTTCGACAGCATGTCGGCGGCCAACTCCCTGGGCTACGTGGCGCAGATGCAGGAGGCCGGAGTGCCGGTCACCTACGCCTACATCTCCGACGCCCACGACAACCACGCGCCGGGCGGGCACGCCTACGGACCGGGCGAGGCCGGCTACGTGGCCGCGCTGAAGGCCTACGACACCGCGTTCGACCAGTTCTTCCAGCGGCTCGGCCGGGACGGCATCACCGCCTCGAACACGATGTTCGTGGTGACCGCGGACGAGAACGACCACTTCGTCGGCGGCGCGGCGAGCCCGCAGGGCTGTGACGGGGTGACGACGCCGTGCACGTACACGCAGCTCGGCGAGCTGAACGCGAACGTCAAGGGCCTGCTGGCGACGCAGGCCGGCGACACGACGGCGTACGGCATCCACGCTGACTCCGCGCCGAACTTCTGGCTCAACGGCGCGCCGGCCGCCGACGCTCCGCAGGTCCGCAGCTTCGAACACAACCTCGCGGGGCTGACCGCGGCCAACCCGCTGACCGGGCAGACCGAGAAGTTCGCGGACTACTTCGCCGACTCCACCGAAATGAAGCTGCTGCACATGCAGACCGCGGATCCGAAGCGGACGCCGACGCTGACCGAGTTCGCGAATCCGGACTACTACGTGTTCTCGGGTGCGCCGAACTGCAACTCCCCGTGCATTACCGAGCCGAACGGTTTCGCCTGGAACCACGGCGACTTCGCTCCGGACATCAACACCACGTGGGCCGGATTCGTGGGACCGGCGTTCAAGAAGCTCGGCGTCACGGACGCGGTGTGGTCCGACCACACCGACCTGCGGCCGACGATGCTGACGGCACTCGGGCTGCGGGACACGTACGTCCACGACGGAGTCCCGCTGGTGCAGTTCATCAAGGACAACGCGCTGCCCGCCGGGCTGCACGGGAAGAAGGTCGCCGAACTGGAGGCGGCGTACAAGCAGCTCAACGCGAGCGTCGGCACGTTCGGCAGCGACTCGCTGAAGGCCGCGACCGCCGCGATCAAGTCCGACACGGCGAACGACCAGCAGTTCACGGCCACGTCGGCGGCGTTGACGGCACTCGGCGCGGACCGCGACGCGCTGGCCGCGCGGATCGCCGAGGCGATCGACGACGCGGCGTACCACCACTGCGGGATCACCGGGCACCAGGCTCGTGAGCTGATGGCGCAGGCCGATCAGCTGCTGGACCGGGCGCACGCGCTGGCCGGATAGCCGCTGAACGGCGAATGGCCCCGCTCCCTGTGAAGAGCGGGGCCATTCGCATTCTGCGGTTCAGATCACGCCGCTCACGACGAGCAGCCCGATGACGACGAGAGTGGCAGCGGTCAGGGTGTTGGCCCGCTTCTCGATCCAGGGCGCGGTCAGGCGCGCGGCGCCGAGGGCGGTGGCGGTGGTGAGGCCGACTATGGCCACGATGGTCGCCACGGCGAACACGGCGAAGACGCCGAGGGCCGGGGCGACGCCGACGGCGCCGGCCGCGAGGAACAGCGGGAGGATCGTCAGATCGGGGCTGGCCGCCGCGCCGAAGGGGACGAGGAAGGCCAGGAGGCTGCGACCGGATGGCACGGAAGCCGCGGTTGCCACTGACGGCACGGGCGGCGCGGGCCGCGCCGTGGTGACCGGACGGTCGAGGACCGCCACGGCCGGCGCCGACGCGGCCGGGTGCTGATGGGGATGAGAGTCGGTATGAGGGTGGGGATGACCCACGCCGACGTAGTCGTGGCCGTGCTCATGACCGTGTTCGTGGTCATGTTCGTGGCCGTGCGCATGCGGGTGGCCGTGGCCCCGGCCGAAGGCCTCCAGGGCGACGAGCACCAACCCGGTCGCCACCAGGATTCCGCCGACCGCGAGATCGGTGTGGTGCGCCACGGCGTCGCGGAAGCGCGTGCCCACCGCGATCAGGACCGCGCCCGCCAGGAGTGACACCAGCACGTGCGCCACCGCGGCGGCCGACGAAAGGCGCAGGACTTTGCGGACCGGATAACGGCGGGTGCGGGCCACCACCGCCAGCGGCATCCAGTGGTCGGGCAGGATCGCGTGGCCGATGCCGATGCCGGCCGCGGCCAGGAGCATGGGAAGCGTGGTCACGCGTCCACCTTAGCTGATCATCTTCACTGATGCGAAGATGAGAAGGTAATGCGAACTGCTCTCACCTGCGAAGTGGTCGCAGGTGAAGAGCTCAGGCCGGCCAGCGCGGCAGCGCGCTGTAGGCGTCCCAGGCGTTCAGGGTCACCTGGGCGAAGCCGAGGCCGTAGGCGGTCACGCCGCGGCCGTAGGCGCCGAGCCAGCACTCCCGCAGCTCCGCCGCGAGGACCCAGCCGTACTCGGATTCCCGGTAGCGGAAGCGCGTGGGCTTGCCGTCGACCGGGAGCTGGACCGAGCGCCACGGCGGTTCCTCGAGGCGTTCGGCGACCTCGTAGGCGAGTTCGGTCTGCTGGTGCAGCCAGTCGCCGCGCAGCGCCTTGTCCACGGCCCAGGGCCAGTCGTCGGAGAGCAGGCCCAGGCCCGCCACCGCGGCGAGGGTGGACAGCGTGGTCGGCTCCAGGACCGTGTGGCCGCCCCCGGGGCGGCGCTGCAGGCGGGCCATGGTCACCACGCCGCAGAAGCGGCGGGGGCTGACGTCGTCCGGGCGGCGGGCCGGGTGGTCGCCGTGGCCCAGAGTGCCGTACTCGGCGGCGCCGTCCGGTCCCAGCATGATCGAGCCCAGCCAGCGATCGCCGGTCCAGGCGTCGTCGAGGCCGTACCAGGGGACCGCGGTGTGCTGGCCGGCCCAGGCGTCGGGCTCGGCCGCGGCCAGTGCGGCGGCCGGCACGGACATCGACGCCGATGCCGGGGCGGCACCGCGCGCCGAAGCCGCGGGGCCCGAGGTCGAGCCCGAAGCCACAGAGCCCGGCTGCGAAGCCGGGCCGGAGGGGTTGGGGAAGTCTTCAGTCGAGATGGTGCTGTTCATGGAACCTCACGTCGCATCCGCATCAAACGGCGGGCGCTCGCCCGCGGCCAGGCGCGGGGCGGGGGCCCGGTACAGGGCATCGTCCGGAGTCGCGTCGTCGGCGGCCAGGCGGCGGGCGCCGTCGGACGCACCGCGTATCTCGCCGTTGATGGTCTGGGTGATGTCCCTGATCTCGCGGAAGGCGGGGTCGTCCGAGCCCTCGGGGCCCAGGACGTGCTTGCGCACGAAGTTCTTGGGGTGCAGGTCGGTGAGCTCCAGGTCCTGGAACTCCGGACCCAGCTCCTTCTTCAGGTCGTCCTGCGCGTTGCGGGTGAACTCCCGGAACTGCCGCAGGGTGCGCGCCACGCCCTGCACCGCGCCGGGCAGCTTGTCCGGGCCGAACAGCATGACGGCCAGGGCCAGCAGGGCGATCAGCTCCAGCGGGCTGATGTCGAGAAACGGCACGGTGGGTGGCTCCTGCTCTGGCGGGCGCGGCCGGGTGCGTCCGGCGCTACGCGCATTAGCGTAACCCCCGTGCGGCGGGCGCAGGTCCGGCAGGCCGCTGGCGGGTGTTCGTCGATCCTTACGCGTCAAGGCTCGGCAATACCGAGCCTCGACGTCAAGAGCTGCCGCACCGTCTTCGTTCTTTTGCCGCGCATCGGCGTGTCCGGCGGTTCGATTCGCCAGGCGGATCGCGGAGCGGCGCCGGACGTGGATCAGTGCCGCTCGCGGAGCAGCGCCGGTTGTGGATCAGCGCCGGTCGTGGAGCAGCGCCGGTCGTGGAGCAGCACCGGTCGTGGCTCAGTGCCCGCCCGGGCCGTTCAGCGAGGCGACCTGGACCGGGGCGACCGGGGCCGGCGGGTGGGCGGTGCCGCCCGCGCCGGAGCCGAAGTCGCCGACCAGCCATACGCCGGTGCCGATCGCGGCC
>JABFWL010000041.1 GCA_013362315.1 Catenulispora sp. | reverse complement strand
CCCCACCTCACCGGACCCCCCGAAGGACTTGCGCCAGTTCCCCGAGGGAACCGAGGCCCCCGCCGGAGGCGCCGGCCCTTCACAGGCTCTTGCCTTGCTTTGATCTTCGCCCGAAACCCAGAACCCCCACAACCTCAACCCCCCGTCATCCGAAAGTCATACTCACGCGGCACCGACCGATCCGGATAGACAGCAACCCACAACCCATCCAGCGAAGCCTCCCCCTCCCGAAGGTTGTCCACCACAATCCCCTCCCCCTCCTCAAGCAGCGCCCGGACGCGCTCCACATCGCCGACCGCGAGCGCTGCCTGCGCCGTATACAGCCGTATGCGGCCATGCTCGCGATCCGCGGATCCGAGCCCCGCGACGAGTTCCAACGCCTCGCCGGCCCGATCGCCGTCCAGCAGCGCCTGAAGCGTTTCCACCGTCAGCTCCCGCAGCCCGGGTGCCAGACGGTGCGCCGACAACAGCAGATCCGCCCGCTCGCCCGGTGCCGCCACGTGTGCGAGACCCCGCAGCGCCCAAGGGTTCGGCCGCTCGGCGACCGAACGTTCCCACGCTGCCCGGGCGCCCTCGGGCTCACCATCAGCAAGGCGGAGCAGACCGAGGTGGTAGAACGCGTGCCAGTCATCCGCCGACGCCTCCAGAAGCGAGCGCCACTTCGGACCGGTCACCGCAGCCGCCGGAGTGTCCCCCTCGGGAAGCGGAAGCCGGCCGCTGATCAACAGATCCAGCCAGGGCTGCTGTTCAGCGTCGCAGGACCCGAACGGCCGCAGCTTGTCGACCACCATCACACCCGCCGCCGCCGCGCCGACAGCCGCCTCACCGACCTCCGCGCCAGCCGCGATCTCACCGACCGCCATCGTGCCGACTGCCGTCTCACCGACCTCCGCGCCGACCGCCACCTCACTCCCCCCGACCTCCCCAGCCACCACCTCCCCAGCCGCAATCTCCAAAGCACCCCACCCCGACCCCCGGTGCATCCGCACCACCTCGATCGTCCCCTCCGGAGCACCAAACCCCCGTGCCTCCGAAAGCGCCACCTCCACCTCATCCCGCCCGATCAGCTGCTCCAGCGCCTCCTCCACCGCGGCCCGGGCCTCGCCCCACGTCCCATGCACCGCCGCCGGGTCCGCCTCCAGCAGCCCATACGCCTCGACCCACTCCCACGTCTCGCCGCCGGGCAGCTCCAGGTGCTCCAACTGCGTGCGTGCCAGCCCGGCCTGGATCTCGATGTACTCCGCACCCTGCCCGGACAGCCACTCCTGCCAGCGCTTCCCACCCGCGCTGACGCCCCACTGGAACAGCTTGCGTCCCATCAGCCGGTCAGTCGACGTCTGCACCAGCCCGGTGCCCGCCGCGTCCAGCGCCGCGATCCACCGACGCTCCCCAGCCGGGATATCCATGAAGAAATCAGCCGCCGCCGCGAACCGGGCCGGATAGCTCTGGTCGCCAGCGTCGCCAGCGTCGCCAGCACCGCCTGCATCGCCCTCAGCACCCACCCACCCCGGAAACCCCACCAACCGCAGCCGCTCCCCATAGTCAAAATGAAACGCCCGCTCCGCCGGCGCGACCACCCGCATCTCCCCACCCTGCGGCACCGCAATATTCGACCACCAATAAAACCCCACCGCCCCCGCCCCCGGATTCTGCAGCGCCACGTGCACCATCAACGTCCGCGCCCCCTCCGGCAGCCACGCGTCGATGGTCACCACAACCCGCCGCAGCCGCTCGAACTCGTACATCCGCAGCACCGGCGTGCCATCCGGCGCCGCCAGCCGCACCGCGTGCAGCGGCTCGCACGTCAGCGGCCAGTGGCCGGTGGTGCCGAAGTTCCACTCCACGCCGCCGGCCACCCACGCGTCCCGCAGTGCCAGGTTCGCCGGCTGCAGGATCGGGTTGCGGTGCAACAGTTCCCGCCCCGTCGGCCGGTGTACCAGCGACCACAGCCGCCCGCCGTAGCCCGGCAGGAAGGTCGCGGTCAGGTGCTCGTTCTCCAGCACCAGGGTCGGCAGCTCGCGCTGCGACCGGGCCCGCGAGTACGAGTCCTGGTTCGTGTACGGCAACAGCGTCGCCGGCCGTCCGTACTCCAGATTCCGCGCCATGTCCGCGTACGGCACCGCCTCGGCGTCGAAGCGCGGGCGGGGGACGCCGCCCAGCAGCGGCAGGACTCCGGCGCGCGGGTCGTCGGCGCCATCGATGCGCAGCACCCCGTGCCGCAGTTCAGTGCTCACTTGCCGATACCTACAGTCATGCCCTGGATGATGCGGGCGCCGAGCCGGCTAAACAAGACGATCAGCGGCGCCAACACCACGCAGACGCCGGCGAAACCAACGCTTCTCCCCACCCGGGAACCGAACCGAGATCGACCGCATCCAACGCCCATGAACCTCAACCTCAACCTCGCACTGACCCGACGCACCGCGGTCCTCGGCATCGCGACCCTGCTCGCCGTCGGCGGCGCAGTCGCCATCGGCCTGTCCGGCAATTCGGCGGCGCCCTCGGCGAACGCCGGCACGATAGGGACGCCCGGGGGATCGGTGCTGGCGCCGGCACTCGTCGGCGAGAGCACGCCGCTCGCGCCTGACGCCTTCCCCGGCGTCACCGTCCAGGGCGTCGGCAAGGTCACCGGCACCCCGGACACGCTGATCCTCACCCTTTCGGTCACCAAGACCGCCGGCGACGTGAGCTCCGCGATGAACGGGATGGCCACGACCATGACCGCGGTCCAGAACTCGCTGAAGGGCAACAAGGTCGCCGACGCCGACCAGAAGACCTCGGGGCTGGGAGTCAGCCCGCAATACGACTATTCCTCCAACAAGCGGACCCTCACCGGCTACGAGGCCACTGAGAACCTGACGGTGACCCTGCGCGACAGCAAGACCGCCGGGGCCACCATCTCCGCCGCGGCGGCGGCCGGCGGGGACGCCACGCAGATCTCCGGATTGTCCACCGATCTGCAGAACAACTCCGGGCCGCTGAACCAGGCGCGGGACGCCGCGTTCAACGACGCCAAGGCGAAGGCGACGCAGTACGCGAAGTCCGCCGGGCGCTCGCTGGGACCGGTGGTGCGGATCGAGGAGAGCGTCAGTACGCCGACGAACAACTCGTCTCCCATGATGGACAAGGCACCTGCGGCCGCCGGCGCCAACGTCCCCGTGCCGATCCAGATGGGCAGCGCCGAGGTCACCGTGCAGGCGACCGTGGTCTTCAGCTTCGGCTGAGCAGCGCCTAGCGCCTATCGACCAGCACCCGCAGCAGCCCGACGAGGGAGGAGGAGGTGGCGATCTGTCCGGAGTCGATGAGCGCCGGTACCTCGTCCAGCGGTACCCACGCGACCTTCTCGGCCTCGTTCTGCTCGGTCGGCTCCCCGACGTACTCCGCTCCGTGCGCCCGGAACACGTGGTATCGCGAGCGCAGCATCCCGCCGACCGGGTGAAAGACGACCAGCGGAGTGACATCGGCCACACGCCAGCCGGTCTCCTCCTCGACCTCGCGGCGCGCGGCCTCGGCCGGATCCTCGCCCTCCTCGATCAGCCCGGAGGGGATCTCCCACACCCACTTGTCGATCGCGAACCGGTGCCGCCATAGCAGCAGCACCTCTTCGCGATCGTCCACCACCCGGCTCACCACGCAGCTCGCGGCGTGCCGGGTCCGGACGACGTGGTGCTCGAACCGGGTGCCGTCGGCCAGTTCCACGTCCGCCATCAGGACGTCTACCCATGGGTTCTCATATACCGGGCGCTCGGAGTGGACCGTCCAATGGCTGCGGCTGCGCGCCGGCTGCGGCTCTGACATGCGGCTGAGCGTAGTGGACGGTTCCTGCGACACTCGTTGGGGAAACCCGATTTCGCCCCAGGCCCAAGACCGTGTAACTTATTCCCTGCTCGCCCCAATAGCTCAGTCGGCAGAGCGTCTCCATGGTAAGGAGAAGGTCTACGGTTCGATTCCGTATTGGGGCTCAGATCACACCGGGGGTCCGGTGGACACAAATGGGTGAGAGCCCGTGTCCGCCGGACCGTCCCGGTCGTTGATCGAGTGGCGGTGTAGCTCAGCCTGGTAGAGCAAGCGGCTCATAATCGCTGTGTCGCCGGTTCAAGTCCGGCCACCGCTACCGCGTAGTGCGAAACCCCTCAGCCCTGCAAGGTAAACTTGCAGGGTTGTCCATCGTGAGGGCCGACCTGGGAAGGTCCGGAGCCCTCGAGAAGCAGAAAGAGGCACCCCAGTGGCTGCTGTCGACGTCCGGCCGAAGATCACCCTCGCGTGCACCGAGTGCAAGCGGCGCAACTACATCACCAAGAAGAACCGCCGCAACGACCCGGACCGCCTGGAGCTGAAGAAGCACTGCCGCTGGTGCAACAAGCACACCGCGCACCGCGAGACCCGCTAGCCCGCGCCGGCTGCAATGCCGGGACGCGGCTGCCAGGCTCCGAGCCTGTAGTTTTGGACCGCCCCGCCGACTCCGTTCCGGAGTGGGCGCGGGCGGTTTCTTCGTATCCGGTTCGGTTCATCGAAGGAGGCACAGGGACCATGGCGCTCGACGCCGGTTACAAAGGCCGGACCTACCCGCCGACCGCGGTGTACGAGGTCGGCCGCGAGAAGATCCGGGAGTTCGCCGACGCGATCGGCGACCCGAACCCGGTCTACCGCGACCCGGCCGTGGCGCAGGACCTCGGGCACCGCGACGTGCTCGCCCCGCCGACCTTCCCGATCGTCATCACCTGGCCGGCCGCGCTGCTGATCATCAACGACCCCGAGCTCGGCATGGACTTCAGCCGGGTGCTGCACGCCGACCAGCGGTTCGTGTACGCGCGCCCGATCTACGCCGACGACCAGCTGACCGCGACCGTGGTCATCGAGGACGTCAGCGAGCGGATGGGCCAGGGCTTCCTCACCACCCGCACCGACCTGGCCACCGTGGACGGCGAGCACGTGGTGTCCGGCTTCTCCAAGCTCGTCGTGGTGGGAGAGCAGCCGTGATCAAGTTCGCCGACGTGGCCAAGGGCGACGAGCTGCCCGCCCAGACCTTCCCGATCCGCCGCGTGGACCTGGTCAAGTACGCCGGCGCCTCCGGCGACTTCAATCCCATCCACTGGAACGAGCGCTTCGCGCAGTCCGTCGGGCTGCCGGACGTGATCGCGCACGGCATGTTCACGATGGCCGAGGCGGTCCGGTTGGTCACGGACTGGTGCGGCGACCCTGGGATGGTCGTGGAGTACTCGGTGCGGTTCACGAAGCCGGTCGTGGTGCCGGACGGCGTCGCGGAGGACTCCGGCGCGCGGCTGACCGTGACCGGCAAGGTCGGGGCGGTCAACGAGGACGGCACGGTGCGCGTCGACCTGACCGCGGTCAGCGCCGACGAGAAGGTGCTGGGAATGGCGCGGGCGGTCGTCAGGCTGCCCTGAACTGCTGGCCGCCCTGAACCTCCGGCTGCGCTGCTCTTCTGGGTCCACCGATCTTCTGGATCTACCAACCTTCCGGCTGCACTGCTCTTCCAGCTGTGCTGACCTGCGGTCTCCGAACTGTTCCGACCGCGCAGGAACGGTTCGGAGACTGAGATGACGCGGACGGCCCACCCGCCACCCGGTACCGTGTGATCCATGCTCGAACAGGCCTCGGCACCCCTCGCGCCCCTGACCACCCTGCGTGTGGGCGGACCGGCGCGCCGGATGGTGACCGCGACCACCGAGCAGGAGATCGTCGAGACCGTCCGGGACTGCGACAGCCGCGGCGAGCCGCTGCTGATCCTGGCCGGCGGCTCCAACCTGCTGATCGGTGACGACGGCTTCGACGGCACCGTGCTCAAGCTGGCCAGCACCGGCGTCGTCCGCCAGAAGACCTGCTCGGGCCTGCGCCTGGGCGTGGCGGCGGGCCACGACTGGGACGCCTTCGTCGCCGAGGCGGTGGCGCTGGGCGCGGTCGGCGTCGAGGCGCTGAGCGGCATCCCCGGCTCGGCCGGCGCGACGCCGATCCAGAACGTCGGCGCCTACGGCCAGGAAGTCGGCCAGACGATCGCCTGGATCCGCGCGCTCGACCGCGAGACCGGCGAGATCCGCGGGATGCAGTCCCGATGTCTGGAGTTCGGCTACCGGGACTCGATCTTCAAGCAGCACCCTGGCAAGTACGTGGTGCTGACGGTCTGGTTCGGCTTCGAGCCGCCGGCCGCGCAGGAATCCGAGCGGCTGTCCGCCCCGATCCGGTACGCCGAACTGGCGCGTGCCCTCGGCGTGGCCGAGGGGGAGCGCGTGCCGCTGGCCGACGTCCGGGAGATGGTGCTGAAGCTGCGGGCGTCGAAGGGCATGGTGCTGGACGCCGCGGACCACGACACCTGGTCGGCCGGGTCGTTCTTCACGAACCCGGTGCTGGACGCCGCGGCCTTCGACGCGCTGGCGGCGCGCGCGGCCGCCGTGCCGCCGCGGTTCCCGGCGGCGGGCGACCGGGTGAAGACCTCCGCCGCGTGGCTGATCGAGCAGGCGGGCTACCCGAAGGGCTACGGCACAGGCCCGGCGACGCTGTCGACGAAGCACACGCTGGCGCTGACCAACCGGGGGAGCGCCGCCGCCGCGGACGTGCTCGGGCTGGCGCGCGAGATCCGCGACGGGGTGCGGGACCGGTTCGGGGTGGAGCTGGTGCCGGAGCCGGTACTCGTGGGGGCGGCGCTTTAGGCGCGGACACATAGGGTTGCTAAGAGCGGCGGACAGGTCCGAAGACCTGTCCGCCGCTCTTAACGTTCCCTTCCCTCTTGGTGTTGCTTCTCAGCTCACGACGACGTCGGCGCCGTCAGGTCGTAGATGGTCGTGTTGTCGATGGTCTGGGCCGTGAAATGGGCTTTGACCCAGGTTCCGATCGCGCCGCCCACGTCGGCGCCGCCGTTGGCCGGACCGATGCCGCCGCCGATGTAGTAGTGGATCTTGTGCTGGGCGACGTACTGCTGGAACTGGGCCAGGGTCGGGGACGGGTCGGAGCCGTTGAAGCCGCCGATCGCCATCACCGGGTCGCCGGTGGACAGCTGATAGCCGGCCGCGTTCTGGGCGCCGATCGCCGCGGCCACCCAGCGGTAGCTTGACGCGTTCTGCTTCAGCAGCGCCTGGATCTGCGCGCTGGGGCGGCTGGCGTCGAGGAGATTGGTGCCGCCGGGGAAGAGGCCTTGGCGGGGCTGACCGTTCTGGCCCCCGGGTCCGTTCTGGCCCCCCGGACCGTTTTGGCCGCCTTGACTGCCCTGACCGCCTTGGCTGCCGCCGGGCGGCTGGCCGTTCATGCCGGGGAACTGACCGTTCTGGCCGCCGCCGGGCGCCTGCCCGTTCTGCATACCCGGACCGTTCTGGCCGCCGGGAGGGAACACGTTGCCGCCGGCCGGTCCGCCGAAGATGTGGAAGCCACCGCCCGCGGGAAGGCCGCCGGGGCCGAAGCTGGCGCCGAACGGTCCGGCCGAGGGGATGGAGCCGGTGTGCGCGGCCTTTGTGGTCGCGACCGCGTAAGCCGCCGGACCGAGCAGCGCCGCAGACACACCGAGCGTCACTGCCACCCATCGCAGAGCCTTGCTGAACGCCGTGTTGCGAGCTGGAACGCGTTCGCTCGCCGCAGGAATGTCAGCATCAGCGGTGACTCCAGGGGACCCTTCGAGGCGTCCATCCGGAACCCAGCCCGGCACCGCCGAGCCTTGACCCTGGCCCCGCCCAAGTCCCTCGCCCGAGCCCTGCTCCTGCTGTTGCTCCAACACCGGCGCGCCCCGGCCCAGTCGCCCCGTCACCATCGGCCCGACCACCAGCAGCACCGCGCCGATCGCCCCGACCGTCGCGACCAGGAACCGCAGCCACCCGTTCCAGTCCGGTGTCCGAGCCAGCAGCTCGAAGCTCCACCACGCCGTCACGCCGACCGCGGCCGCGAGTCCGATCCGAGCCACGATCTCGGTGCGTCGTGCCCACAGCATTCCGCCGCCGATGCCCGCCGTCACCGCGATGAGCGGTGCGAGCGCGATCGTGTAGTAGGGGTGGAAGATGCCCTTCATGTAGCTGAACACGGCTGCGGTACTCAGCAGGGACAGGCCCCAGGCCAGCAGCGCCGAGCGGGCGTGGTCGGCGCGTCGCGCCCGGCCTGCCGCCCACAGGCCGAAGACGAACAGCACCAGGGCCGCCGGCAGCAGCCAGCTGACCTGGCTCCCGATGTCGTCGCCGAACAGCCGCTGCCAGGTGGTGCCGCCGCCACCGAAGCCGCCGCCCGCGCGCGGGCCGCCTGTGCGGCCGAAACCGGGCGGCCCGCCGGGACCGCCGAAAAGCTGGGTCGTCGCGCCTGTCTGGCCCGGCGCGTCGATGAACTGACGCGGCCCGCCGGTGACGCTGCCGGTCTCGTTGCCGGTCAGGCGCCCGAAGCCGTTGTAGCCGAAGGTCAGCTCCAGGAAGCTGTTGTGCTGCGAGCCGCCGATGTAAGGCCGCGACGAAGCGGGAGTGAGCTGCACGATCGCGATCCACCACCCGGCGCTCGCCACGAGCGCCGCGCCGGCCGCCAGGATCTGCCACAAGCGCCGCAGGAACCGGCCGGGACCGGTCGCCAGGTACACGGCCGTCAAAGCCGGCAGGATGAGGAACGCCTGGAGCGTCTTCGTCAGGAATGCGAAGCCGATCAACGTGCCCGCCAACAGCAGCCAGCGGGTGCTCCCGTTTTCCTGCGCCCGCACCACCGCGTACACGGCCAGCGTCAACAACAGCGTCAGCAGCGCATCGGGGTTGTTGAACTTGAACATCAGCACGGCGACCGGCGTCACGGCCAGCGCGGCCGCCGCCAGAAGCCCCGCGACCGACCCGATGGTGGCGTTGTGCGTCCGAGTGAGCACCCGCTTGACGGCCCCGTATACGACACCGCAGGTAGCGACCCCCATAAGCGCCTGCGGCGCCAGCATCGACCACGAGTTGAACCCGAAGATCCGTCCCGAGATCTCCATCACCCACAACGCCGCGGGCGGCTTGTCGACAGTGATGGCGTTCCCGGCATCGAGGGAACCGAAGAGCATCGCCTTCCAGCTCTTCGTCCCAGCCTGCACCGCCGCCGAGTAGAAAGAGTTCGCCCACCCGGAGGCCGAAAGGTCCCACAGGTAGAGAACAGCCGCGGCAATCAGCAGGCCCAGCAAGCTCGGCCGCGCCCACCGCGGATCGCTCTCCGGCCCACGCCACCATCGCCGGAAGCGTCCGCCGCCTCCGGCTTCGGTGCCGGGGTCGGAAGGACCGATCTCATAGACGACTTCCGAAGAGGAGGAGATCGTGCTCATGACAGCTCTCCAGTGTTCTGAGCCGCCGGAATCGCGGTCTCGTAGTCGGAAGAGGCGTTGCGATGCCTCGGATGGAAGACCCACGCGCGCAGCAGCACGAACCGTGCCAGCGTCGACAGGCCGTTGGCGACGACCAGCGCCAGCACCTCGACGCCCCGCGACGGATGCCCCACCCCGGCGTGTACCGCGGCCAGCGTCCCGCTGGACAGCGCCAGCCCGATGGCGAACGCCACCAGCCCGCCGACCTGGTCCCGCAGCGCGTTACGGCTCCCGGTGACGCCGAAGGTGAAACGCCGGTTCGCCGCCGTATTAGCGACCGCAGTGATAGCTAGCGCTATAGCGTTCGCCGCGAAGGCCCCTATAGAAGCGCGCAGCAATACGTACAGAAGCAGATAAGCAATCGTCGACAGCACACCGATCGTCGCGAACACCGGGACCTGCCACCGCAGCCCGGCCGGCGGATCGACCGCCCGCACCCGGGCCCGCACCGGCGCGCCCGAGGACGAGCTCAGCGACGCCTTCGCCACGCGCCACATCCCCTTCAGATCGGCTTTGGCGGTCTTCACGATGTCCACCCGCGAGTCCGGATCGTCGATCCAGTCCACCGGCACCTCGTGGATCCGCAAGCCCAACCGCTCGGCGAGCAGCAGCAGCTCGGTGTCGAAGAACCACTCCTCGTCCTGCACCCGGGGCAGGAGCGCCTGCACCACTTCGGTCCGCGCGGCCTTGAAGCCGCACTGGGCATCGGAGAACCGCGCGGCCATCGTGGTCCGCAGCAGCAGGTTGTAGGTCCGCGAGATGAACTCCCGCTTCGGGCCGCGGGCCACGGCGCTGCCGCGGGCCAGCCGCGACCCGATCGCCAGGTCCGAGTGGCCGCTCAGCAGCGGCGCCACCAGCGGCAGGAAGGCGTTGAGGTCGGTGGACAGGTCCACGTCCATGTACGAGACCACGTCGGCGTCCGAAGCCGACCACACGGCCCGCAGCGCGCGGCCCCGGCCCTTCAGATCCAGGTGTACGGCCCGCACTCCGGTCAGCTCCCGCTCCAAGCGCGCGGCCACGGCCCACGTGCTGTCGGTCGAGGCGTTGTCGGCCACGGTGATCCGGAACGGATAGGGCAGGTTCTCCACGAGATACCGGTGCAGGCGCCGGACGCTGGCCTCCAGGACGTGCTGCTCGTTGTAGACGGGCACCACCACCTCGACCAGCTTGCGCGGGCGCCCGCCGGGCACCTCGACGCCGGCGCCGTCCGGCGCTGCGCGATCAGTGAGAGCGGTTGCGTTCATGGGGATGACGCTCTCGGCGGGGCGTGGGAGGTGAATGAGGCTTCGATGAAGGGCGGATGAGAATGGAAACGAGGTGATCCGCCAGACCTGGAAAACGCCCGCGAGGACGGCCGGGGAACTCCTCAGATCACTCCCCGCCGACCCCCGGCAGCCGCAGCCGCGCGACCGCTCCGACGCCGTCCGGCGCCGCCTCCACCGTCACCGAACCGCCGGCCTCTCGCACCGCCCGAGCCGCGATCGCCAAGCCCAGACCCGAGCCGGGCAACGCCCGCGCGCTCGGCGAGCGCCAGAAGCGTTCGAAGACGTGCGGCAGTTCCTCAGGTGGCACGCCCGGCCCGCGGTCTCGCACCGTCAGTTCGCCCCGCCACAGGCGTACGTCGACCTCGGTTCCAGGCGGTGTGAACTTCACCGCGTTGTCCAGCAGGTTCACCACGGCACGCTCCAACGCGGCCGCGTCGCCGTGCGCGTACCAGGGCTCCACCTTGGCCGCAATGGTGACCGGGATCTCGCGCGCGGCGCCGCGCGGGCGAACGCGTTCGACGGCGTGCTCCACGACTTCGTGAAGGGCCACGGAGCGGGTCGCCGCGGGTGTCGCCTGTTCGGGGCGCGACAGCTCCAGGAGGTCGGCGATGAGCACCGTCAGCTCCCGCATCTGAGTGCGTGCGCCGGTGAGCAGCTCGGGGCGTTTCCCTTCCGGCAGCGGTCGTCCTGATTCCTCCGAGCGGATCAACAGGTCGATCGTGGTCCGCAGGGAGGTGAGCGGCGTGCGCAGTTCGTGGCCGGCGTCGTCGACCAGTCGCTTCTGCTCGTCGCGCGACGATTGCAGGGCGGCGGTCATCGCGTTGAACGATTCCGACAGCCGGGCGATCTCGTCGTTGCCGGACACCGGCATCCGGATGGCCAGATCCTCGGTGCGGGCCACGTGCTCGACCGCCTGGGTCAGGTGGTCGACCGGCCGCAGCGCGGCGCGCGAGACCAGCAGGCCGGCGGTGGCGGCGCCGCCGATGCCCAGCAGCGCGACGCTGCCGAGGAGCCAGGCCAGGCTGGTGAGAGAGTCATCGACGGGCTTGTAGGGCTGCGACTTGAGATAGACGCCGTCGCCTTCGAAACGCGGGACCACCTCGACGCGGACCCGCTGGCCCGTGACGTCGACCCCGTCGCGCCAGAGCCGGGCGTCCTGCCGCGCCCCGACCAGGTCCAGATCACCGGCTTCGGTCTCGACCTCGGTGGAGTTGAAGACGCCGCAACTACTGCCGTCGGCGCGGACGAAGGTCAGGCCGGTCGCCGGGGGCGGCCTGAAATACTGGTCCGGAGCTTCGGATCCCGGCCCGGGTTGCAGCCGGGGCGGATCGCACGGGTCGACTGTCACCCGGGTTTCCGTTGCATGGCCCTGTTGGTCCGTTCCCGCATGGAAGTACCGAATGCCGGGCGGCGGGCTCTCCGAGGACTCGATCGACTTGTCCAGCTGCTCGTACAACCGGTCTCGCACCGCGTACCACGAGATCAGCGACACCGCCGCGATCGCGATCGTGACGGCGACCGCGCTCAGCAGCGCCAGCCGGGAACGCAGGGGAAGACGGCGGATCACGGCTTCGCGCTCGCCGGCACGCGCAGCGCGTACCCGACGCCGCGCACCGTCTGGATCAGCCGCGGCAGCCCGTCGACCTCCGTCTTCTTCCGGACGTACATCACGTACACGTCCAGCGAGTTCGACGCCGGCTCGAAGTCGAAGCCCCACACCGAGCGCAGGATCTGCTCGCGGGTGAGCGCCTGCCTGGGATGAGCCAGGAACATCTCCAGCAGCAGGTACTCCGTCCGAGTGAGTTCGATGGGACGGCCCGCGCGGGTCACCTCGTGGGTCAGTGTGTCCATCTCCAGGTCCTCATAAGCGAGGATGTGCTCCTCGTGCAGGCCCGTCCTCCCTCCGGCGCTTCCAGCGTCCTCGCCGGTCAGCGCTCCCCGCCGGAGCAGTGCCCGGACCCGGGCCAGCAGTTCGTCGAGCTCGAACGGCTTGGCCAGGTAGTCGTCGGCGCCGGCGTCCAGGCCCGCCACCCGGTCGCCGGTCAGGTCGCGCGCGGTGAGCATCAGCACCGGCAGGTGCGGGTCGGCGGCGCGCAGCCGGCGGCAGGCGGTCAGGCCGTCCATGCCGGGCATCAGCACGTCGAGCACCACCAGGTCCGGCCGCCCGCGCTCGACCTCGGCCAGCGCGGCGCGGCCGTCGGCGGCGGTGCGGACGGTGTAGCCCTCGAACTCCAGGCTCGAGGCCAGGACGGAGCGGATCCCGGGCTCGTCGTCGACGACCAGGATCTCCGAGGCGGGCGGGGTGGGAACGGAGCTCACGTTCCTACTATCCGGCCGTCGGATGAGGAACGTCTGAGAACTCCTGGGGGCGGAGGACGGAGTTGACGGTCTGGTTAGTGACTGCTAACTTACTACTCATGAGCCCCCGCATGAGTGCCGACGAGCGACGCGACCAGGTCGTCCGGGCCGCCGTCACCGAGTTCGCGATCCGCGGGCTGGAAGGCACCTCGACCAGCGACATCGCGAAGCGGGTCGGGGTCTCGCAGCCCTACCTCTTCCGCCTGTTCCCGACCAAGCGAGACCTGTTCATCGCCGCCGTGGAACGCAGCTGCGGCCAGGTGAAGGAGGTCTTCAGCAAGGCCAGTGAGGGCAGGTACGGGACCGAGGCGCTGGCCGCGATGGGCGAGGCATACCAGGACCTGCTGCTGGCCGACAGCGACACGCTGGGCATGCAGCTCCAGCAGCTCGCCGCCTGTCACGACCCTGAGGTGCAGGTCGCCGTCCGGCAGGCGATGCAGGACGTGTGGCGGCACGTGGAGAACCTGAGCGGGGCCCCGGTGGAGGTCCGCGTGGACTTCTTCGCCAAGGGCATGCTCTGCAACATGATCGCCGCGATGGGCCTCGGCGACGGCGCCGACTCGATGTGGCAGCCGATCATCGACGTGCTGCGCGACGAGGCCCGGGCCGCCGCCGGTCCGGACCGTGAGGACGGCGCCCCGATCCGCGAGGGCAGTCCCCGCGAGCCGGCCTACGCCGAGTACGTAGAGCGGTCTTTCACCCGCTGACGAGCGCAAGCTCCTGATCCGCACCGCACCGTGCTCCAACAAGTAAGTGACCAATCACTACCGTCAGAAGTTAGTGACTGCTAACTAGATCCGAGGGGGATCCCCGTGAGCACCACCACCGACCGAGTCAGCGAACGAGTCCAGGCGGCCACCATCGGCCACCCGGTCCGTACGTTCGTCATCACCGCCGTGGCCATGTTCATGGCGCAGCTGGACAACCTCGTCGTCAGCATCGCGCTGCCGTCGATCCGGGAATCGCTGCACGCCGGATTGTCCGGCCTGCAGTGGACGGTCTCCGCCTACACCCTCACCTTCGCCGTGTTCCTGCTGACCGGCTCCACGCTCGGCGACCGCTTCGGCCGCCGGAACCTGTTCGTCGCCGGGCTCGCGGTCTTCACCGCCGCCTCGGTGGTCTCGGCGCTCGCGCCGAACATCGGGGTGCTGATCGCGGCGCGCGCCGTGCAGGGCCTGGGCGGCGCGGTGATCGTGCCGCTGAGCCTGACCCTGCTGTCGGCGAGCGTACGGCCGGAGAAGCGCGGCGCGGCGGTCGGCGCCTGGGGCGCGATCGGCGGGCTCGCCGTGGCGCTCGGGCCGGTGATCGGCGGGGCCGTGGTGGAGGCCGCCTCCTGGCAGTGGATCTTCTGGGTCAACGTGCCGATCGGCCTGGTGCTGCTGCCGCTGGCCTGGATCGGGCTCACCGAGAGCCGGGGCGCGGGGCGCCGCCTGGACGTGGTCGGGACCGTGCTGGCCACCGGCGGCCTGCTCGGCGTCGTGCTCGGCCTGATCCGCGGCGGCGACGCCGGGTGGACGACGCCGCTGGTGCTGACCGGCTTCGTGGCCGGCGGCGTGCTGCTCGTCGCCTTCGTGGCCTGGGAGCTGCGCACCGACCACCCGATGGTGCCGATGCACCTGTTCCGCGGCCGCTCCTTCCCGCTGATCAACATCAGCGCCCTGCTGATGTCCTTCGGGATGTTCGGTGCGGTCTTCTTCCTGTCGCAGCTGTTCCAGACCGTGTACGGGGACTCGCCGCTGGGCTCCGGCATCCGGGTCCTGCCCTGGACCGGCATGCCGATGCTCGTCGCGCCGATCGCCGGAATCCTGTCGGACCGGATCGGGGGCAAGTGGATCGTCACCGTGGGCCTGGGCTTCCAGGCGGTGGCGCTGGCCTGGATCGCGGCGGTGACCACGGTCGACGTCGACTACATCGAACTGCTGCCGGCCTTCATCCTCGGCGGCGCGGGCATGGCGATGTTCTTCGCTCCGATCGCGAACCTGGTGCTGGGCTCGGTGCGCCGGCACGAGGAGGGCATCGCCTCCGGGGTGAACAACACCCTGCGAGAGCTGGGCGGTGTGCTGGGCATCGCGGTGATGGGCGCGGTGTTCTCGGCGAACGGCGGCTACGGCCCGACCGCGACGACGTCCCCGCAGCAGCACTTCCTGGACGGTGTGATCCCCGCGGTCTACACCGGCGCCGCGATCCTGGCGGTGGCGATGCTGGCGATGTGGCTGGTGCCCGCCCGCCGGTCGGCGACCGTCGCCGACGAGCTGGACGATTCGCTAGAGCTGCAGGATTCGCCGGAGGTGCTGGAGCCGCTGGACTCGGCGGTGCGGGACCGGGACCAGCGGACTGCCGGAGCGACGGCGTAACGCGGCGTAACGCACAGAAGACCGCTCCGCCGCCTCACCACGAGCCCGCACCCTGCGACGGGGGCTCTGATGAGGCGGCGGAGCGGTCAGCGTTCTTCGTTCAGTCCGCTTCGTTCAGCACTTCGTTCAGCGCGCTTCGATCAGCAGCTTCTGCATCCGCGACACGCCCTCGACCAGGTCCTCGTCGCTGAGCGCGTAGGACAGGCGCAGGTAGCCCGGGGTGCCGAAGGCCTCGCCGGGCACCACCGCGACCTCGACCTCGTCCAGGATCAGCGCGGCGAGTTCCACCGAGGTCGTCGGGCGCTGCCCGCGGATCTCCTTGCCGAGCAGCGCCTTCACCGACGGGTACACGTAGAACGCGCCCTCCGGCTCCGGGCACACCACGCCCTCGATCTCGTTCAGCATCCGCACGATGGTCTGCCGCCGCCGGTCGAAGGCCACCCGCATCTCGGTCGCCGCCTCCAGGCTGCCGGAGACCGCGGCCAGCGCCGCCACCTGCGCCACGTTGGAGACGTTGGAGGTGGCGTGCGACTGCAGGTTGGTGGCGGCCTTCACCACGTCGGCCGGACCGATCAGCCACCCGACCCGCCAGCCGGTCATCGCGTAGGTCTTGGCCACGCCGTTGACGATCACGGTGTGGTCGGCCAGCTCCGGCACGGCCTTCACAATCGAGGTGAAGACGGCGTCGCCGTAGACCAGGTGCTCGTAGATCTCGTCGGTGAGCACCCACAGGCCGTGCTCCAGCGCCCAGCGGCCGATGGCCTCGACCTGCTCGGGGGAGTACACCGCGCCGGTCGGGTTGGAGGGGGAGACGAACAGCAGCACCTTCGTGCGCTCGGTGCGCGCCGCTTCCAGCTGCTCCACGGTGGCCAGGTAGCCGGTGGTCTCGTCGGCGACCACGGGCACCGGCACGCCGCCGGCCAGCTGGATCGCCTCGGGGTAGGTGGTCCAGTACGGCGCCGGGACGATGACCTCGTCGCCGGGGTCCAGCAGCGTGGCGCAGGCGTTGTAGATGGCCTGCTTGCCGCCGTTGGTGACCAGTACCTGGCTCGAGGCCACCTCGACGCCGGAGTCGCGCAGCGTCTTGGCCGCGATCGCGTCCTTCAGCTCCGGCAGCCCGCCGGCCGGGGTGTACTTGTGGAACTTCGGATCCTGCGCCGCCTTGACCGCCGCCTCGACGATGTAGGCCGGCGTCGGGAAGTCGGGCTCGCCGGCCCCGAAGCCGACCACCGGCCGGCCGGCCGCCTTCAGGGCCTTGGCCCGGGCGTCCACGGCCAGGGTCGCGGACTCGGCGATGGCGCCGATCCGCTGGGAGACGCGGTTCTTCG